>JBFKPJ010000016.1:0-26198 GCA_041628355.1 Muriicola sp. | reverse complement strand
TTGGCACCGTGAGCGCCTACCAGGTCCTTGTCGCAATAGAATTTATAGGCGGCGGAAAGGGTGCGCTGTTCCATTTTGTGAAAGATGGTCTGCACATCTACCGAGACCATGTTCTTCATATCAAAATCCACTCCGGCCCGAAGCATTTCTTCCGCCAGTAAGGGAATATCGAAGCGGTCCGAGTTGAATCCGGCCAGGTCGCAGCCCTTGATAAACTGGAAGATCTCCTTGGAAAGTGCTGAAAAGGTGGGTTTATCAGCCACCATCTCATTGGATATCCCGTGAATGGCTACCACGGCCTCTGGGATCTCGCACTCCGGGTTTACAAGCCAGGTGTGCTGTTCCCTGTTGCCATCCGGCTTTACCTTGAGGATGGATATCTCCACGATCCTGTCCCTGGCCACATTGGTGCCTGTGGTCTCCAGGTCAAAAAAACAAATAGGTTTATTGAGGTTCAATTTCATTTCCTGCTGCTGTAGAGGGTTCTGGGGATCTCTTTTTTAAGGGGAGGCCCGGGTTCAGATCTCCCGGTCCATATCCCAGTTCTCAAGGTACTCGGCCACTGCCTTGATGAACATGCCCCCCAAAGCTCCGTTCACAACGCGGTGGTCATAACTGTGGGAGAGGAACATCTTGCTCCTGATCCCTATAAAATCCCCTTCGGAGGTCTCGATCACAGAGGGCATCTTCCGAATGGCACCCAGGGCGAGGATCCCCACCTGAGGCTGGTTGATGATGGGAGTGCCGAAGACACTTCCGAATGTACCCACGTTGGTCACTGTATAGGTGCCATCCTTGATCTCATCGGGTTTCAGGGCGTTGTTACGGGCCCTGTTGGCCAGGTCGTTCACCACTTTCGCCATCCCCACCAGGTTGAGCTGGTCCGCGTTCTTGATCACGGGAACGATCAGGTTCCCATCCGGTAGGGCTGCCGCCATCCCTATATTGATATTTTTCTTTTTGATGACCGTGTCCCCATCCACGGAGATATTCACCATAGGGTATTTTTTAAGGGCCTTGGCCACGGCTTCCATAAAGATGGGGGTAAAGGTCAATTTCTCTCCCTCCTGCTTCTCGAAGGACTCCTTTACCTTATTCCGCCATTTCACCACATTGGTGACATCCACTTCTATAAAACTCTGGACATGGGCAGAGGTAGCCACGCTGTCTGTCATATGCTGGGCGATGAGCTTGCCCATACGCGTCATGGGGATGACCTCATCGGAACCTGAAATTTGAGCAGTTGTGACCTTGTGGGCGACCTCCGGCACCTTGGTGGCTGCCTTCTCGGGAGCTGGTTCCGCCTTGGCGGGCTCCTCCTTGGGTAGCACCTTATGCTCACCACCGTTCCTGCGAGACTCCACATAGGCAAGGACATCATTCTTGGTGACCCGGCCTTCCAGGCCACTTCCTACGATCGCATCCAGTTCTTCCTGGGAGATGGATTCCTGCCTGGCGATATTTTTGACAAGGGGGGAATAGAACCGCTCCGAACCGGACTGAACCGAAGGAGCCACGGCAACTGTTTCCCTGGCCTGGCTGACCTGCTCTTCTATCTCGGCACTGACCGTCTCGGGAATTTCTTCTTCCTCTGCTATCACCGAGGTATCCGGCTCTGAATCAGGTGTACTTTCGGAATCTGTTTCGATCACTGCCACTACTTCCCCTACCTTGATCACGTCATCCACACTGAAGCGTTTTTCGACAAGGACCCCTTCCACCTCACTGGGGACCTCAGAATCTACTTTGTCTGTGGCGATCTCGAAAACAGCCTCGTCCATTTCAATGGTATCTCCCACCTCCTTGAGCCAGGAGGTCAGGGTGGCTTCCGCAACGCTTTCTCCCATCTGGGGGAGTTTTAATTCAAACTTTGACATATTGTTATTCAGAGCCTTGTTCGGTTCAATATTTTTGCAAAAATACTAATTTTCTGGTCTGTTTTTTAAATTCTTTCTATTCCGTCACTCCGCTTTCAGGGAGGTCTCGAAGGGGATCCTCTGGATAATACTCCTCCCGAGAGTGATCTCGTCCGCGTATTCCAGCTCATCCCCCACGGCGATACCGCGGGCAATGGTGGAGGTCTTTACGGGATGGTCCTGGATCTGCCTGTAGATGTAAAAATTGGTTGTATCCCCCTCCATGGTAGAGCTCATGGCAAAGATCAATTCCCTCACATTCCCGCTTTTGACCTTTTGCACCAAAGACTGAATGTTGAGGTCCTGGGGGCCGATGCCTTCCATGGGTGAGATCTTGCCTCCCAGCACATGGTACAGGCCGTTGTACTGGCTGGTGTTTTCAATAGCCATCACATCGCGGATATCCTCCACTACACAGATCATACTTTCGTCCCTCTTGGGGTTAGCACAAATCTCGCACAATTCCACATCGGAGATATTATGGCAGTTCCGGCAGAATTTGATCTCCTCCCTCAGGTTCTTAAGCGCCAGGGTCAGCCTTCCGGTCTGGGCCGGGGGTTGTCTGAGGAGGTGAAGCACCAGCCTGAGTGCCGTGCGCTTCCCCACACCGGGTAGCTGGGACATTTCGTAGACGGCGTTCTCAAGGAGTTTTGACGAAAATTCCATACCTACAAAATTACGTACTATTTTTACTTTTTGTACTTTGGGCCGGAAATTAATTCGAATGGACGCCTCCCGTATTCTGCTGCTGATCGGCGCGTATTTCCTGGTCCTGATCGTGATCTCCTACCTTACCGGGCGCAATGACTCCAACGCCGATTTTTTCCGTGCAGGGAACAAATCCCCCTGGTTCGTAGTCGCCTTCGGGATGATCGGTGCCTCCCTTTCCGGGGTCACCTTTATATCCGTCCCCGGCTGGGTAGCAGCCTCCCAGTTCAGTTATATGCAGGTGGTTTTTGGGTACCTTTTTGGGTATTTTGTGATCGCCTTTGTGCTATTGCCCATTTATTACCGCTTAAATGTCACCTCCATTTACGAATACCTCCAGGGCAGGTTTGGCACGGTGAGCTACAAGGTGGGTGCCGTCTCTTTCTTTATCTCCAGGGTGCTCGGGGCCTCATTCCGCCTCTTCCTGGTAGCCATTGTCCTGCAGCAATTCGTCTTCGACGCCTGGAACATACCGTTTGAACTCACCGTGGTCATCTCTATCCTGCTGATCTGGATCTACACGTTCAGGGGCGGGATCCGAACCATTGTCTGGACGGACACACTTCAAACCCTGTTCATGCTGCTATCTGTTGGGCTCTCCATTTATTTCATCAATGAAAAACTGGGATGGGATTTTTCAGGCTTCCTCAATTCCGATGAATTAAAGGAATACAGCAAGGTATTCTTCACGGAAGATTTCAACCAGAAAAATCACTTTGTAAAATCCTTTCTCGGAGGGATGTTCATCACCATTTGTATGACCGGACTCGACCAGGACATGATGCAGAAGAACCTGACCTGCAAATCCCTGGGGGACGCACAGAAGAACATGGTCACCTTCAGCATCATCCTGATAGTGGTCAACCTGGTTTTCCTGTTGCTCGGCGCCCTGCTGTTCATTTATGCAGACCGGTATGGGGTGGCCCTCCCGCTGATGGACGGGGAACCCAAATCGGACCTCCTTTTTCCGGAGATCGCCCTGAACACCGGCCTGGGCAGCCTGGTAGCCTCTACCTTTATACTCGGGTTGATCGCCGCTGCTTACAGCAGTGCCGACAGCGCCCTCACTTCCCTGACCACCTCTTTCTGCGTGGATTTCCTGGGGATTGAAAAAAAGGAGGCCGGCAGACAGAAGAGCCTGAGAAAGAAGGTGCACGTGGGTATGAGCCTGCTGATCATCATGGTGGTGATCAGTTTTAAATACGTGCTGGACCGGAATGTCATAGACGGACTCCTGACCGTGGCCACCTATACCTATGGCCCTTTGCTGGGACTCTTCGCCTTTGGGATCTTCACCAAATACCAGGTACAGGACCGACTCGTATGGGTGGTAGCCCTTTCCTGTGTGCTGCTGATCATTGGATTGTCCTACATTCCGGCGGAAGTGCTCGGGGGTTACCAGATCGGGTACGAACTCCTCCCAATCAACGGCCTGATCACCTTTCTCGGATTATGGCTGATCCGAAAGCGCATCTGACCCTCCCTTAATGATATTGTCCGGTGGAGAGCAAGACCAGGGTACAGGCCACCTCCGCGTCGATGTCTGCTTCGGCAAGCAGGTCGTAGAGCTCGGGATTCTCGGTCCCGGGATTGAAGATCACCCGCCTGGGCCTGAGGCCGATGATGGTCTCATAGAATGCCTGCTGCCTTCTGGGATTCATATAGAGGGTGATCGTATCCACCTGTTCGAAGGCGTCACAGGAGGTCACGACCCGTACCCCGGCCACATGGCCCTCCCTCAGGCCAAAGGCGAGTACTTCCTCCCCTGCTTCCACCAATCGTTTTATGGCGATATGGCTGTAACGATACGGTTTTAGAGAGGCTCCGAAGACCAGCGTTTTTTTCATAGAAAATTTTACCTGTTAAAGTGTGTTAAGGACTGTAACGTATTGCACAGGGTTTCGTCTTTTACACAAAGCTCATTCATTGGGAGGCTGTATTTTTAAAGTTAATGGTTAGTGTTTAGTGCGGCAATCCAATGATAGAAACCCCGGTGTCCTGCCGGGGTTTTGTGTTACGAATGGACTGTTCGTCACCACCTGATGATGACACTGCCCCAGGTAAATCCGCTTCCGAACGCGGCCAGGACCACCAGGTCTCCCTCTTTGATCTTTCCCTGCTCCCAGGCTTCGGTCAGGGCGATCGGTATGGAGGCCGCTGTGGTATTGCCGTATTTCATGATGTTGTTGTAGACCTTGTCATCCGAAAGTTTGAACTTGTGCTGTATGAACTGGGATATCCTGAGGTTGGCCTGGTGAGGGATCAGCATATCGATATCCTCTACCTTCAGGTTATTCTTCTCCAGCCCCTCCATGATCACCTCTGAAAAGCGGACCACAGCATTCTTGAAGACGAACTGCCCGTTCATATACGGATAATAGGATTCGTCTTCCGGGTCATTGTCCCGGAGGATATCTGTCACCCATCGATGCCCGATCCCGGGCGCTAACAGGGAAAGCTCTTCTGCGTGTTTTCCCTCAGAATGCAGGTGGGAGGATAAGATCCCCTTGTCGGGGTCCTCTTCCCTGGTAAGCACGGCGGCCCCGGCACCATCCCCAAAAATAACGGAAACGCCCCTGCCACGGGTAGTAAAATCGAGTCCTCCGGAATGCAATTCGGAACCGATGACCAAAATATTCTTATACATGCCTGATTTGATATACTGGTCAGCCACGGAAACCGCATAGACAAATCCGGAACACTGGTTACGGACGTCCAGGGCCCCCACGGTCTTGATTTCGAGGTCACGCTGGACCAGCACCCCTGGACCCGGGAAGTAATAATCCGGGCTCAGGGTGGCAAAGATGATGAATTCGATATCATCCTTATCGATCCCGGCCCTTTCGATGGCCTGTTTTGCTGCCTTTACCCCCATAGAGGTGGTCGTGTCCTTTCCCCTGATCACATGTCTTCGCTCCTGTATTCCCGTACGTTCCTGTATCCAGGCATCACTGGTATCCATCATCTTGGAAAGGTCGTCATTGGTAACTACATGATCAGGCACGTAAAAACCCAGACCCGAAATTCTAGAATTGTACATATTTAGGATGAGTTTAGTATAGGCAAGGGGTAGTGCCCCGCCCTTTGTTTAGTTTCGTTCTCCTAAAATACCTATTCTTACTATGCTTACCTAAAGATTATGTAAAAGATTGAGATCACAGGGGAGGTCAGGATCAGAAGATCTTAAATCAGGTGGATAAAATCAGCTTTATGTAGTAACTTATCCCGTCAAAAATTAAGCTCCTATGAAACTCCAAATGAAAAGTATCCTTTTACCCATCTTAACGCTCGCCCTGCTAAGCCCAATTTCCGGGTTTTCCCAGGAAAAACTCACTTACCAGAAACCTTCCAAAGAAATACTGGACCTGGTGAATGCCCCTCTCGCCCCTGTAGTGAGGATGACGGATAACGGAAAGCATATGCTATTGCTGTACCGGGATGCCTACAAGACCATTGCCGAGCTTTCGGAACCCGAAATGCGGTTGGCCGGCCTGCGGATCAACCCGGTGACCCATATCGGCAGCAGGACCAACTACTACAACAATATCATGGTGAAGTCGCCCTCGGCCCGGGAAGCCATACAGGTCAAAGGCTTACCGGAGAATCCCAGGCTCGCCAATTTCAGCTTTTCCCCTGATGAGTCCATGGTCGCCGTCACGAACACTACGGCCAAAGGGGTGGAGGTCTGGGTACTCGACCTGGACAGGGCGGAGGTGAAAAAGATCACCGATGCCGGTGTAAATGCCAACCTGGGGGATGTGATCAACTGGTTCAAGGATGGCACAGCCTTGCTGGTCAAGATGCTTCCCGACTCACGCCAGGAACTGATCGACCAGGCGGAAGCCGTTCCGGAAGGGCCCACCATCTCCACCAATGACGGTAAAAAAGCACAGAACCGCACTTACCAGGATCTGCTTTCCAACCCTGCCGACGAATTCAATTTCCAGCAGTTGGCACTGTCTGAACTGTACAAGGTAAACCTGGAGGGGAACAAGACCCTTTGGAAGCCGGCTGCCATGTACCGGAACATCAGTTTTTCACCTGACGGGCAATACGTGATGGTGGTCACTGTAGAACAACCCTTCTCTTACCTGGTACCCTATTACCGTTTTCCATCCACAACTACCCTTTACTCCAGTGACGGAGCCCTTGTGAATGAAATACTCAAAGTCCCTCTTATTGAAGACCTGCCCAAAGGTTTTATGGCAGAACGGAAAGGGATGCGCGACCTGAGCTGGCGGGCAGACAGGGCAGCTACCCTGGTCTATGCAGAAGCGCTGGATGAGGGGGATCCCGAAGTGGAAGTACCCTTCAGGGATGCGGTCTATCAGCTGGAAGCGCCTTTTACGGGCAAGGGGACCGAGATCCTGAAGACCATTGACCGTTTCCGCGGTATCTCATGGGGAAAGGACAATCTGGCGGTGGCCTACGATTACTGGTGGAATACCCGGAATACCAGGACCTATGTCTTTGACCCTTCTGATCCCGGGAAGGAACCGGTGGTCCTTTTTGACAGGAATTACCAGGACGTGTACAGTGACCCGGGTTCTTTCGTGATGAAACGCAATGACTATGGAGCTTCCGTGCTGAGTTTCGACCCCCGGGGCAAAGCCTATCTCCTGGGAGAAGGCTATTCTGAAAAGGGCCAGTTCCCCTTTGTGGACCGGATCGACCTGAAGACCCTGAATAAAGAAAGGATGTATCAATCCAAACTGACGGACCAAAAAGAGGACCTGCTCGACTACAATGTCGCTAAGGACGAATTGCTGGTGCGGGTAGAATCAAAGAACATCTACCCGAATTACTACTACAAGCACCTGAAAAAAAGAAAAGGGCCCACCCAGCTCACTTTTTTTGAGAACCCTTTTAAAAGCATTCAGGACGTTCACAAGGAAGTGATCAGCTATACGCGGGAGGATGGGTTGGAACTCAGCGGTACCCTGTATTTGCCGGTGGGGTATAACCGGGATTCCGGGGAGAAAATGCCCATGATCCTTTGGGCCTATCCCAGGGAGTACAAGGACAAGAACAGCGCCTCACAGAACACACAGAACCCCAATGAATTCACATATCCCTACTGGGGATCCCCTGTCTATTGGGTAACCAAGGGGTACGTGGTACTGGATGATGCGGCCTTCCCGATCATAGGAGAAGGGGAAGAACAACCCAATGATTCCTTCAGGCAACAACTGGTGGCCAATGCCAAAGCCGCCATCGATGCGGTGGATGCCATGGGGTATATAGACCCGTCACGCGTAGCCGTGGGGGGACACAGCTACGGAGCCTTTATGGTGGCCAACCTGCTTTCACATTCAGACCTTTTCGCCGCAGGAATCGCACGCAGCGGTGCCTACAACCGTACCCTGACGCCTTTTGGTTTCCAGAGCGAGGAACGGAATTACTGGGAGGCTCCTGAGGTCTATTACACCATGTCTCCCTTCATGCATGCAGACAAGATGAAAACGCCTCTGCTCCTGGTCCACGGAGTGGCAGACAACAACTCGGGGACCTACCCCATGCAGAGCGAACGTTATTTCAACGCACTCAAAGGGCTGGGGGCCACCGTCAGGCTGGTGATGTTGCCAAAGGAGAGTCACGGTTACAGGGCTAAAGAGAGTATCCTGCACCTGCTCTGGGAACAGGACCAGTGGCTTGAGAAATACGTCAAGAACAGGGAATCCGATGCTGAAGCAGGATCAGAATAATAGGATCAAAGGAATTTCAGGTAATTGTTGACTTCCACCCTGGCCTTCAGGTCGTGGAGCAGGTTGTACAGGCCGAAAAAGGTACGGTTGATGTACAGGAAATGCCTTGATCCCCGGTTGCCATTCATCTTGCGGATGTGTTCATCCTTGGAATAGCGCTGACTGATATCCGCTATGCGTCCCCAGAACTCATCCGATCCAAAATCGAAGGATTCCTGGTTAAAGGGCATGGTGAACAGGGTGAGCAGTTCCCGAAAGAGTTCCTTAAAGAATCTTCTTTCTTCGGGAGTGTCCGCAGGGGTTAGTATCTCCAGGGCCTCCAGTTTAACTTCGAAGAGGGCCTCATCCTCGATGACCTCCCTTCTGGCCAGTTCGAAATAAGGGACATAGAATTCATCCGGAACCTCTTTGATACACCCGAAGTCGATCGCAATAAGCCTGTGATCAGCACTGATGAGGAAGTTCCCCGGGTGGGGATCGGCGTGCACCTTCCTCAGCCCGTGCATCTGGAACATGTAGAAGTCCCAGAGGGTCTGACCCAGGAGGTTACCGGTCTCCTCTGAGAAGGAGGTTTTGGCGAATTCACTCAAATGCATGCCGTGCATCCAGTCCATGGTGAGGATCCTTTCGCTGGAGAGGTCTTCGTAATAGAGAGGAAAATCCAGGTTAGGCAGATGGGCACAGGCCTCTGAGATATCTTTGCTCTGTTTTAATTCAAGGATATAATTGGTCTCCTCCAGCAGTTTGTCCTCCACTTCCCTGAAATACTTTTCGGAGTCCTTGCCCTGCAGGTTGAACATGCGGATCGCGATGGGTTTAACCAGGGCGAGGTCTGAGGAGATACTCTCAGCAACTCCGGGATACTGCACCTTCACGGCCAGTTCCTTCCCGTCTTTCCAGGCTTTGTGCACCTGACCTATGCTGGCTGCGTTGATGGAATCCCTTTCGAAGCGGTCAAAGACCTCTTCTGGAAACTGGCCCAGGTATTTTTTAAAGGTCTTCCGGACCAGGGGTGCGGATAATGGGGGTACAGAAAATTGGGAGAGGGAAAAACGTTCCACATAGGCCCTGGGCAGCAGGTTCTTCTCCATGCTGAGCATCTGGGCCACCTTGAGGGCACTTCCCTTCAGGCTTTTGAGTCCGTCGTAGATATCCGCGGCATTGTTCTCGTCGAGTTCCTCCCGGGTGGTTTCGCCATTGACCAGCTTTTTGCTGTAATATTTTACGTAATTCCCCCCCACCTTTACGCCGGTCTTCACGAGTTTTCCGGCTCGTTCTATCTTTCCTGTAGGGATCTTGTCCAGTGTTTTCATGCCATTGGGGGTATAAGGGGAAGTGGATCAGGCCATATTTTCCTTATACAGGAATTTCCCGAAATCCAGGATGCTGTCCAGAGGGGTGTTGTCAAAGACATCAAAAATGGTCTTTACGGATTTCTCAATGGCGATATCGGTCTTTTCGAAGCCTGGGGAAGAATCATCCAACCAGAATTTCAGCAGAAACAAAAATTGAAGCCAGGCCCCTTCTGAAAACAGGGTTGGATTGTGCTTCGAAACTTTGAATGCCTTTTCCTCATTTCCGCCTTCAATAAGTTCCCCGGCAAAATCACGGATGCGTAACCTCAGGCCTTTGAGCTGCTCCAGATTTTTCAGAGACATGCGGTGCTCGGAGAGGGTAAAGAGCACATAACTGCGATTGAGCGTCATTACTTCGAAAAGGGTAAAGAAGAATGAGAGCATCTTATCCTTATTGCTGAACTGGTCGAAATCCTTATTCTTGTGCAATACCTCCATGGTGTTCTGGTAGAACATGTTCCAGACCTCCTTTTGGAGGGAAGTGAGGGAACCAAAGGACTGGTAAAAAACCTCTTCGGTCACTCCGATTTGCTTACAGAACTTATAAACGGAAACAGGACGTTCCTCCTGATCGAGAACATATGTCATATACGCGGAAACTATTTCCGCTGCAGACTTGTTTCCCTGAGATTTTTTGGTAGCCATTGTCATTAATTTTTGTTTAAGCAAAATTACATTTTTATAAACATATATACTGTTAAGGAATTGAGAATAATCTCGCAAATCAAAAAAGCGCGCCTCCGGGATGAAGGCACGCTTTCTAACAACCTAACCAATTAATAAACAAACTGATTACTAAAACCAATTTTACTTTTTCATAGCAATGATCTTGAAGCAATCGATACAAATATAAATAATGTTTAATTTTTATCTATTATTTTTAAACAAAAAAATTTGTTAAAGTTTTGAATCCCTGCGCAACAGGTCTTGAGGTGTCAGTTTGTCATTCCAAACCGCTCTGGTACTTTTTTTGATTCCCTAAAGGCGAAATCAAAAAATAAAAACAATAATGGCAACTGGTAAAATCAACGTTTCCGTAGAGAATATCTTTCCGCTGATCAAAAAATTTCTTTACAGCGACCATGAGATCTTTCTGAGAGAGCTCATTTCAAACGCGACCGATGCGACACTTAAACTCAAACACCTCACATCCATTGGAGAAGCCAAGGTAGAATACGGCAATCCCATCATTGAGGTCAGGATCGACAAGAAAGGCAAAAAGCTGCACATTATTGACCAGGGTATAGGAATGACCCAGGAAGAGGTCAGGAAGTATATCAACGAGGTGGCCTTTTCCGGAGCCGAGGAATTCCTGGACAAGTACAAAGATGCAGGAAAAGACGCAGGCATCATAGGTCACTTTGGCCTGGGATTCTATTCCTCCTTCATGGTGGCCAAAAAAGTGGAGATCCTCACCAAGAGCTACAAGGATGAACCTGCTGCCCACTGGATCTGTGACGGTACACCGGAGTTTACCCTGAAGGAAGGTGAGAAAACGGACAGGGGAACGGAGATCATCCTCCATATCAATGAGGACGACAAGGAATTCCTGGAAGAACACCGTATTCGCGAACTGCTGACCAAATACAACAAGTTCATGCCCATACCGATCAAATTCGGTACACGCACAGAGACCCTGCCAAAACCCGAGGGAGCCAAAGAAGAGGATCCGGCGCCAACGAAAGAGGTGGATGACATCATCAACAATCCGAATCCCGCATGGACCAAAAAACCGACGGACCTGAAAGAGGAGGATTACAATACGTTTTACCGGGAGCTGTACCCCATGCAGTTCGAAGAACCTCTTTTTCACATCCACCTGAACGTGGATTATCCCTTCAATCTCACGGGGATCCTGTACTTCCCCAAGCTCACCAACGACCTGAACATACAGAAAGACAGGATCCAATTATATCAGAACCAGGTCTTTGTGACGGACAACGTGGAAGGGATCGTTCCTGAATTCCTCACCATGCTGAGGGGAGTGATCGATTCTCCCGATATCCCCTTGAACGTGTCCCGCTCCTACCTGCAGGCCGATGGGGCGGTCAAAAAGATCTCTTCCTACATCACCAGGAAGGTGGCTGATAAACTCAATTCCCTCTTCAAGGACAACAGGGAAGATTTTGAGGCCAAATGGAATGACATCAAGATCGTGATCGAATACGGTATGCTATCGGAGGAAAAATTCTTCGAAAAAGCGGAAACCTTTGCCCTCTACCCTACCGTAGATGGCTCCTATTACACCTTTGATGAACTGAAGGAGAAGATCTCTGAAGCACAGACGGATAAGGATGGGAAACTGGTGGTCCTCTACGCCTCCGACAAGGAAGAGCAACACAGCTACATAGACGCTGCAAAAGAAAGGGGTTACGAAGTGCTGCTACTCGATTCCCCCATCGTTGGCCACCTGCTCCAAAAGCTTGAGACCTCCAAGGAGAACCTATCCTTTGCCAGGGTCGATGCAGACCACCTGGACAACCTGATCAAAAAGGAGGACACCAAGATCAGCAAGCTCTCAGATGAGGAGAAGGACACCCTTAAATCCCAGATAGAGGAGGTCCTGGAAGACAAGGGATATACCGTTCAACTGGAGGCCATGGACAGTCTGGCTGCCCCCTTCATCATCACCGAACCAGAATTCATGAGACGAATGAAGGAAATGCAAAGAACCGGGGGCGGGATGTTCGGAATGGGCAATATGCCCGACATGTTCAACCTGGTGGTGAACACGAACCACGAACTGGTCAGTGAGATCCTCAATACGAAAACGGCCAAGAAAAGGGAAAGGCTGATCAACCAGTCGCTGGACCTTGCCAGGCTTTCCAAAGGCCTGCTCAAAGGCGAAGCCCTTACCAATTTCATCAAGCGGAGCTATGAAATGGTAAAATAATGGCACGATCACAAAAAAAGACCGCCCACATCAGGCGGTCTTTTTTTATTTTTATCCCATGAATGAACCCTGGCACCTTTACGCCATGTCTGCCATGTATGCCTTTGCAGGAGTGATGCACTTCGTAAAACCCAGGGCCTACATGCGGATCATGCCCCGATTCCTCCCCTATCACAAGGAATTAGTATATATCAGCGGCCTGGCTGAGATCCTGCTGGCTGCAGGGCTTTGCTACCCTTTAACTCGGGATCTTTCCCTGATCGGGATCATCCTGATGCTGGCCGTCTTCCTCCTGGTCCATTTCAATATGTTGAGAGGTGAAAAAGAAGGGGCCGGGATCCCCAGATGGATCCTCTTCCTGAGGATCCCCCTGCAATTCGGGCTGATGTATTGGGCCTACTGGTACCTCTGAGGTTCTCATTACCTGACCGAAAGAAGGCATTTTACCCCATCATCAGTAGGCCGACATCCTTTCCACTGTCCTATTTAATGACAGGGTCTGAATGAAGAAAAAACAAAAAGGGTCAGGAATATTTCCGCTTTTTTTAAATGAGCACCCAAAGGACCTGATAAAATTTTATTTTTGTAAGCAGCGTATGGCTTTTGATCCGTACGCTTACCAGCACTGGCCCGTTTAAAAAACCCTGTTGCGAATGCTCACGAACATCAATTTCAATTTGCAGGTCCTGCTGGATGGCATTGGTCTGATCCAGGGGGTGACCATCGCTATTTTGCTCATGGTCCTGAGTCTTCGCAAATACAGGAGTACCTTTTACCTGGGCTTCTTTTTGCTGCTTTATTCACTGGAATTAGCCACCTGGATTTCGGTAAACACCCAGATCTCCGACCAATACCCCCAGTTCTACCTGTTGCCTTTCAATTTCTCCTGGATCCTGTTCCCGCTTTTTTACCTCTACACTCAGCAGGTCTCCGTTTTTTCCCGGAAAAAGGTTAAATACTGGCTCCTTTATCCTGGAATCGTTTCCATCCTTGCCCAGGGTATCATATACACCCTGCCATTTGAGACCAAGGTGGCCATTGAAGACAGCTTTTGGCATACGCTCGTATTCTGGATCCTGGGAACCTACTACTCCTGGTTTGTCGGAATATGGAATCTGCGTTTGCTCTACAGGCACAGAGTAGAGGTCTTGAACACATATTCCTTCATAACTCATAAAGAGCTTCGCTGGGCGCGCTTCTTTTTGATCTATCTGCTCGCCACTTCCCTGTTCAGCCATTTTATAGCCTATGTATATCCTTCTATGTTCAAAGACAATACGATCTTTTCTATCATGGACCTGATCGCGATCTACTGGGTTTCTTATTTCGGGATCACGCAAAGAAATGTGCGCTCCATGGTCTTCAACGAATGGATCCCGAAAGGTCAAAAAGAAGGTTCGAAGGTAAAATCCTATACCGCCGAGATGATCCCGGGCAGACTGGAGGAACTTATGGCAGAGATCGATAAGTACGTGGTGGAATCCGATAGTTTTGTCAATCCGGAACTCACCATTATGGATCTTGCAGATGGCATCAATCAGCATCCGAAACTGGTTTCCGAAGCGATCAATACAGTTGGTAAGCAAAACTTTAATTCCTATATCAATGAGTACCGGATAAATAAGGCCGAGAGGTTGCTTAAAACCGACAAGGGTTCTCACTGGAGTGTGGAAGGTATCGGGATTGAAGTGGGTTTTAAAAGCAAAAGTGCCTTCTATTCGGCATTTAAGAAATTTACCGGAATGACGCCTACCCAATACAGGGACAACCAGGCTGCATAGTGTTTTGGTGCCATCTCCGACGCCCCAGCCCCCACTTCGGCAAAATATATGCATTCCTTCAGGCATCGGGACATGGTCTTTTCTTAAGAAATACATTTTGGTCCTAATTTCCGAAATCCGAACACCGATCCCGGTAAAATTCTGGTCTCCTTCCGGTTGAATTCAGAACTTTAAGTAAAACTTTGAGATGAGCTCTAACAAAAAGAGTTTTATTCTTTTTATCCTGTTTATCTGGTCCGTGTATTTCGCCTGGGCAATGGATGTGAATTCCACTGTGCAGACATACCAGAAAGGGGTAACGCGGTACGACCTGCTCCTGCTTCCCTTCCTGATCATTTTTACTGGGTATTCCATCTATCTCATGACACGGAAGGAAGATTCTGACAGGAGATGATCCCGGATGGTCCCGGCAGACCTTCTGCTCTAAGTATATAAATGGACCTTATAGAAAGCAAATGGCCCATACTCTTTGATGCATAAAGCGTCCCCGGCCTCTGAAATTCCTTGAAAATACCTGCCCTTTTCGTCCCTTCATCCCCTCTACAGGCCATCCGGGAGCGCCTGGACAGAATGACCTTCTTTCCGTGACCACCGAACTCCCTTTGCGCATACCGGAATACATGGTCTCCTATGTAACTCACTGAAAATGTTATCCTACTGATCATTATTAAGGGTAATCTCCTATCTTTATAAAAAATTGTCAACCTTCCATTTACTCTTATCGTTGGACCTGACCTTTAATTTCCAATCAGCCCTCGATATACTGGCACTTATTCAGGGCGTCACCCTGGGCCTTTTGCTCTTGATCCTGAATTACAGGCATTTCAGAAGCACCTACTGGCTCGGAATATACCTGATCCTGTTCTCCTTAAAATTGCTGATCTTTATCCCCGAAGGATTACAGCTCGATGAACAATACCCGGAATTGTTCCTTTTGCCTTTCAATTTTTCCTGGTTGCTCTTCGCCGTATTCTATGTTTACACTCAGAAGATCTCCATTTTTTCAGACCAAAAGATCAGATACTGGCTCCTGTATCCCGGAATCCTCTCTTTTGCCCTGCAGGTATATCTTTACTTCCAGCCCTATGAGACCAAAGTGATCATTGCCCAGAGTTTTTGGTATGTACTGGTGTTCACCTATCTGGGGATACTCTATTCCTGGGGCGTCGGCATATGGAACCTGAGATTGATCGACCTCCACAGGGCCGAGGTCGAGGATACCTTCTCAGAACTTGAGAACAAGGTGCTTACCTGGGTGCGGATCTTTCTGATCTACAGTATTTTTTCCTCCGTCTTCATTCACCTCCTGTATTTCATTTCCCATGAGAACTACTACTTTAAGATCATCTTTTCCTTACTGGACATGTTCGCGATTTACTGGGTGGCTATCAATGGAATGATACAACAGAACGTACTTTCGAATTTATCGAAAAATGATCCGGAAATCTTGTCGGAATACAAGGCAGGTATGGGAGGCGACTCGAAAAAAACGAACCCTGACAATCAGGACCTCAAGGATCTGATGGAAGTGATCGACACCTACATGAAGAAAAGCGAGGCCTTTTTGAACACCGAACTGACGATCGTAGACCTGGCTGAAAAATTAAAGATGCATCCCAAAAGGATTTCCACGAGTATCAATACGATCTCCAATCAGAATTTCAACTCTTACGTCAACGAGTTGCGAATAAAAAAAGCACAGCGAATCCTTAACAATGCCCATGCTCACAATTACAGCATTGAAGGCATAGGGCAGGAAGTGGGTTTTCACAGTAAAAGTGCTTTTTATGCTGCCTTTAAAAAAGTAACAGGTACCACACCTACCAGATTCAAGGAGGATTGATTGGATCCGGATCATAGATCCTGTAATTCACGGCAACGAACCATCCAAATAGAATCGTTTTGAGAGTATGGATTCCTGATTTCGGATTTGAAAATGGGGATTTCTAGCCTTTTCCGTTCTGATTTCTGAATTCACTACCTAACTGCCTGGTTTGCAGCTTGACTACAGGAAATAATTACCAAAACTTTGAGTTGATAGATGAAATGTGTGCCTTACGCCCTGGCCGGCTAGTCTATGAGATGAGAACGCATGAAGATCTTCTATCCGGCCAGGGATTTTTAAAAATTGTATCGCTATGACCACTAAGGAAAACCAGAAAGCCAAATTACTTAAGTACACCGCCATAAACGACGCCGGAAATTTCAACACCTGGAATCCGGCCCATATTGAGGAGTTGAAGAAAAAAAGGATAAGCCCTGATCTGGGTCAGAAAATTCTGTTTGAAAATGATTACCTCCGGATCTGGGAAGTGGTGCTTTTGCCCAAGGAACGACTCCCCTTCAGAAGGATCGAATCGGATTACTATTGGGTCGCTGGGTCTGAGGGCCTTTTGATATCACGGTTTTCTGATGGGCGGATCCTCCTGATGCATTTGGAGAAAGGAGATTCAGAATTCCTGCAACACAAGGACCAACACGCCATCTACGATCTTGAAAATATAGGGCAGGACATCCTCTTCTTCCAGATGACGGAATTCAAAGGAGAGGACCTCGGGGCACGTGAAAGGATGGAAGAAGTCCTCAAACGCAATATTTCACGCAGATCGTAGGTCCATTTGGGTCAAAATTATCACTTGTTCCAAACAAGGCCCTTCTTTCCTATCTTTGGGACATGCAGGTTATTTCCACCAATATCGGTATACCCAGGCGCATTGAATGGAAGGGTCGCACGGAGGAGACAGGCATTTTCAAATCCCCCGTTTCTTCCCCTATTCAACTCGGCTATGAACGCGTAGTCGGGGATGCGGTCGCGGACCGGAGACATCACGGGGGCGAGTATAAAGCCTGCTACCTCTTCGCTTCAGACCACTACGGTTACTGGAAAGAACGATATCCCGACCTTTCGTGGGACTGGGGGATGTTTGGGGAGAACCTCACCGTGGAAGGCATGGATGAATCGACCCTCACGGCAGGTTCGATCTATAGCCTGGGCAGCGCCCTGGTACAGATCACCATCCCGAGGGAACCTTGTTATAAACTGGGGATCCGGTTCGGGGATCAGAAAATCATTGAAGAGTTTATCGATCACGGCCACCCTGGCACCTACGTCCGTGTGACCAGGCCCGGGAAGGTGAGACAGGGAGACCGGTTGAGCCTTGTTGAAAAAGCGGACACCTCCCCGAGCATAGCTGAATTGTATTCCCTGATTTATTCTAAAGAAAAGGACCGGGAATTACTTAGCCTCGCCTTGAACTGCCCTTATATCCCGGAACGGACCAGGGAAAAACTGAAAAAACACCAAAAAAAAGGGGCCTGACCGGCCCCTCTTTCGCTGAATTAACTAAACTTACTTCACTACGTAATACTCAGCATAGGTGTCGTTCGCATCCTTCACAACGACTTTGTAGCTGTCCTTTTCGGCGTTTCCGAAGTTAAAGGCCTTCTCGACCACCAACGTGGATTTCAGGGTCTCGCTGTACAGTATCCTGTTCTCACTGTCAATTACTTTGATCTGTACATCACCCATTTCCCTGTTGAAGAAATTGAGGAACAGTTTGTCCCCTGTCTTTCTAAAGAAAGGACCTTCTTTGGTGCTTCCGATAATTTCCTTACCCTCGGTATCTACCGAATAAGAGGTATTAGCAAAGGTTCCTGCGCTGAGAAGGATCATAGCCGCTGCGGTGATTGTTTTCATTGTTTTCATGATTGCTTTTTTTTGATTAATGAAATAAACTCTTTACAAATCTATCCTGCTTTTCCCGGGATCACTACAGCGTATTTTGCTTATATATGTACTATTTTAACAGATATAGACGTTAAGATTATCTTAATTGGTAATATTCCACACTTTTTAGATAATTTTGCAAAGTTCATTGAAGAACCACAAGAGTAATTTTGTTCGTATATACTGTCTATGATCCAGCAAAAACCGACTTTTGAGGCCATTGAACCCAACTTTGGGAACTCGTTTACCTATCAGAAGTTCGACGAGGAACGCCTCAATAAGAACAATGTATGGCATTACCACCCGGAGATCGAACTGGTCTATGTGAACGGCGGTGCAGGAAAGCGACAGATAGGGAGCCATGTTTCCTATTACACCAATGGGGACCTCATCCTGATCGGAAGTAATCTCCCGCATTGCGGACTTACCGATAAACTGACTGGAAACAAAAAGGAGACCGTGATCCAGATGAAGCAGGACTTCCTCGGGAACGACTTCTTCAAGATCCCCGAAATGAAACAGATCCAGGCCCTTTTCGAACTCGCATCCGGAGGGATCGCGTTTTCTGGCAAAACGAAAAGGAAGATTGGGGAAAAAATGGAGGTCCTGGAATACCAGACCGACTTCCAAAGGCTCCTGTCCATTCTCAATATCCTCAATGAACTTGCAAGTTCGGAGGATTACAAGGTGTTGAATGCAGACGGATTTTCCCTGAAAACTGAGGTCAAGGACAATGACCGTATCAATGTGGTCTTCAATTACGTCAAACAGAATTTCAGGGAGGACATCCCCCTGGAGAAGATCGCAGACATGGTGAGTATGACCGTTCCTTCCTTTTGCCGGTATTTCAAGAAGATCACAAACAAGACCTTTGTGCAATTTGTGAATGAATGCAGGCTGGTACACGCTTCCAAACTCCTGGCAGAACAGCCCATGAGCATAACTGAGGTCTGTTTTGAAAGCGGTTTCAACAATTTTTCCCATTTCAACAAGTCGTTCAAGGCCTTTACCGGCCAGAATCCATCGGAATACAGGAATGAACTCAAGAAGGTCATCAGCTGAATCCCTCATGAGAACGGAAGGCAGTAAAATTGACTTACCGGAGAGCGATATTCTGTACTATCCCGGGTTTTTGGATTCTGGGGCAGCAACTGCCCTTTTTGCTACCCTGAGACGGGAAACACCCTGGCAGCAAGACGATATCCGCGTATTCGGGAAGACCTATCCCCAGCCCAGATTAACAGCCCTCTACGGGTATGATGGGAAGCCCTACTCCTACTCCAATATCACCATGATCCCCCACCCATTCACGGAAGACCTCCTGCGTTTAAAGAAAAAAATAGAGCAATTGATCCCTGATACCTCCTTCACAACCTGCCTGCTCAATCTTTACAGGGACGGGAAGGACAGCAATGGCTGGCATGCAGACGACGAGACCGAGCTCGGGAAAAATCCGGTGATCGCTTCGGTAACTCTGGGGGAAGAACGTCCATTTCACTTCAAACACAAGGAAGACCCTTCCTTAAAGCACAAAATGATCCTCGAAAACGGAAGCCTGCTGATCATGAAGGGAAATACACAACACCGGTGGCTGCATCAGGTCCCTAAAACTTCCAGGAAAATAGGAGAACGGATCAACCTCACGTTCAGGGTCATTCAATAAAAAGAAGGAATCTCCCTATCTTTGAACCGCTATGAAAAAAGAATTTACCGAAAGAGAATTAGACCGTATCATCGAAATGGCCTGGGAAGACCGCACCCCTTTTGAGGCTATAGAATTCCAGTTCGGGATCTCCGAGCAGGAGACCATAGAGATCATGCGGAGGGAGATGAAACCCAGCAGTTTCAGGATGTGGCGGAAAAGAGTTCAGGGCCGGCAGACCAAGCACACCGCCCTGAGATCTGCAGAAAGTACCCGTTTCAAGAGCACCAGACAACGGCACATCACCGGCAACAGGATATCCAAGCGCTAACGGTAGATTTCGTTCAGTACGGCCGCCAGCCTCACCCCCCCTTTCAGCAATTGCTTTTCTACGGTATCCCAGTAAAGATACTTATACCGGTATCCCAGTCGCTCTCCGGGGCTTACTGATCCGTAGATTGAGGTAGCCAGTCGATGGGATTCCTCCACCCAGCTCAGCACACCCCCCTCCTGCATCTGCCTGAATTCCTGCTTGCTCAGGGGAGGTAGGTCCCTTGCCAATTCAGTATAGCTCATCCCGAAATGGTCGATCAGATCCGAATCCCACAGCCGGTGCAGGTTGCTCCCCCTTCCGAACCACTGGATCTCTATATCATTCCCACCCCGGTTCTCAGCCCATCCCGCGTGAAGGGGTTGATGGAGGTCCCCTATAAAATGGACCAGCATTTTGAGAAAGAATTCACGTTCGTGATCAGCGGTCTGGCCGTCTTGCAGTTTATCAATACAGGTGCGGATCGCCATGACGATGTCGCCCTCTTCACTGGGAGATTCCTCCCCGTAGGTCTTGTCTGCCGGGTAATTGACATAATGCCAGGGATAGTATTTATTGTACAGCGTATCCGATTTGATATCGTCTGCGTAATTGGAGACCGAAGCTAATGATCTGCCTTTCAGAATCCTGTGGACCATTTTCCTCGCCTTCCTCTTCAGGTGCATCTCCGCAACCTCGCCAACCACCCTGTGACCGGTCTTCCCCCAAACAGGAGGATTTGCAAAAGCGAGGTTGCTCATTGCAAAAAATAGGATAATAAAGTTCTTCATCTGAGTTCCTGTTTCTGCAAAAATAGAGGATGGTATTTTACCGGCAAGTAAAATCTTACTGCTGATCCTCCAAGTATCGAAAAGCCCGGAAAGGTGGTATTCATCTTTAAAGATCATTGAATGGTCATCCCGATAACCTCGTCCTTGCGCAACTTGTCAATCCTCCTGAAATTTGGGATTTATTTAACGCTTTAAATGTTAAATTTGCGGGATGTTCTACTCAGAACGCATAATATTCAGGAAGGTCTTTTTCACCTTGGTGATACTCTTTGGTATCCAATTGTCCTTTTCACAGAACAACTTCAGTTCCAAGAATCGGTCCTTTAAGGTCAAATTCATACAGGATTTCATCAATCTCGATGGCATACTGGACGAACCCATATGGGAAGAAGCCGAAAGTGCCTCAGATTTCTGGGAATACTTCCCGGTAGACTCTATACAGGCCCTTAAACAGACCGATATAAAAATGCTGTACGACGATAAGAACCTGTACATAGGTATTACCGTTTATACAGATGGCAAAGATTATGCAGTTGAGTCGCTTCGTCGTGATTTTCGCGCAGGCAACAGCGACAACATCACCTTACTTTTCGATACGTTCAATGATGGAAATAACGCTTTTCTCTTTGGGATAAATCCCTATGGCGTGATGCGCGAAGGTCTGGTTTCGGGAGGGGGTCTTGATCTGAGGGGGTTTACCATCTCCTGGGATGTGAAGTGGAAGGGAGACGCCAGGATCTACGATGATCATTACACGGCGGAAATGATTATTCCCCTGACCTCATTTAAATTCCGTGAAGGGGAAACCAAATGGCGTTTTAACAGCTACCGCTTTGACACCCAGAGCAATGAAAACAGCACCTGGGCGCGTATCCCTCAGAATCAGAACATCTTCGGGCTCACGTTTATGGGGGATATGGTTTTTGAAAAACCGCTTGGCAAATCCAGAACGCCCTTTGCCGTGATCCCCTATATCAATTATCTGACTGCACGGGATTTCGAAAATAATTCTTCGACAGATGATTTCAAATTTGGTGGTGATGCCAAGGTGGCTATTGGGAACAGCCTGAACCTGGATATCACGGTCAATCCCGATTTTTCGCAGGTAGAGGTAGATAACCAGATTACCAACCTGACGCGTTTTGAAATTGGCCTTCCCGAAAGGCGGCAATTCTTTATCGACAATAATGACCTGTTTGCAGACTTCGGTGATTCCCGGGACAGCAATCCCTTTTTTTCCAGACGCATCGGTATTGCCCGGGACACAGCCGGGAACACCATAGAAAACAGCATCATAGGAGGGGTCAGGCTGAGCGGTAAACTGAACAACCGACTGCGGATCGGTTTCCTCAACATTCAAACCGAGGCTGATGAAGCCAATGAAATTGCCACCAACAACAATATGATGCTGGCCGTACAGCAGCAGGTATTCTCCCGTTCCAACATCGGCTTTTTCTTTATTAACCGGCAGTCCACCAATGATTACGACTTTCTGGCCGAAGAAGATCGGTATAACCGGGTTGTGGGAGTTGACTACAACCTCATATCGGAAGATAATTTATGGAGCGGACGGGCCTTCCTGCACAAATCAATTGAGCCCGGGGGAAGGGATGAAGACTTTTCATCAGGGATGCAGGTGGAATACAATTCCCGTTACTGGAACTTCTTCAGCAAAGCGGTGTTTGTAGGGGAAGATTACCAGTCCGATCTCGGCTTTATCCGTCGAACCGATATTTTCAAGGGCATTTTCAGTATGAGAAGGGTCTTTTGGCCTAAAGAGGGGATCATCCAGAATCACAGTATAAGGTTCTTTCCGAATTTTATCTGGAGTCCGACCCGCAATTTCCTGAACACCGATTATACCACCCGTCTCGACTGGGAGGTGCGCTTTAACAATTTGTCCGAGGCTCAGGCATCTTTTTCGCATGAATACACCTATTTACTGGACGACTTTGACCCGACCCGTAGTGATGATGCCCTACCGCTACCCGGGGAGCAGGGCTACTATTACAATTCCGTCAGTTTTCAGTACCGATCGGACAGACGGCGTCTTTTTTCATATTCACTGGAACCTACCATCGGCCGGTTCTTTAACGGCGATATTTTTTCGCTGGAAGGAGGAGTGAACCTTCGCGTGCAGCCCAAAGCGGTCGTCTCCATGAACTTCAGGTATGACCAGATCCAGTTACCGGAACCTTATGGCAGTGCGGATATCTGGCTGATCAGTCCAAGGTTTGACCTGACCTTCAGCAAATCCCTGTTCTGGTCTACCCTGATCCAGTACAGCAACCAGCGGGACAACCTGGGGATCAATTCCAGGCTGCAATGGCGCTTTGCTCCCTTATCCGACCTGTTCCTGGTATACAACGACAATTATTTTGTCAACTCCTTTGCCCCAAAACTGCGGTCCATCAACCTGAAGGTCACCTACTGGCTCAATATCTGAGAGGGAAGGATGCCCCCCCGGTCAAATATTTTTATATTTGGCTCAATAGCTGATCAAACTCGATTATGGATCAATTTCCACTCACCGATGACACCGTCATTCTCGGACTTCTATGCCTCTGCCTTGGTTTTGTCTTCTACACCTCTTCCCTCGAAAAGGGATTCTGGAGCAAGTTCTACAAAGTGGTACCTACCCTGCTCATGTGTTATATGCTTCCGGCTGTGCTGACCAGTGTGGGACTGATCTCCGAAGAATCCTCCAACCTCTATTACATAGCCAGCCGGTATTTATTGCCCGCAGCCCTGATCCTGATGACCTTGAGCATAGACCTCAAGGCGATCCTCAACCTGGGTTCCAAGGCCCTGATCATGTTCCTGACCGGGACCGTGGGCATTATTCTCGGAGGACCCATCGCTATCCTGATCGTCTCCCTGTTCTCCCCTGAGACCGTTGGCGGGGTAGGATTTGACGCCGTTTGGCGAGGCCTGGCTACCATTGCGGGAAGCTGGATCGGAGGAGGGGCCAACCAGGCCGCCATGCTGGAGGTCTTCCAGTACAACCCGGCCAATTTCGGGGGGATGGTATTGATCGATATCGTGGTAGCCAACATCTGGATGGCGATCATTTTGCTCGGGATTGGAAAAACGGAGCGTATAGATCGCTGGCTGAAAGCAGACACGAGTTCCATAGACCAGCTGAGGGCAAAGGTCTCTGCTTATACGGCCAAGATAGCCCGCATACCAACCCTGAGGGATTATATCATCCTGACATGCCTGGCGTTTACCGGAGTGGGGATCTCTCACTTCCTGGGGTTTCACTTTACCGATTTCCTGCAGTCTAATTTCGAGATCATCCGCAACAAGGAAAAGGCCCTTTCTTCCCTGGGTTCGGAATTCCTTTGGATGGTGGTATTTGCGACCGCAGTGGGGATCCTGCTTTCCTTTACCAGGGCAAAATCCTATGAAGGTGCAGGGGCGAGCAAGATCGGAGGATTACTCATTTACATCCTCGTGGCTACCATCGGGATGAAAATGGACCTGAGCAAGGTCCTGGAAAATCCCGGCCTCATCCTCATCGGACTGATCTGGATCTCTATCCATGCGGGACTCCTGATCCTGGTCGCCAAGCTGATCAAAGCCCCGTTTTTCTTCCTCGCTGTGGGAAGTCAGGCCAATGTGGGGGGTGCAGCGTCGGCGCCGATCGTGGCCGCTGAATTCCACCCTTCCCTCACCTCTGTGGGAATCCTGCTCGCCGTACTTGGCTATGTGATCGGGACCGCTGGGGCTTACATTTGTGCCTTGTTGATGGAAGTTGCCTCCCATGTTTAGATTTCCATAAACTTTACGGATATTTGGGCAAAATTTTACACCCATGAAATACCTGTACTTTTTCCTGGCCATCGGCATCCTGATCTCCGCCTGCTCTGACGACACATCCAGCACAATGGAGGTCAGCGGAACCGTAAAAGGACTGAAAAAAGGGACCATATACCTTCAGAAAGTGGAAGATTCCACCCTGGTCTCCCTCGATTCCCTCGAGTTGAGGGGAAATGGGGATTTCCGGTTCTCCACCCCCCTCGAAAGCCCTGAGATCTTCTATCTCTACCTGAAGAAGGCAGACCAGAATGACGTAAATGACCGCATCACTTTCTTTGGGGAGGCGGGGAAGATCAGCATACAGACCGTTTGGAATGCATTCGACAGCAAAGCTGTGGTTACGGGCTCCGCAACCCAGAAGGAACTGGAGGAATTCCGGGAGATGATGAGCAGGTTCAACGCGGAGAACCTGGAGCAACTAAAGGCCGCAGGAAACCCGGAGATACTCAAAGATCCCGCCGCCATGGACTCCCTGCAGCGCGCCAATGAAAGAAGTATCAGGCGGAGTTATCTGTACGCCTTGAATTACGCCATGACGCATACGGGGTCCCACATCGCCCCTTATATTGCATTGTCGGAGGTGTCGGACGCCAATATTAAATATCTGGATTCACTATACAGTTCCCTGGACCCTCAGGTGGCCAGCGGAAAATACGGCAAGGCACTCGAAAGACTCATTGAGGGTCGCCGATCTCAATAAACCGGGGGCTATCCCATTTTATTGAGCCTTTCAACCAGGCTGGTGGCCTCTTTTTCCAGTTCCTCGCGGACAGATTTCAGGTGGGCCTTCCTGTTCTCAACATCTTTCTGATTGACCTTGCCAATCAGATCATCAAAAGTGGCAATCGCCTTGTCGATGATCTCTGAGCCCTCTTTGGAGCCGGGATTGTTGTTCGATTCCTCGAATATGTAAACCGCTTCAATTATATCGCCCAAGACGTAGTTGATGTCTTTCTTTAAATCGCGAATATTTGCCATTTCTTACAAATTTTAATACAAAAGTAAGTATTTAAGTATGGCCCCGGGAAATATGAAAGAATTCTTTCATACGGTCACTTCCAGCAACTCACAACCCGATGTGCGGATCTCGATCTTTTCGGAGCATGCTGGCAGCAGGAGGGTCTCTCCTTTTTTCAGGGATGCCGACCCGGTTTCATTGGCGATCTCTGCTTCCCCTTCCACGCACATCAGGATCGTGAAGGAGTCCCTTTCTCGCATATCCCGGAGGAGGTCTTTTTTCAGGGTGAGGAAGTCTGTCCTGAAGTAGGGGCAGTTCACCATAGGATTTACCTCATCCTTCTTTCTGTCATAGGCTACCCTGAAATCATCCTTCTGTTCAAAGTCGATGGCATCCAGGGCCAGGTCCGTATGCAATTCCCTGAGGTTGCCTTCCTTATCTCGGCGTTCGAAATCATATACCCTGTAGGTGATATCAGAGGTCTGCTGTATTTCCGCCAGCACCACCCCTGCCCCTATGGCGTGTATCTTGCCTGTATTGATAAAGTAGGTGTCTCCCGGTTTTACCTTTTCGTAGTTCATATATTCCAG
>JBFKPJ010000015.1:0-26511 GCA_041628355.1 Muriicola sp. | reverse complement strand
TCCGCTGGCAAACTCAAGGGCCTGGGATCGGGGGACACCCTGTTCCGTGAGGAAGGCATAGGCCTTTGATTTCGTCCCGAGGTCCTCGCTATTGGATCCTCCGAACAGCCTCGGAACAAAGAGGTTCAGGGATTCCGCGATGCCGTAGCTGTATTCTGTGATATAATCCCTGCTGAGCCCTTTGGCAGCCTCTTTGGGTGAACCGTCGGGGTTGACAGTGAGTTCTGAGACCCCCCGCGTACTCCAGTCGGCATACTCCTTGGTCGCCAACAGGGCCGTGGCATTGACGGCAATACCCAGGATGACGGCCAGCAAAAGGGTCCCCACTGATTTCAGGAAAGAGGGGAATGTTCTTGCGCGTATGGCATCGATAAGCATCACCAGTCCCAATACCAGCACCAGGAGCATAAAGTAATAGGTCATCTGGTAGTGGTTGGCATTGATCTCCAGCGCCATGCCCAGGGCAGTGAGCACAAAACCCCAGAAATATTTCCCGCGGAAACTGAGCAGGATACCGCCCAGGATCATCGGCAAGTAAGCGATCGCATGGGCCTTGGCGTTGTGACCCACACCCAAAATGATGATGAGGTAGGTGGAAAAACCAAAGGCCAGGGCACCCAGGACGGCCAGGCGATAGTCTACCTTCATGCAGCAAAGCAGGATATAAAAACCGAGGAAGTACAAAAAGAGATAGTCCGCAGGCCTGGGGAGGAATCTCAGCACCCTGTCGAGTTTTTTTACATAATTATGGGGGTAATTGGCGCCAAGTTGATAGGTAGGCATCCCTCCAAAGGCGGAATTGGTCCAGTAGGGCTCCTTGTCATAGGCCTGCCTGAAGTCGTTCTGTTCCTTGGCCATCCCCGTGTACTGGATGATGTCTGATTGGAGGATGACCTTTCCCTGCAACACAGGGTGGAAGTAAGCCAGGGCGACTACCACAAAGAAAGTGATCGTAAAAAAATGGGTGAAAAAAGCCTTTGAGATTCCCCTCATAGAAAATGAAGTGCTGGTTTACTCTATTTCCTCAAAATCAATATACTCCCCCACTTGTTCTGAGGATGTTGGTTTTTGTTTTTTTGCCGTGCCTCTGATCTCCCCTTCAGGCCCGGTAAACCGGGTCTCTCCATTCTCCCGGGCTTGTTCGTACGCCTCCCGGAACCGATCCCCGGTCTTTTTAACCGCGTATTGGAAGAGCCTCGGGGCCAGTATTCTCCCCAGGATCCGCAAAAGAAAATACACT
The DNA here is from genome assembly GCA_041628355.1 of Muriicola sp. Taxonomy (GTDB): domain Bacteria; phylum Bacteroidota; class Bacteroidia; order Flavobacteriales; family Flavobacteriaceae; genus Muriicola. Next base: position 25,271 of record JBFKPJ010000015.1, on the reverse strand, counting down.
CCGAGGATGATCAGCAGTGTCTTTAAAAAACCCATAATTTGATTTGTAATTATATCAAAAGTACAATTCCGACGTTGTAATAGCAGTACAAATGTCATAAAACTTTGATAAAATAGCACCTGATGGATGCACCCTTGAAAACCAACCCCGTTCTGCACTTTTTCATTTTCTTGTATTTCGCCTTGCCTGCAGCGGGCTTTTCCCAGTATACTGAAGTGATCAACTCAAACCGGCCCGGACTTTCGGTAAGCGCCTATGCCGTTGGGAAAGGAGTGGTCCAGCTCGAGTCGGGTTTCCTTTACGAACAGCGGGATCATACGGACCTCTCCCAGGAATCCACTATCATGGGGGCCGACCTGGCATTGAGGTACGGTTTCTTCAGGGAGCAACTGGAAATAGTATACGAAGGGACCTACATTCAACAGGATATCACTTTTACGGCCTTTGACCTGAACGAAAAGAGATCCGACTTCTCCAGAAACCGTCTGGGAATAAAGTATCTTCTCTACGACCCGTATAAAAATCCGGAAAGGACCAAGCCCAACCTGTACAGCTGGAGGGCCAACAACAAATTCCAGTTGAGCGACCTGGTCCCCGCAGTATCCGTGTACGCCGGGGCCACCTTTACCCTGGGCGACAACCCTTTTTATCCGGAAGACCCGATCGTGGCCCCCAGAGCCATGGTGGCGACCCAGAGCAGCCTGGGCCCCCGGTTAGTGCTGATCTCCAACCTGATCTACGACCGTATCGGAACGGATTATCCGGAAATGGAGTACCTGGTTTCTCTTTCCCACGCCTTTAAGAACCCCAAATGGAGCGTCTTTGTGGAAAACCAGGGGATCAAAAGCGACCGGTATTCGGACATCCTCCTGAGAACGGGGATCGCCCATTTGTTCAGTAAATCCTTTCAGGCCGATTTCAATATAGGGGGCAGTTTCAAGAGCACCCCCAGCAGGATGTTCGGCTCCCTGGGCTTTTCTTATCGCCTCGATTTCCACCAGGACCAGGTCATCTCCATAGACGACCAGAAACCCGGGCAGAATGGAGGCATGATCAAAAGGAATGCCTTTATGGACGATTCGGAAACCAAACTTCCCGGCATTTCCAAGAAAAAGATGAAGAAGCTCCAGCGCAGGGCCAGGAAGAAAAACAAGAACTGATCCCTTCCCAACTTCCCGAATGCGGGAGTTCTTTCAATTAATCCCATACCGGGCTTTATTCTGTGGTCAATTATTCCTAATATTGATTGCGCAATATGGCTTATATGGTACATGTCAAACAGGCTGTCAGCAAGTCTGACCTGAAAAAATTCGTGACTTTCCCGTTTTCCCTCTACAAGGATTCCCCCTATTGGGTACCCCCTCTCATCAAAGATGAAATGGAGACTTTTGATCAGAAGAAAAACCCTGTTTTTGAACATGCAGATGCCTGGTTCTTCCTTGCATACAAGAACGGTAAGATCGCGGGAAGGGTTGCGGCCATGATCAACTGGATAGAGGTGAATGAGCAAAAAGTGCGAAAAATGCGTTTTGGCTGGTTCGACTTTATAGATGATCCCTCTGTTTCTGAGGCCCTCCTCAACAAGGTGGCGGAGCTCGGGAGGGAGCATAACCTGGAGTATATGGAAGGCCCCGTGGGCTTTTCCAACATGGATAAGGTCGGCGTCCTGGTGGAAGGGTTTGACCATATAGGCACTATGATCACCTGGTACAATTATCCCTATTACCCGGAACACTATGAACGACTGGGTTTTGTAAAGGAGAAGGGATATGACGAAAGTAAATTCCCCAGAAGCAATGTGGATCCTGCACTTTTCAGGAGGGTACATCAGCTGATCAAAAAACGATACGGGCTCAGGGAGATGAATTTCAAGAAAACATCGGAGATCATGCCCTGGGTAGATAAGATGTTCGACCTGTTCAACGACTCCTACGCCAGGCTGTCTTCCTTTGTCCCGATCACCCCCGTGCAGAAGGAGTATTTCAAAAAGAAATACCTGGGGTTCATCAACCCGGAGTATATTAAATTCATCGTGGATTCCTCAGACAAGATCATCGCCTTCGCCATCGTGATGCCCTCTTTTTCCGAAGCCCTCCAAAAGGCCAGAGGGAAACTCTTTCCCTTTGGATGGTATCACCTGTTAAAGGCCAGGAAGAGCAGTAAAGACGCCATTTTCTATCTCATAGGCATCCTTCCAGAATACCAGAACAAGGGGGTGACCTCGATCATCTTCAATGAGTACCACGAAACCTTTGAGGAGAAGGGGATTGAGACCTGTTACCGCACGCCTGAACTGGAGGACAATCTCCCGATCAAACAACTGTGGAAGCACTTCAACCCTGAGGTCTACAAAAAAAGAAGGACCTATAAAAAGGCCCTCTGATCTTTTACCTGGAACTATTTTACGGTTATTCCCCCATGGCAGCGGCAACAGCTGCAGACAGTCTTTTATAGGTCCCGTTTTCCAGCCTTTCCCGTATAGATGAGAAGGCGTCCAGGGTAATGGAAATGTCCTCAAGTGTATGAGTAGCCGTCGGGATCATCCTGAGCAGGATCAGCCCTTTAGGGATCACGGGGTAGACCACAATGGAGCAGAAGATCCCGTAGTTCTCCCTCAGGTCTTTTACCAGGGCCATGGCTTCGGGTATACTTCCATTGAGGTAGACTGGAGTCACACAACTCGAGGTGGTCCCTATATCGAAACCGCGCTCCTTGAGTCCTTCCTGCAATGTATTGACATTCTCCCAGAGCTTGGCCTTGAGTTCGGGTTTGGTCCTGAGCATCTCCAGCCTTTTGAGGGCCCCTTTTACATAGATCATCGGCAGGGACTTGGCAAACATCTGCGACCTAAGGTTGTATTTCAGGTAGTCGATGATCTCCTGGTCTGCTGCCAGGAAAGCTCCTATACCGGCCAGGGATTTGGCGAAGGTGGCAAAATACACGTCGATATCGTCCTGGATCCCTTGCTCCTCCCCTGCTCCGGCTCCCGTTTTTCCGAGCGTTCCAAAGCCGTGTGCGTCGTCTACGAGCAGTCTGAATTTGAATTTCTTCTTGAGGGCTGCTATCTCCTTGAGTTTACCTTGTTCTCCCCTCATTCCAAAGACCCCTTCAGAGATCACCAGGATGCCTCCCCCTGTTTGTTCCGCCATTTTGGTGGCGCGTTCCAGGTTCTTTTCAAGGCTTTCTATATCGTTGTGCTTAAAGGTGAAGCGTTTGCCCATATGCAGCCTGACCCCGTCTATGATACAGGCATGGGAATCCACGTCATATACGATAATGTCATCTTTTGACACCAGTGCGTCAATGGCAGACATGATCCCCTGGTAACCAAAATTCAGCAGGTAGGACGCCTCTTTGTGTACAAAGGAAGCCAGTTCCTTTTCCAGTTGTTCGTGGTACACGGTATGCCCGCTCATCATCCGGGCCCCCATGGGGTAGGCAGCTCCGTATTCCAGAGCGGCTTCACCGTCCACTTTTTTGATCTCGGGCAGGTTGGCCAGCCCCAGGTAATCGTTAATACTCCAGGTAATGACCTCTTTTCCCTGGAATTTCATACGGTTTGAGATCGGACCTTCCAGTTTTGGAAAAACGAAATACCCCTCAGCTTGTGAGGCCCATCGTCCCAAAGGGCCTTTATTCTCTATAATTCTGTCAAATAAATCTCTCATTTAACCCTGTTTGGTTTCTGCAAAACTATGGATTTTTGACCACGATTCATAACTTTATTTAGGGGTACAAAAAAGGCAGCGGAATCATTTCCTGCTGCCTTTTCATATCTTTTTCCGCGAAGTTATTTTATGACCTCCACTTTCTTTTCCTCTATCTTTTTTAACCCGTCCATAAAGCCCTGAGCTTCCATCCATTTGTCGCTATAGACCTTACTCATGTACCTGGACCCGTGATCCGGGAAAATGACAACCACTTTGCTATCTGCATTAAATTCACCTTGTTTCTGCAATTGTTTGACAGCCTGCATGACGGCACCAGAGGTATAACCGGCAAAGATCCCCTCCTTTTTGGCGATTTCGCGAGCGGTATGGGCACTTTCCCTGTCTGTGACCTTGATGAAAGAATCAATAATGTCAAAATCGGTGGCATCCGGGATCAGGTTTTTACCTAACCCTTCTATTCTGTAGGGGTAGATCTCATTCTTGTCTATCTTCCCTGTTTCGTGGTATTTTTTGAGTACGGATCCGTAGGCATCCACGCCGATCACCCTGATCTTAGGGTTCATTTCCTTGAGGAAGCGGGCCGTCCCCGATATGGTGCCCCCCGTACCGCTGCAGGCCACCAAATGGGTGATCTGACCAAGCGTCTGCTCCCAGATCTCAGGGCCTGTAGTACGGTAATGTGCCTCTATGTTCAGTTCGTTGAAATACTGGTTGATGTAGATCGAATCCTCCGTTTCCTCGTGCAGTCTTTTAGCTACTTCGTAATAGGACCTGGGATCATCAGCGCTAACATGGGCCGGGCACACATAGACCTGGGCTCCCATGCAACGCAGCATATCTATTTTATCCTGAGAAGACTTGGAGCTCACCGCGAGGATACAATTGTAGCCTTTGACTATGGCCACCATGGCCAGGCTGAACCCGGTATTGCCTGAGGTGGTCTCGATGATCGTACTCCCTTCCTTTAAAATCCCCTTTCGTTCTGCCTCCTCGATGATAAATGCGGCGATCCTGTCCTTGGCTGAATGCCCTGGATTAAAGGATTCCATTTTGGCATAGAACTCTCCGTCCATGTCAGCGGTGATCTGGTTTAGTTTTACCAGAGGTGTATTACCAATAAGATCGAGGATGGAATTACAGGCGTGAATTGATTTTTCCATAAGATTGGTTCATGGGTACCCGATAAAAACCGACAACCCATGGGCAAAATTACTACTTTTTTTTCATTATTTTATTATTCCCTCCAAATCTAAAAGGAAGGCGTATTCCTTCGCTGTCTCCCTGAGGGCCTCAAACCGGCCGGATGCACCGCCATGTCCGGCTTCCATATTGGTGTCCAGAAAAAGGAGGTTGTCATCGGTCTTGAACTCCCTGAGCTTAGCCACCCACTTGGCAGGTTCCCAATACTGCACCTGGGAGTCGTGCAGACCCGTAGACACATAGAGATTGGGATAGGCTTGTGCCTTTACGTTGTCATAAGGCGAATACGACAGCATATAATCGTAAAAAACAGGATCATTGGGGTTTCCCCATTCATCGTACTCCCCTGTGGTCAGAGGGATGGAATCGTCCAGCATGGTCGTCACCACATCCACGAAGGGAACAGCAGCGATCACCCCGTGATAGAGTTCAGGGGCCATATTCACGACAGCGCCCATCAAAAGACCCCCGGCAGATCCACCCCAGGCATAGAGGTGTTCCGGGCTGGTATAGTTCTTTTCGATCAGGAATTCAGAGCAATCTATAAAATCGGTAAAGGTGTTCTTTTTTTTCAGCAACTTCCCATCCTCATACCATGGCCTTCCCAAATATTCCCCTCCCCTTACATGGGCTATGGCGTAGATGAAACCCCGGTCGAGCAAGCTCAGGCGAATACTGGAAAAGGAAGGATCTATAGTGCTTCCATAAGACCCGTAGGCATATTGCAACAGAGGCGAATTCCCGTCCAGGGCAGTGTCTTTGTGGTATACCAGGGAGATGGGTATCCTCGCCCCGTCCCGTGCCACGGCCCAGACCCGCTCCGAGCGGTAGTTCTCCTCTTTGAACTTCCCGCCGAGAACCTCCTCCTGCTTCAGGACGGTGTTTTCCTTCGTCACCATGTCAAAATCGATGATGGAATAAGGAGAGGTCATTGAAATATAGATATACCTCAGCAATTGGGTGTCGTAATCGAGGTTTACGTAGGGAAAGGCCACATAGGTCTCATTGTCGAAAGGCAGGTAATAGGAATCGCTCCCGTCCCACCGGGTCACCTTGATCTTGTTGAGGCCATTGTCCCTTTCAGAGACCACGAGATAATCCTTGAAGATCTCGATATCCTCCAGCAGCACTTCTTCCCTGTGAGGGAGGTATTCCTCCCAGTTCTCGGAAGCCGTCGCATCTCTGGAGGTCTTCATCAATTTGAAATTGGTCGCCCCGTCCTTATTTGTCAGAATGTAGAAGTCCGGTCCAAAGTGGTAAATGGAATATTCCAATCCTCTGGTCCTGGGGGAAAATATTTTAAAACGCCCCTGGGGGTTGTTCGCATCCAGGATTCGGTATTCCGAGGTCAATGTACTGTTAGAACCTATGATGATGTAATCTTCAGATTTGGATTTATAGACATAGGTGCTAAAAGTCTCATCCTCTTCGTGATAGACCAGTTCATCCTGGTCCGAAGGGGTTCCGAGGATATGCTTATAGATCCTGTCCGATCTCAGGGTAACAGGGTCCTTTTTGGTGTAGAACAAGGTCTTGTTGTCCTTGGCCCAGACCGAGCCTCCCGTGGTGTTCTCGATCCTGTCAGGATAGATCTCCCCGGTCTCCAGGTTTTTGATCCTGATGAAATACTGCCTCCTGGAAACGGTATCTGTGCCAAAGGCTGCCAGGGTATTGTCCGGACTTACCGAAACCCCGGTAAGCCTGAAATACTCATGACCTGCTGCCATGTCATTGACGTTGAACATCACTTCCTCCTCTGCCTCCAGGCTTTCCTTCTTCCGGCCGTAGACGGGGTATTCCTTTCCTGTCTCATAGCGCGTAATGTACCAGTATCCGTTACGCTTGTAGGGCACAGAGGTATCATCCTCTTTGATCCTGGACCTCATTTCATTGAAAAGGGTATCCTGCAGGGCCAGGGTGTGGGCAGTTCTAGCCTTGTAGTATTCATTTTCCTGTTCCAGATACCGGATCACCTCGGGGTCTTCCCGATCATTCATCCAGTAATAGTCATCCACTCTTACATCGCCGTGGATCTCAAGTTTTTTAGGGGCCTTTTTTGCAACAGGTGGGGAAACGTTTGCCATTTCTTCTTTCTGATTCTGACAGGAAAGCGCAAAAATAAGGGGAATTAAGGGAATGATGGTTTTTTTCGGCAAATACATAGCTATTCAGTAAAATCCGGTCAAATTAGTAAATTTGAGAAATTAATCAAGTAATTATGTTTGGAGATTTTATGGGAATGATGGGTAAACTCAAGGAAACCCGCGCCAAGGTAGAGGAAACAAAAAAGCGGCTGGATACGGTCCTACTCGATGAGAAATCGACGGATGGTTCTGTTTCGGTGACCATTACCGCCAACAGGGAGATCAAAAGTATAAAATTGGAAGACCGCCTGCTCGAGGATAAGGAACAACTGGAGGACTACCTCGTAATCACCCTGAACAAAGCAATTGCCAAAGCTACAGGGGTGCAGGAAGCCGAGCTGGCAGCTGTAGCCAAGGAGGGTATGCCAAACATTCCCGGAATGGATTCTCTGTTTAAATAATCCCAGGCAGCCGTTTATGATCCGTATAAAAAAAGATAAGGACAACCAATACAGGTTCGTGGTCACGGCCAAAGGCGGCAATTCCATTCTAAAGAGCGTCCCCTTCGCTTCAAAACAGGATCTGGACGATACAGTCAAACAACTCAGGCCTTTGGTGAAGCGTACCAACGTGTTCGAAAGGCAAACGAGCCACGATGGCAAATTTCACTTCGCATTGAAGAACCAGGAAGGCTCCGTGATCGGGATAAGCAAACCCTATTCATCGGAAGCCGGGATGGAGAACGGGATCGCAAATCTCAGGAACAGGATCTCGTCCCTTGATTCGTCAGAGGTCCCTTAGTGATTGCAGGGTTTTGAGGGTGTGTTTATGCATCTCATCCGTGTAATCCATATGGGTCACCATCCTGAGCTTTCCCTGCCCCATTCCAATGATCCTGATCTTCTTTTCCGTCAGCGCATCGTGGAATCTTTCACTGCTGCATTTCGTCTCGTCTACTTCAAAGATGATGATATTGGTTTCGATGGGTTCCACCTGTTTCACATAGGGCAGATCCCCCAGCTGATCCCCTAATTCCCGTGCCTTGAGGTGGTCCTCCTCCAACCTTTCCACATGGTGGTCCAAAGCGTAGATGCCGGCTGCCGCCAGATACCCGGCCTGACGCATCCCTCCCCCAAGCACCTTTCTGATCCTTAGGGCCTTTTCCATGAATTTTTTCTTCCCGACCAGAACGGATCCCACGGGACACCCCAGCCCCTTGCTAAGACAGACACTGATAGTATCAAAGAGGGCGCCGTATGACCGTGCCTCTTCCTCCCTGGCTACGAGGGCATTCCAGAGCCGGGCCCCATCCAGGTGGTATCCCAGATTATGCCGGTCACAGACCTGTCGAATGGCTTTGAGTTCTTCAAAATCCCAGCACGCCCCTCCCCCTTTGTTGGTGGTGTTTTCTATACAGACCAGGGAGGTAAGCGGACTGTGATAGAAATCCGGTGGATTGATGGCTGCTTCCACCTGTGAGGCTTTCATCATGCCTCTGTGGCCATCCACCAGTTTGCAGGAAACACCGCTGTTAAAGCTAACTCCCCCGCCCTCGTAATTATAGACATGGGCGTATTTATCGCAGATAAGCTGGTCTCCCGGATTGGTGTGGATCTTGATGGCTGTCTGATTGGTCATGGTGCCACTGGGAAAGAACAGGGCGGAATCCATCCCGAAGAGGGCAGCCACCTTTTCTTCCAGTTCATTGACCGATGGGTCTTCTTTAAAGACATCGTCGCCCACCTGAGCAGACATCATAGCCTTAAGCATGCCAGGGGTTGGCCTGGTTACGGTATCACTGATGAGGTTGATTTGCATTTGCTTCCTGCTAATTTTGGGAACAGGCCATTCCGATTGGAGACCCATCCGGGATCTTTGGGGATGAAATCACTTCAAATTCGTCCCTTTCCTTGTTGAACGCATCTATTCTCCTGACCATTTCCCTCATGTCGGGATCTCCTGATTCTACCAGCCATCCCCTGAGTTGACTCAGGGAGGCACTGGCAATGGCATTGACCTGAGGATGTACTTCCCCATGGGCAGCCAGGTTCATGATATGCATGAGAACACGGTAATTCACGGTTTTTTGCACGGCAGCCAGATAATCGTCCTTATGGGATCTCTTCACTGTGCTGCTGATCAATTCGTCCAGCAAATCCCCCAGGCCCAACTGCTTGTTATCCAAACTCTTTTGCTGGATAAGGCGGGAGGCCCGTTCCGGGTGGAGAAGAAAGGAGAGGGTCATGTCCGCAGCTGTCTCAGCGGCGGAAAGAGCGTCAAAGGATACACCTGTTTTTCCATTAAAAGATTCACGGGTGCTCCCATACCCGATGGCCCGTGGGGGGAAAAGGGATAATTTTGAGGGCGGAATGCTGATGACGGAAGCATCCAGGGTCTGCATGATGCTTTTGACCGCCCTCCGCTGTTCAGCGGCCGGGACGGTAGTTACGACCCGCTGCCCGTCGCCCTTTACGGCGTAGTTATAGTCGAGACCCCCGACGGTCTTTGCCACGGCCTCGGTCTGATAGCGGTGAAAGAAGTAAAGGGGCACAAAAACATCCTCCAGCACCGTATGGGGTTCCCCTGTCCTGATATTGTCTATGGAGAAATTCTCAATAGCCTTCGCCCTTATCGCAAGTAACCGGTCCAGCTCATCACTGGCGTTTTTCCCGTTGTCCCACAAATGTCCCAGCACGTGTGAACTGCCCATAGGCCGGGAATCCTGGTCCGAGATATACCTGAGTCCCTCCTGATGTGAACGTTCCAGGATGGCATTTAGCCCTTCTTTTTCAGCAACCCCTTCCGGAAAGTCGGAATAGGAATAGGCTACGGTCACCTTGTCCCACTCTCCTATACCGGTATCATAGGCCTGAGAGAAGTCGATCTCCCCGTTTTCGAGGCGGATATAAGGATGGGGATAATCCATCACGGATGCCCTGTCATTGGTACTGGCCGCGAAGTTGTGAGAAAATCCCAGGGTATGCCCGATCTCGTGGGCCGATAACTGACGGATCCGTGCCAGGGCGAGGTCCAGCATAGCCTGATCATTGTCATCCCTTTCTGCAAAAGGTTTGTCGCTCAGAGCCTGGGCGATCAGGAAATCCTGGCGGATACGAAGGCTGCCCAAACTCACATGCCCTTTGATGATCTCTCCCGTCCTGGGGTCCGTGATACTGCTTCCATAGCTCCAGCCCCGGGTAGAACGGTGCACCCATTGGATGACGTTGTAACGCACATCCAGGGGATCGGCATCATCGGGCAGCATCTTGAGCTGGAAGGCATCCTTGTAGCCTATGGCCTCAAAAGCCTGGTTCCACCACCTTCCGCCCTCCAGAAGGGCACTGCGAACCGGCTCCGGTGTACCGTTGTCCAGGTAATAGACGATGGGTTCCACGGGGTCACTCTCAGCTGCATTCGGATCTTTCTTTTCAAGTCGGTGCCTGGTAATAAATCTTTTGACAAGGGATTCCTGTACCGGGGTGGCATAGTCGTAATAGGAAAATGGATAGGACCCTGACCGGGGGTCGAACACGCGCTTCTCGTATCCCGAATCCGGGAGTTCTATAAAAGAATGGTGTTGTGAGACGGTCACCAGTTCCGGATTTGGGGTCACTGACCGGATATAACTGCCCGCCGGTTCCCCTTTGAAGGTCAGCATAAGGTCGAACTCTATGTTCTTTGGGAAGGCCCTGGTACGATCGAGGTCGAACGCGCTTTTGCTTTTGTCCAGGCTGTAGCTTCCCTGCCTGGCTCGCTTGAGGCGGTCGCTTACCCCATGTGCATCCTGCATCAAGAAGTCGGTAAGGTCGATGAAATAGGAGCCTTTAACTTCCTCTTCTATCTTAAAGCCAAAGAGGATTGATTTGGCAAAGGCCTGCTCCACCGATTTCCTTTCCAGGGCATTGTCCGTCAAAGCCCTGTACTGGAGATTCGGCTGGATCAGCAACAATTTATTTCCGGCTTTTTTAAAATATACAACTTGCTCATTTCCAAGTTGTCCCCTATCCAATCCTATATCATTACTTCCAATGCCGCTGCTCAGGGAATACACGTAGAGGAATTCCTTGTTCAGGTCTTTTACCTCCAGGTAGATTTTATCGGACGTCCCGTCGTAATAAAATGGGAATAACCCTTCGTATTTTTTAAAATCCTTGAGCTTTTCCGAGATCTGGCCGAAACCGGCCACACAGGCGAGACCGGCAAGCAGGCAAAGTGTTTTTTTCATTTTCAGAGTTTAAGGGCTAAATTTAAAACAATTAGCAGGAAACCTGCTCATCCATTAAAAAATTAGTCAGATTGTCCCAAAAGCCTATTGTGGAAAATGCAAAATTGACCCTTAATAATTGTGAATTTCGAGTTTCGATTTCCCCTAATTTCTGTTATATTCCCCTCTCTTAATCCTTGAATCATGGCATCTCAGGACCACACTATTTTTTCATCCTACAAGAGAGATCCGTCCCTCTTTGACGAGCTCTATGACGATAAAGGGGAGGTCAAAAAGATCTACAGGACCCTTTTTGATCTGTACGGGGCCCATTCCATAGAGGATTATATGCGGTTGAACGAAAAGGCCAAGTCTTCCTTCTTTAACCAGGGTATTACTTTCCAGGTGTACGGGGACAAGGATTCCCAGGAAAAGATCTTTCCTTTCGACCTCTTTCCCCGGATCATCGACCCGGAGGAATGGGAGATCATTGAAAAAGGCGCCATACAACGAAGTCGGGCCCTCAACCTCTTTTTATGGGATATCTACCACGAAAAAAAGATACTGAAACAGGAGGTCGTTCCCCTGGAACTGGTCAGTTCCTCGGAAAACTACCTCCACCCGATGATGGGGGTAGACCCGCCCGGCGGGATCTACAACCACATTTCCGGGACGGACATCATCAAACACAAGGACGGGAAATACTACGTGCTGGAAGACAATATCCGCTGTCCTTCCGGGGTGAGTTACGTGATCAGTAACCGGACAGCCCTGAAAAGGGCCTTATTCGGGGTATTCAACCATTACGAAGCCCACACGGTGACCAACTATGCGGAGAACCTTCTCGACCTGCTGGAAACCGTCAAGCCCAAAGGGGTGGACAGCCCGAATACGGTGGTGATCACCCCGGGCATGTACAACTCGGCCTTTTACGAACACTCCTACCTCGCAAAGACGATGGGTGTTGAACTCGTAGAGGGCAGGGACCTGTTTGTGGAGAATGATTTTGTCTATATGCGGACCATCAAAGGTCCGGAAAAGGTCGACATCATTTACAGGCGCATCGATGACCTGTTTATGGACCCGCTGGAGTTCAGGGCAGATTCTGCCCTCGGCGTACCCGGACTTTTCTCGGCTTACAAAAAAGGGAACGTGACCCTGGCAAATGCACCCGGCACCGGAGTGGCCGATGACAAGGCGGTCTATACCTACATGCCGGAGATCATCAAGTATTACCTGGACGAGGATCCCATCCTCAACAATGTACACACCTATCACTGTAGCAGAAAGGACGAACTGGCCTATGTCCTGGAGCACATCCCGGAACTGGTGGTCAAACCGGTGGACGAAGCCGGTGGTTACGGGATCTCCATCGGCAACAGACTCTCGAAGGAGGAGATAGAGGACGTAAAGAAACAAATCAAGTCGAATCCGCGTAAATATGTCGCCCAGCCCATCATGTCCCTGTCAGTACACCCGACATACATTGACGAGACGAACTCCTTCGAGCAAAGGCACGTAGACCTCAGGACGTTTACGATCCTGGGCAAGGACAGGGAATTCGTACTTAAAGGAGGGCTTACCCGGGTGGCACTGAGGCGGGGTAACCTCGTCGTTAATTCATCCCAGGGCGGGGGTTCCAAGGATACCTGGGTATTAAAACAAGAATAATATGCTAGCAAGGGTAGCCAACAACCTTTTCTGGATGGGGCGTTATATAGAGCGTTCTGAGCACATCGCGAGGTACATGCACGTGAACTACTTCTCCTCCCTCGACGCTCCCCACGAGGTGTCGAGGTCGAGGCAATTCGTACTCAGGTCCATGCTGAGGATGGCCGGTGAACCGGTTCCCGGCGAAGGGGAAGAGCTCCATGAGGAAGAGGTTCTGTACAGGCTCGCCCTGGACCCGTCGAATCCCTTTTCCATCATCAGCAACGTGAGGTATACGCGGGAAAATGCCAACAGCGCACGGGACCTCATCTCGACGGAACTCTATGAATCCATCAATAAATTCTACCATTTCGTCCTGAAATACCCCGTAGACTACTATAAGAAAAAAGGGCTCTATGATTTTTCGGTGAACATTATCGAGATGTCCTCCATCCTCAGGGCCAGGATTCGGAGCACCCTCCTCCATGACGAGGTGTACGCCATCATCCTGCTGGGGGTGAACCTGGAGCGTGCCAACCAGCTCGTCAGGATGATCAACGCCAAATACCGGGATGCCAAAAAAGCCCGGGGGAGCTATGGGGATACCTTTACAAAGAGTTTCGAATGGACGACCCTCCTTAAGTGCATGGAGTCTTACGACATGATGCGCAGGCATTATAAAAAAACACCCACGAGCCTCACTACCCTGGAATTCCTCATCCTCAACCCGAACTGCCCCAGGTCCCTGATGAATTGCCTCAATCAGATTTACAATCACATCCGGGTACTGGACAATTCCTTCCGATACAACAAGAATTCCACCGCCTTTCTGGTGGGCAGGGTCCGTTCTGAGTACCAGTACAAATACATAGAAGAAATCGAAGGGAACATCGAACAATTTATCAACGCGATGTTGCAAAATTTAGCCGATATTGGCACCAAAATGGAAAGTGAATTCTTTCATTACTAACAAACGCATTCTCAATCTGAAGGTGCCCTCCTATGTCCTTAGAATATACGATAGAATACCATGCGGAGAATCAATATGAACACCCCGTAAAAGAAGCCAGGTGGCAATTTCTGATCACACCCCACACTGAGGACGGGCAGGAACTGACGGCCTTTTCATTTGAGAATTCCCAAGATTTTCCCTACGAGGTATCCACCAATGCATATGGCTTTAAAACCATGCGGATCCTGGCAAGGGCAGAGTTCAATATCATTCATTTCAGCGCCAGGTTTTCCCTCCTCAAAACGGCTTCGAATCCCTTTGATTTTGACCTTCCGCTGGATCCGGTTGAAGACTTGCATCGATATGGATTGATTGAATTCAGGGTAGAACACGAACCCTTTTTGCGCAAGACCCCCCTTACGACTCTAAGGGAAGAACACAAGAAATTCTTTGAATATCAAAAGGACAAGACCGTGTTTGAGAACCTACAGTTGCTCAATCAATGGGTATACGAAAAGATCTTTTATACGCCAGGGGTCACCCATGTCAATACCACCCTGGACGAGATCGTTGAAAACCGCCACGGGGTGTGCCAGGACTTTGCCCACCTGTTTGCCGCAGTGGCGAGGCAACACGGCATTCCCTGCCGTTATGTCTCGGGCTACCTCCACCAGGGAAACGGGTACTTCGGAGATTCCCAGATGCACGCCTGGACAGAGGCTTACCTGACGGATGTGGGCTGGGTAGGCTTCGACCCCACCAACAATATTCTGGCCAGTGAGAACCACATAAAGGTGGCCCACGGTAAGGATTATTCCGATTGTGCACCCCTGAAGGGAATCCTGTATTCCAGGGGGGAGAATACGACCTCCCACAGCGTTCAGGTACACGGGCAGCAGCAGCAATAAATTATTTTCCAAAGCTTCACTTCTCTCCAAAAGAGTGGTACTTTTACACGAAATTTAAACGAAATGGTAACTACAGATCAGCAGAAAGATCTCATTGAACGCCTCGGTGCGTTAAGGAGGTATCTTTGACATCGATGCCAAGCTTATTGAGATAGAGAACGAAGAGGAAAAGACCCTGGCCCCTGATTTCTGGGATAACCCACAGGAAGCCCAGGAAAAAATGCGGCAACTCCAGGCGAAGAAAAAATGGGTGGCAGACTACAACCAAGCCATCACCCTGGCAAACGACCTGGAAGTGCTACTGGAATTCCACAGGGAAGGTGAGATCGACGCTTCAGAAGTTGAATCTCAGCACCTGAAAGCCCTTGAGGCTGTGGAAAAACTCGAATTCAAGAATATGCTTTCCGAGGAAGGCGATGATATGACTGCCGTGCTGCAGATCACAGCAGGGGCAGGCGGAACAGAGAGTTGTGACTGGGCATCCATGCTGATGCGCATGTACCTCATGTGGAGCGAAAAGAACGGGTATAAGGTCAAGGAACTCAACTACCAGGAAGGGGATGTGGCCGGCATCAAGACGGTAACCCTCGAGATCGAAGGGGATTACGCCTTCGGATGGCTCAAGGGAGAGAACGGGGTGCACAGGCTGGTACGGATCTCCCCTTTTGACAGTAATGCCAAGCGGCATACCTCCTTTGCCTCCGTCTATGTATATCCCCTGGTGGATGACAGCATAGAGATCGAAGTAAACCCTGCCGACATCGAGATCACTACAGCGAGGTCCAGCGGGGCCGGAGGGCAGAACGTGAACAAGGTGGAGACCAAGGTACAGCTCTACCACAAACCCACGGGGATACAGATCTCCTGTTCCGATTCGCGTTCGCAGCATGACAACCGTGCCACCGCCCTGAAAATGCTGAAATCCCAGCTTTACGAGATCGAATTGCGCAAAAAACAAGAGGCCCGTGCCGAGATAGAATCCTCCAAGATGAAGATCGAATGGGGATCACAGATCAGGAACTATGTCATGCATCCCTACAAACTGGTCAAGGACGTCAGGACAGGAGAAGAGACCGGGAATGTCGATGCCGTCATGGACGGGGAGATAGATCCTTTTCTCAAGGCCTACCTGATGATGATGGGCCAAAAACAAGAGAATTAGACCATGGTAAAGATCTATCACAATCCCAGGTGCAGGAAATCGAGGGAAGGACTGGCCCTGGTACAGGAAAGCGGCAAGCCCTATGAGGAGGTCCGATACCTGGACACCCCCCTTTCCAAAACTGAACTGCAGGATCTCCTGCAAATGCTCGACATTAAACCTGTTGAACTTGTCAGGAAACAAGAGGCCATATGGAAATCGGAATTTAAGGGGAAGGACCTGACCGATGATATGGTCCTCAATGCCCTGCTCAAACATCCCAAACTCATAGAGCGACCCATAGTCACTTACCAGGGCAAGGCGGTCATAGGGAGACCCCCTGAGAAGATAGGCGAATTCCTCAGCTGAATCCCCGGTTCCCAATTTTCCTCTAAAGGTTTCTTAAACTTTTCTGAAATGTTTAAGAGAGAATTTTCTTTTAACAAACATTTAACCGGACTCTGATTGCCTTCCCGTTACTTTTGAGATCGATTCAGAGACATGAGAGCCAAACATCACCTTCTAACCCTTCTTTTCTGCTTCGTCTTTATGATCCCATCTCTGGAAGCGCAAATAGATCAGCGCTACGGGGCTATGGGCAGGCGAAGACTGACCCCCCAGGCGCAACAGGCCCCGGAAAAACCTAAACCCATGACCGCTGAAGAGATGGTCGATGCAGAAATGCCAAAGATCACAGAGGCCGTGGAGCTTACAGATTTTGAGCAGGCCATTCTCAGATCCATCCTCACCAAATACGTCCAACAACGCATAGAGGTTCAGATCCTGGACCTGGGGCCCGACAAGACCAGGGAGGCCTTTGAGGCCATTAATGCCAACCAGGATGCAGAACTCAAAGCCAGCCTTCCGGAAGACAGGTACAATGCGTTAAAGGAATACCGTGAAAATGGCGGTAAAAAACCAAAAGAAAAGAAAAAGAAGAAAAAAAAGAATAAATCCTAAATGAGAAACTTTACGGTATTGCCATTTTTTTTGATGGCTTTTTTATTGTCATTTTCCCAAAATCCGGCAGGTGCACCACAGCGACGCATTACGATCTCCGGTACCGTTTTTGACAAGGATACAGGACAGCCTTTGGAATACGCCACCCTCGTCCTGCAGAACGTAAGACGCCCGGAGATGGTCACCGGTGGGATCTCCGATATTGACGGTAAATTTTCCGTAGAGACCATGCCCGGACAGTACAATGTAAGGGTGGAGTATTTGTCCTACAAGACCTTTAAACTCGATGCCCAGACGTACAGGAGTTCAGTAGACCTGGGCAGGATAGAGCTCGAAATAGACGCTCAGATGCTTGAAGACGTGGTGGTAGTGGGTGAACGAACCACGGTAGAACTCCGGTTAGACAAAAAGGTGTACAATGTGGGTCAGGACCTGACCGTCAGGGGAGGCTCTGTCACAGACGTACTGGACAACGTTCCTTCAGTCACTGTTGACATTGAAGGAAATATCAGTTTAAGGGGGAATGAAAGTGTGCGAATCCTGATCAACGGTAAACCCTCTGCCCTTTCTGGCTTGAGCCCACAGGCATTGCAGCAGCTTCCCGCAGATGCCATAGAACGCGTGGAGGTGATCACCAACCCTTCGGCACGTTACGATGCCGAGGGAACCGCAGGGATCCTCAATATCATTTTAAAACAGAACAAAACGGCCGGAGTCAATGGTTCCGTGAACCTTTATGCCGGATATCCTGACAATTACGGAACGGCGGTGAGCCTTAACCTCAGGCGTGATAAGTTCAACATTTTTACCACCACGACCTATCGTTACAGGGATGCACCGGGAAATGCGCTCTTTGAACAGGAAAACTTTGATGAGAACCGAAATACGGTCAGCTTTCAGGACGAGATCAGGGATTACCAGCGACAGAACAATAGTTTCAACACCAACATCGGATTTGAATACTTTTTCAGTGAAACCAGCAGTATCACCAATTCCCTGGTGATTCGGAATTCGGATGGGGAGAATACGGTAGACATCGACTTCTTCAATTTCGATGCAGCCCGAAACCCGACCATCAGGAGGAACCGCTTCACCCTGGAAGGGGAAACCGATGAGAACGTGCAGTATTCTGTTAACTACAAAAAGACCTTTGACAAGGACGGACATGAATTCACCATGGATTACCAGTATTCCAGGGGGAACGAGATCGAGAATTCCATCATTGACGAGATCATCCTTGGAGATAATATTGTGCTCCCCACGGAACAGACCATCAATGATGAGACCCAGGTAAACCAGCTGGTGCAGTTCGACTATGTCCTGCCCTTTGGCAAGGACAACCAGAGTCAGTTTGAAATGGGCTACAGGGGGACCTTCAATAATTTCAACACCGATTTCGACTTCGGAGTTCTCGAGGATGGCGTACTGGATCGGGACCCTAACTTCAGCAATGAATTGAATTACAAAGAATACGTGAATGCCGCCTACGTTCAGCTGGGTACTAAAAAGAATAAATTCAGCATCCTCAGCGGTTTGAGGATGGAAGCCTCTGATATCGGCATAGAGTTGGTAGAGACCAGTCAGGTAGACGACAAGGACTACGTAAACTGGTTTCCTTCCCTTTTCCTCGGATATGAATTCTCGGAAAAAGAACAGCTCACCATCA
Organism: Muriicola sp.; assembly: GCA_041628355.1. Lineage (GTDB taxonomy): Bacteria > Bacteroidota > Bacteroidia > Flavobacteriales > Flavobacteriaceae > Muriicola. Next base: position 6,835 of record JBFKPJ010000015.1, on the reverse strand, counting down.
GTTACAGCAGGAGGCTAAGGCGACCCAGGACACGGTTTATCAATCCCTTCCCTTCCAGGTCCAGCAATACCAATTTATTTCAGGGTAATCCGGATCTGGATCCAACCTTCACGGATGCTTATGACCTGGGTTATCTGAAACGATGGGATAAATTTACCTTTACTACTTCCGGATATTTCAACCGGTCTACCGGCGTCTTTCAGTTTATTACCCAGGAGACGGGCGACTTCGTGGAAATTGAGAACCCGGACGACCCGAACAATCCCGTCCTCGTTCCCGTGCAGGTAAGGACACCCATCAATCTGGCTACCGACAGCAGGTATGGTATGGAATTCACCACCACCTATACCCCTAAACGCGAATGGAGGCTTACCTGGAACCTCAACTTGTTCCAGCAGCAGCTCAGGGGGGATTATACCTATACCAACTTCCAGAATGAGGTGATCACCCAGAATTTCGATGCAGACAACTTCACCTGGTTCACCAGGTTCAGCGCCAAGCTCCCACTGCCCGGGGCCATCGATTTTCAGTCGAACCTTTTCTACCGCGGCCCCAACAAGGATGCCCAGAACTTCAACAAAGGGATCCTGAGTACAAACCTGGCCTTTAGCAAAGACATCATCAAGGATGTAGCGACCCTGTCCTTTAACGTCAGTGACCTGTTCAACTCCAGAAAGAGGAGGACTGAGACCAATACCAATACGGTGTCTACATACAGTGAATTCCAATGGAGGGAAAGGCAGTTCACCCTGTCCTTCCTTTACAGGTTCAACCAGCAAAGGAACCAAAGGGAAAGGAATGGACGCGGAGGTCAGGAAGAGGAATTCGAATTTGAAGGAACCTGATAAAACAAGGGGTTAGGAAAATAAAAAAGAAGCCAGTTGGCTTCTTTTTTTTATCCCTTGCGCTTAGCCCTGCGGGCTTCGCGTTTTTCTTTAAAGATTTCCATGAGGTTGCCCCCTACCCAGTAAGGAACTACAAAAAGCAACAGGAACATCATCAACCAGAAACCGATGGTCACTATGGTTAGGAAGGCCAGAAATCCGAGGTATTGATCAAATTCGAACATATTCTTTGCTTTATGGGACAAAGATACTTGGAAATTCTCAAAAGATGCAAATACGGAACCATAAAATTATCCCGATGGAAAAATGGAATTAATAGCCCAAGCCTTACCTTTGTTAGGTTAAAACCTTTTAGAGATGAAATTCAGGATTGAAAAAGACACCATGGGAGAGGTCCAGGTCCCTGCCGACAAATACTGGGGGGCTCAGACCGAGCGATCTAGGAACAATTTTAAGATAGGCCCGCCGGCATCCATGCCGCTGGATATTGTTTACGGTTTTGCCTATCTCAAGAAGGCCGCCGCTTATGCCAACTGGGAACTGGGTGTGCTCGAAGAGGAAAAAAGGGACCTGATCGCCAGGGTATGCGATGAGATCCTCGAAGGCAAACTCGACGACCAGTTTCCTTTGGTCATCTGGCAGACAGGTTCGGGAACACAGAGCAATATGAATGTGAATGAGGTGATCGCCAACAGGGCCCACGAACTGGCAGGGCACACCATTGGAGATGGGAAGAAAATCATTCAGCCCAATGACGATGTGAACAAATCCCAGTCATCCAACGACACCTTCCCAACAGGGATGCATATCGCCGCCTACGCCAAATTATCCAAGGTGACCATTCCGGGTGTGACCCAATTGAGGAATACCCTTGATAAAAAGGCCAAAGAATTCGAAAAGATCGTGAAGATCGGGAGGACTCACCTGATGGACGCCACCCCCCTGACCCTGGGACAGGAATTTTCCGGTTATGTAGCCCAGCTCGATCACGGCCTGAAGGCGCTCAAAAATACGCTGGATCACCTGAGTGAATTGGCCCTGGGGGGAACTGCCGTGGGAACAGGGCTGAATACCCCCAAAGGGTATGACGTCCTCGTCGCCCAGTACATCGCGAAATTCACCGGCCTGCCGTTTAAAACCGCCCCCAACAAGTTCGAGGCCCTGGCTGCACACGATGCGCTGGTCGAAAGCCATGGTGCTTTGAAACAGCTGGCAGTATCCCTGAATAAGATCGCCAATGACATCCGCATGATGGCCTCCGGACCCAGATCGGGTATTGGTGAGATCACCATCCCTGCCAACGAGCCCGGCAGTTCGATCATGCCGGGGAAGGTGAACCCCACCCAGTGTGAGGCCCTGACCATGGTCTGCGCCCAGGTGATGGGCAACGATGTGGCCATCTCTGTCGGGGGTGCCCAGGGACATTACGAGTTGAATGTCTTCAAACCGTTGATGGCGAGCAATTTCCTGCAATCGGCAGAACTTTTGGGGGACGCCTGTGTTAGCTTCGACATCCATTGTGCGGTCGGGATAGAACCCAATCACAAGGTGATCAAACAATTACTGAATAATTCCCTCATGCTGGTCACCGCACTCAACACAAAGATCGGTTACTACAAGGCTGCTGAGATCGCCAATACGGCACACAGGAATGGGACAACACTCAGAGAAGAGGCTATCAACCTGGGGTATGTGACAGCCGAGGAATACGACGAATGGGTAAAACCGGAAGACATGACCGGCTCCCTGAAAGACTGAAATAAAAAGGGCCTTCAAACGAAGGCCCTTTTCTTTTTATAAAGTTCTTTTCTTACCTCAGGGTGAATTTAGAAGTACCGAGGAGTTTCAGGTTGTCGTCATAGACGTTGACCATGTAGTTTCCGGACTGGAAGGAACCGGCTGGGTTAGTGATGAAGTCACAAACATCCAGATCCTGGTTCTCGTAGTAGAAATCAGTGGCTTTGGTATAAGTCACAGAAGCTCCCTCGTTAGTTGACTTGGTGCTTCCTCCACCGAGTACATTGCCTTGTGGATCCAGTACTTCGATCAGGAACTGCCTGTCTCCGGCCTGGGCGATCACGTTGTCGGCCACGGTAAAGCAGACTTTCAATTTATCGGTGTTCCTGGCCCTTGGGGTAGAAACCAGTCGGCCACTGCTGCGCTCTTTTACAGCATCGACATTGAAATCAGAAAGATTCAAAGCTGAACCTCTCTCAACGGCCTCAGCCAGTTGGGTGTTCTGTACAACCAGAGAGTCATTGAATACCGCTTGTTTTTCAAGCTCTACAAAAGTGCTGTCACGTTGCATGGCCAGCATGGTGTTAGAACGGGTAAGGGAATCGACCTGCTTTAACAGCTCTTCTCTTTCCTGTCTCAGGACAGCCACCTGATTCCTGTAACGCCTCAGCGTAGAAAGATCGGCCTTCATGGTCTGTACAGAATCGATGTATTTAGCGATCCTGTCACGGGCCTCTACGAGTTCCTCGTTGGTCGCATTGCTCTCGAGGATAGCCTTGTCGTACTCAGACTGCAGGCTTTTCAGGTCATCAACGACCAGTTCCTTTTCTGCAGTAAGTTCATTCTCCCTTTTCTTTTTGTCCTGGTAAAGACTTACGGTATAGATGATGGTACCCAAAAGGACCACAGCCAACAAACCGGCAATTACCTTTAATCCATTATTGTTTTTAGTTTCAGTCATAGTGCAATAGTTTAAAACGTATTTTAGTTAGTAACGTGTTTACATGCTATATACGGGAAAAGTCGGAGTTTAGATTTTTCCATGTGAAATATGTTGTAAATTTCTTTAAGGGAATCTCTGCTCTAAGAGTTCCGCTATACAGTTATATAAGAAAAATGCCCGTTGAAATCATAGCGTTCAATCCCGGCCTGGCCCATGAGTTCAGGGAAATGAATCTATCATGGCTCCAACAATACTTCTATGTGGAGCCCAAGGACGAAGACCTGCTCAACCGTGCCGAGGAAGTGATCATCAACAGGGGCGGAAAGATCTTCTTTGCCAGGGTCGATGGGCAGATCGCCGGTTGCTTTTCCCTCCTGCCGGGGGAGGAAGGTTGTTTCGAACTGGGCAAGATGGCCGTAAAACCCCATTTCCAGGGGCAGCAGATCGGACAGGAACTTCTTCGATATGCTATTGGTTATACGAGAGAAATGGGAATGCAAAGGCTCTATCTGTATTCCAACACCATCCTGGAACCCGCCATCCACCTCTATCGGAAATTCGGGTTTGTGGAGATCGAGATGGAAGACCCACCCCCCTATGCCCGGAGCAATATTAAAATGTCGTTAAACCTTTAGGGATTCCGGTACTATCCTCTCTATATTTAGGAAGGATCAAACAAAAAGATAAAAACATTGCTATGAAGTTATTAGTCAAATTACTGGTCGTTTCAATCCTTTTCTTATCAGGATGCAAGGATGACAAAAAGACCCAGGCCATCGCCGGAACAGAATCTATAGCGACTGCCCAATCCGATGCTGCGGAAAAATCGAAGTCCATAGAGATCTACCCCGTGGAGCATGCCACGGCTGTGATCAAATGGGGGGATGTTACCCTCTATATCGACCCCGTTGGCGGGGCCGAAACCTTTTCGGCCTACCCTTCACCGGACCTCATCCTGATCACGGATATTCACGGAGACCATTTCAGTGCTGAGACCCTGGAAGGACTTGATACGTCGGGCTCCAGGATCATCGCTCCTCAGGCAGTGGCGGACAAAATGCCGGCAGACATCATGCCTCAGGTGGATGTAATGAATAATGGGGACACCAAAGAACATCTGAGCGTACAGGTCGAAGCCATCCCCATGTACAACCTCAGGGAAGAGGCCAGGACTTTTCACGTCAAGGGCAGGGGAAATGGCTACGTGATCACGCTGGGGGAGAAACGCCTGTATTTCTCAGGTGACACCGAGGATATTCCGGAAATGCGTTCCCTTGAGAATATCGACATGGCCTTTGTCTGTATGAACCTTCCCTATACCATGACGGTGGAAAGTGCGGCAGACGCCGTGCTGGAGTTCAAACCTGCACAGGTGTACCCCTATCACTACAGGGGGCGTCCGGAAGTGAGCGATGTCGCCCGTTTTGCGGAATTGATCAGAGAGAACGACCCGGATATCAAGGTTATGCAGTTAGACTGGTATCCTTCTGATCCCTTTTAAACCTGTCTTCTATCGGATCAGTTTTTTATACTTAAGGCGCTTGGGGGTGAGGTCCGCTCCCAGGCGTTTTTTCTTGTTCTCCTCGTACTCAGAAAAAGACCCTTCAAAGAAATACACCTGAGAATCCCCTTCAAAGGCGAGCATATGAGTACAGACCCTGTCGAGGAACCAGCGGTCGTGTGAGATGATGACCGCACAGCCCGCAAAGTTCTCAAGTCCTTCCTCTAAAGCCCGCAGGGTATTTACATCCAGGTCGTTAGTAGGCTCATCCAGCAGGAGCACGTTGCCCTCTTCCTTCAGGGTCATGGCCAGGTGGAGCCTGTTCCTTTCTCCCCCGGAGAGCATGCTGACCTTCTTGTTCTGTTCGCTTCCTGAAAAATTGAACCTGCTGAGATAGGCGCGGGAATTTACCTGCCGCCCGCCCATCATGATGAGTTCCTGTCCGTCACTGAAATTCTCCCAGATGGTCTTGTCGGGCTTGATGTTGGAATGGCTCTGGTCCACATAGGCGAGTTTGGCCGTGTCTCCCACCTTGAATTCCCCTTTGTCCGGGGAGATCTCCCCCATGATCATTTTAAAGATGGTCGTCTTCCCGGCCCCATTGGGACCGATGATACCCACAATGCCGGCCTGGGGCAATTTAAAATTCAGGTCCTCGTACAGCAATTTATCGTCATAGGCCTTGCTCACCCCAACGGCTTCAATGACGTTGGTCCCCAGCCTGGGGCCATTGGGGATATAGATCTCCAGTTTTTCATCCAGCTGTTTCTGGTCCTGGCTCAGCAATTTATCGTAATTGTTAAGACGGGCCTTTTGCTTTGTCTGTCGCCCTTTAGCACCCTGCCTGACCCATTCGAGCTCGCGTTCCAGTGTCTTTTGCCTTTTGGAGGCTTGTTTGGCTTCCTGGGCCAGACGTTTGGATTTCTGGTCGAGCCAGCTGCTGTAATTCCCTTTCCAGGGGATGCCTTCACCCCGGTCTAATTCCAGGATCCAGCCCGCCACATTGTCCAGGAAGTAACGGTCGTGGGTTACGGCGATCACAGTGCCCTTATAGCTTGCCAGGTGGTGCTCCAGCCAGTGCACAGACTCGGCATCCAAATGGTTGGTAGGCTCGTCCAGCAGGAGTACGTCCGGTTCCTGCAGCAAGAGCCTGCAAAGGGCGACCCGCCTTCTTTCCCCTCCGGAAAGCACACCGATCTTCTTGTCAGGTTCCGGGGTCCTGAGGGCGTCCATGGCGATCTCCAACTTGGTATCCAGCTCCCAGGCATTGGCAGCGTCGATCTGGTCCTGCAGGGCTGCCTGCTTATCCATGAGCTTTTGCATCTTTTCCGCATCCTCATACACTTCGGGGAGGCCGAACATGTCGTTGATCTTGTTGTATTCATCGAGGATGGCCACCGTATCGGCTACGCCTTCCTTGACCACATCCAGGACCGTTTTGGAATCATCCAGCTGCGGCTCCTGTTCCAGGTAGCCCACCTTATATCCGGGGGAAAAAACAACATGGCCCTGGTAGTTCTTATCCTCCCCCGCAATGATCCTCAGCAAGGTAGATTTTCCGGAACCGTTGAGACCCAGGATACCGATCTTTGCCCCGTAAAAGAAACTGAGGTAGATATTCTTCAGAACAGGGGTATTCGCATTCTTATAGGTCTTTGTGACCCCGGACATGGAGAAAATGACCTTTTTATCGTCTGACATGTACTTGGAAAAAGAGTGTTAAAATATAATGATGGAAGGTTAACCGAGCTCCTATACCCTGCCTTTAAGGGCATTGAAGACCCAAGCAATCGCAAAAAAACCGATCCC
>JBFKPJ010000014.1:0-27090 GCA_041628355.1 Muriicola sp. | reverse complement strand
GATATGGCCGATGGATACCGTTGGTACCGGATCGATTCCAACGGGAATGAAACCGTGATCTCGGATACTTCAGAAGTCTCCTTCACGGCACCGGGGTCCTACAGGTACGAGGCCTATACTCTGATCCCCCAGAGCGGTAACATGGAGTGCCCTGCCTCCCAGGTCTTTGAGGTGGTGAGCTCCGAGGCTCCCCTGATCACGGAAGTTCGTGTGACGGAGCAGGCCAACGGCATCAGGATCGAAGTCAATGCTTCCGGAAACGGGGATTATGAATACGCCATCGACCAGGTGGACGGGCCCTACCAGGACAGCAATATCTTCACCAACATCCCCTATGGTACGCATACCCTCTATGTCAGGGACAGGAACGGATGCGGAGTGGCCGAGGAACAGATCGTACAGGACCTCACCCTGGAAGGGTTTCCCAAATTCTTCTCTCCCAACGGGGATGGGGTCAATGATTACTGGCAGTACATCCCCCCGGAATTCGCCGGGGACATCACCCTGGTCCGCATCGAGATATACAACCGCTATGGCCAGTTCCTGGTCCAGATCGACCCGGATTCCAGGGGTTGGGACGGGACGATCAACGGGTCCCGCCTACCTGAAGCCGACTATTGGTACAGGGCGCTGTCCAGTACGAACAAGGAACTCACAGGACATTTCTCCCTTACGCGATGATCCTTAAAATCTTTTGCCGGCAGGACAAAAACCGCCCGACTTTCGTAATTTTATCACATGAAATTCAAGGTAGTATCCGAGTTTGAGCCCACGGGAGACCAGCCCGAAGCGATCGGCCAACTGGTCTCGGGAATAGAGGAAGGGGAAAGGTATCAGACCCTTTTGGGCGTGACCGGTTCAGGCAAGACCTTTACGGTGGCCAACGTGATCGAGAGGGTACAGCGTCCAACGCTGGTACTGGCGCATAACAAGACCCTGGCAGCCCAGCTGTATTCCGAATTCAAGATGTTCTTTCCGAACAATGCCGTGGAATACTTCGTCTCCTACTACGACTATTACCAGCCCGAAGCCTATATCCCGTCGAGCGGACTCTATATCGAAAAGGACCTTTCCATCAATGAAGACATCGAAAAGCTGAGGCTGAGCACCACCTCCTCCCTCCTTTCAGGAAGGCGGGATGTACTGGTGGTGGCTTCGGTTTCCTGCCTGTACGGTATAGGGAACCCTGTCGAATTCCAGAAGAACGTTATCACTATCAGGAAGGACCAGGTGATCTCCAGGACGAAACTCCTGCACCAGCTGGTGCAAAGCCTTTATTCCAGGACGACAGCCGATTTCAGGAACGGCAATTTCAGGGTCAAGGGAGACGTGGTGGACGTGTTTCCGAGCTATGCCGACCACGCCTTCAGGATCCATTTTTTCGGGGATGAGATCGAAGAGATCGAAGCCTTCGACCCCTATAACAATACGCTGATCGAGGTATATGAAACACTGAACATCTATCCCGCGAACATGTTCGTGACCTCCCCTGACATCCTGCAGAATGCCATTCGCCAGATACAGGACGACCTGGTGAAGCAGGTGGAATACTTCAAGGAGATCGGGAAGCCCCTGGAGGCCAAGCGACTGGAGGAGCGCACCAATTTTGACCTGGAGATGATCCGGGAACTGGGGTACTGTTCAGGGATAGAGAATTATTCGAGATACCTCGATGGACGGGAACCGGGAACAAGACCTTTCTGCCTCCTGGATTATTTCCCGGAAGACTACCTCATGATCGTGGACGAAAGCCACGTGACCATCCCCCAGGTACACGCCATGTACGGAGGGGACCGCTCCAGAAAGGAGAACCTGGTGGATTACGGGTTCCGGCTTCCGGCAGCCATGGACAACCGACCCCTGAAATTTGAGGAATTCGAGGCCCTGCAGGGGCAAACCATCTTTGTGAGTGCCACCCCTGCTGATTACGAACTGGAGCACAGCCAGGGCGTTTATGTGGAACAGGTCATCAGGCCCACGGGGCTTCTGGATCCCGAGATCGAGGTCCGGCCCACCAAGAACCAGATAGACGACCTGGTGGAAGAGATACAGCTGCGGGTGGAAAGGGACGAACGTACCCTGGTGACCACCCTCACCAAGCGCATGGCTGAGGAACTGGCCAAATACCTGACCCGGATCAATATAAGATGCCGGTACATTCACAGTGATGTGGACACCCTGGAAAGGGTGGAGATCATGCAGGATCTCAGGAAAGGGCTTTTCGATGTCCTCATAGGAGTAAACCTCCTCAGGGAAGGACTGGACCTGCCCGAAGTATCTTTGGTAGCCATAGTAGACGCGGACAAGGAAGGATTCCTTCGGAGTAACCGATCCCTGACCCAGACCGTGGGTCGCGCCGCCCGGCATTTAAACGGGAAGGCGATCATGTATGCCGACAAGATCACGGAGAGCATGAAAAAGACCATTGACGAGACCCGCTACCGCAGGGAGAAGCAGACTCAATACAACCGGGAGAACAACATCACGCCAAGATCCCTGAACAAAAGCCTGGACAATGCCCTGGCGAAGAATTCGGTCTCCACCTATCATTATATCAAGGAAGAGCGAAAAGCGGCGGAACCGGATCTGGAATACCTGACGGCAGATCAGAGGGAGAAGATGATTCGATCCAAGCGCAAGGCGATGGAACAGGCAGCCAAGGAACTCGACTTCATGCTGGCCGCCAAACTGAGGGACGAGATCAAAGTGCTGCAGAGCCAGGAGTAGAAAAAACGGGCCTATGAAACAATTTCTCTGTCTCTTATTGCTGTGTCTGTCCACTGTCCACTGTCTTCCGGGACAGCAACTGAGTGAAACGGAGATCAGGACAGCCACAAACACTTCCTATCTATCCGGGCTTAAGGACCTGATGGAATTTATGAAACTCCCGAATATCGGCAGCGATCCTTCCCAGGTTGCCCGCAACCTCCAATGGTGCAGAGATAAGTTCACATCCCTGGGGTTCAGGACAGAGGTCCTCGAAACCCCCGAGGCACCCCTGCTCTTTGCAGAAAGGATGGCCTCATCGGATAAGAAGACCCTGTTGTTCTACCTCCAGATCGACGGGCAGCCCGTGGATGCCGGTGAATGGGACCAGGAGGACCCGTTTATTCCCGTCATCAAGGAAAAAGGAGAGGGCGGAACCTGGAAGGCAGTTACATGGGATGGGCTCAGCCAGCCGGACCCGGAATGGCGATTGTTCGGCAGGTCTGCATCTGACTCCAAAGGCCCTGCGATGGCATTCATCGCTGCGGTACAGTATTTCATCCGGCAGGGACTTCAGCCTGAATTCAACATCAAAGTGATCATGGACTTTCAGGAAGAACTGGGATCCCCTGCTCTTCCCGCGGCGGTCATCGAAAACCGGGACCTTTTTAGGTCAGACATGCTCCTCATCATGGATGGTACACGCCATATCTCAAACCGTCCCACCCTTTGCTACGGGGCGAGGGGCATCGCAACTGCCAGGATCGTGGTCTATGGACCCTCCAGCCCCCTGCACAGCGGGCAGTACGGGAACTACGCACCCAATCCGGTTTTTGAGGCGGCCAGGTTGATCGCCAGCCTGAAGGATGAAGAAGGGCGGGTGCTGGTCAAAGGTTTTTACGAGGGCGTCACCCTCAGGGAAAGAGACAAAAAGGCATTGGCTTCCCTGCCGGAAAATGAGGACAGCCTGCGGATCCGGCTCGGAATCCACAAAGGGGATGCCGTTGGGGATAACTATCAGGAATCCTTACAGTATCCTTCCCTGAATATCCGCGGCCTGCAGTCCGGATGGGTGGGCAAGGAGGTCCGCACTATCATCCCGGATGTTGTGGAAATCGAAATGGATATGCGCCTGGTACCGGAAACACCGGGCGACCGACAGGTGAAACTCCTGAAGGACCACCTGATAAAAGAAGGTTTTTACGTGGTGGATCGCCTGCCTACCCCAGAAGAAAGGGCCCGCTATCCCAAATTGGCCCGGTTGGACTTCAGGCTGGGGTCTGAACCCTTCAGGACAGAAATGGATTCTGAGACGGGGCGTTATCTGAACAGGGCCCTGTCACGGGTCTTTGGGAAGGAGGTGGTCAACATGCGCACTACAGGCGGTTCACAGCCTATTGCCCCATTTATCAAAACATTGGATCTGCCCGCAGTCTCTGTTCGGATCCCGAATCCAGACAACAACATACACGCACCCGATGAAAATCTCAGGCTGGGAAATTTCCTGGAGGGCATCATGACCTGCCTGTCTATCCTCAACGAACCTTTAAAATAAAAGGCACCCCAGAATCGGGGTGCCTTTCAACTAACCAAACAAACCACCCATTATGAAGACCCGTAGAGTGGGTCAAGCATAACTTCATTCATACTTATTTGCCAATTTCAATCAATCTCTTAGGCTTTGGCAGGGCCTCTTCTTTCTTTGGAAGATTCAGGTGCAGGATACCTTCTTTGTAGGTTGCCTTGATCTTATCGCTGTTTACGGTATCCGGCAGTGTAAAGGACCTTCGGAAGGAAGAGTAAGAGAATTCCCTTCGGGTGTAATTATCCTCTTTCTTTTCATCCTCAGTCTTGCTTTCCATGGAAATAGTAAGCACGTCATTATCTACTTCCACGTTGAAATCATTCTTGTTCATTCCGGGGATGGCGAGTTCGAGGTGGAATCCCATATCGTCCTCCTTGATATTCACTGCTGGCAAGGTAGAGACGTAATTCTCGCTTCCGCCAAACCAATCGGGCTTGAAGAATTCGTTCATCAATGTTGGGAACATTCCGGTGTTACGTGTTATGATACTCATGGCTTATAGTTTTTAAGTTATACTTCTTTTTTTTACCCTATTAGAACAAAGGATGTACCAAGTGATCATGCATGCCTTTTTGTCGTATATTTTAAAAGAGAGCATGTCGTTATGACAGTTTTTGTCTCCGAATAAAAGCGAAACCCTGGCCTGATCGTGGAAGAAAAGGCAGCATTAAAATGCGACCTACTTAAAAAGGAATCCCTATCTTTCCTAAAACTCCCGGAGATGACCAACAATGATATCCTGAAAAAACTGAGGGTGGCCCTGCAATTGCGGGATGACGAGATCGTGGACATCCTGGCCCTTGTGGATTTCAGGATCTCCAAGAGCGAGATCGGCGCTTTCTGCAGAAAGGAGGGACACCCCAAATACAAGGAATGCGGCGATCAGGTCCTCAGGAACTTCCTGAATGGACTGGTGCTGCACCTGCGCGGACCCAAAGAAGGTCCCAAGACGGAAGATACCGTTCAAAAAATACCTCCACAAAAACGGGCGTCAAAGACGAGAAAAGCCAAGTATACTGGTCTGGGATCGGTCCCGTATAAAAATAAAAAAGGCCCCAAGCGAACTTAGGACCTCGGCAATGTGAACTCCAGGTATTATCCTTTGATCCTCACGGGCACGGTATACATATTGCCCTCTTTCCCGGCAGCTATATCCACGTGCTGATAGTTAAGTCTGCTCTTTACAAATTGTTCCAGAATTTCATTGTCCGTATCCACGGAAATGACAACGATCTCATTTTTGTGGTTAAGGGTGAACAGGACCTCAGCGGTCAGGTCTTCCTCCTCCAAGATAAAGTTGTTGTTCTTTAAAAGGTCCCCTATCTGAACGATGAGGTCCTTTTTGGGATCATTGTTCCTGGAATCATTAGCAAAGAGATTCCCTCCTGCCAGTAGCAGAGCCGCAGCGAGAACTAAAGATAATTTTCTCATGACTAGTTTGTTTTTTGATTAATAATTAGATTGATGATTTGCTATTAAAGACGATCGTATTTTGAGGCTGTTACAATTTTTAGCTGGATTAACAAATAATTAAACCATACAGGCGATCTTCTTTCGGTCTTCACTAAATCTATTTTACCTGATCCGTAAGGCTATCCATCCCGGGAAATCCTTCTCCCGGGAGACATTCGCACAATAAAAAAGGGGGTGTTGAGAAACACCCCCTTATAGATCTACTTTCTAAATGAGTTTCAGGCCAGGACCTCCTTTACCTTGTCTGCAGCCTCCTGGAACTGTACGGCTGAATGCACGGCCAGGCCGGAATTGTCAATGATCTCCTTGGCCAGTTCTGCATTGGTACCCTGCAGCCTCACGATGATAGGCACTTTTATGGCGTCACCCATATTCTTATAGGCATCTACCACCCCCTGTGCGACCCTGTCACAGCGTACAATACCCCCGAAGATATTGATGAGGATCGCTTTCACATTGGGATCCTTAAGGATGATCCTGAAGGCCTCCTCTACCCTTTTGGCATCCGCGGTACCTCCTACATCCAGGAAGTTGGCGGGTTCTCCCCCTGCCATCTTGATCAGGTCCATGGTCGCCATGGCGAGTCCGGCTCCATTCACCATGCAACCTACATTGCCATCCAGGTCGACATAGTTCAATCCTACTTCCCTGGCTTCTACTTCTATGGGATTTTCCTCCCGAAGGTCGCGCATTTCTGCGTACTGCTTCCTTCTGAACAGGGCATTGTCATCTATGGAAACCTTGGCGTCCACAGCGAGGATCTTGTCGTCCGAGGTTTTCAATACGGGATTGATCTCAAACAAGCTGGCATCGCTCTGCTCATATGCCTTGTACAGGGAGGATATGAATTTGGTCATCTCCTTGAATGCAGTTCCTGAAAGTCCGAGGTTAAACGCGATCTTTCGGGCCTGGAAAGGAAGAAGGCCTGTAGCAGGATCTATTTCTTCCGTGAAGATCAGGTGGGGCGTCTTATCAGCCACCTCCTCTATATCCATCCCGCCTTCGGTGGAATACATGATCATGTTCCTACCCTTCGCCCTATTGAGCAGTACGGAGACGTAGAATTCACTGGTCTCACTCGGACCCGGGTAATAGACGTCCTCGGCTACCAGCACCTGGTGTACCTTTTTACCCTGGGCAGAGGTCTGGGGAGTCACCAGGTTCATCCCGATGATCTTTCCCGCGATCTCCTCCACTTCCACTAGGTTCTTGGCGAGCTTTACCCCACCCCCTTTACCGCGGCCTCCGGCATGTACCTGTGCCTTGATCACATACCAGGACGTCCCGGTCTCATGTGTCAGCTGCTTGGCTGCTTCCACCGCTTCCTTTGCATTGTGGGCTACAATTCCCCTTTGAATACGAACGCCAAAACTGGCTAAGATTTCCTTTCCCTGATATTCGTGAAGATTCATACGGTTATATTACGTTAGTTGTTTGCAAAAATAGAAAAGATAGCGGAGTTACCCTATTTATAAGGAAAGCTTATTATACTTTAAAGTCTTTGAAATCAAGCGGGTCAAAATTCCTGAAGTGCCCGTTCATTTCGATCAGGGCCTTGGTCCGGTCTACCTGCTTGAGGACCTTTATGGTCTGGTCCAGGTGTTTCTTGATGTAGGCCAGTCGCTCACTCTCTCTCATCAGTTGCAGCAGTTCGTGTTCCTGTTCAAAGGAGAGTCCCATTTTATGGGCCAGCATGTAAGGATTGAATTTTTCGGGCGGGATACGGTCAAAGGGCACACCCATGAGGTCATAGAGCTCCTGTATCCCATCCAGAACCACTTTCTTGGTCTCCAGGTCCCCGTCATTGAAATTCTCCAGAAATTTCACGACCCCCCCGGCATATAGTTTACCTTCCATTTCATTTTCGAAGGTCATCACCTGGAATACCTGCCGGGCCACGCACACCACGTCCATAGAACCGTTTTCGTATGTGGTCACGACCTCCACGAGCTGCACCTCTGTACCGTAGGTGATGCGGTCATTTATATAAACCGGGATACCAAAAGTGACAGCCTCTTTTCGGCAGTCGTGGATAAGTTCCTTGTAGCGTTCTTCAAAGATGTGCAGGGGAACGGTCTCTCCTGGGAAAAAAACGGTCTGCAAAGGAAAAAAAGGTAGTTTCACATCGGAATTTTAGTAAAAATACAAAGTAGGTCCCTGAAGGACAAATGAAAACTTCACATCAAATTGTTGTATTTATAACTTTTTGTTGTATTTTTCTAAATATCTGTTTTTATTTTGGGCGGACTGGGGGAACTGCCTTAGTTTTGCCCTAAAGCAGTCATCATGAAGCATACAGATCTCTTACAGATAGCGGAAGATTTTGGGGCTCCGGTATATGTGTACGACACGGAGAAGATCACTTCCCAGTTCAAAAGGCTTACCAAGGCCTTTAGCAGCGTCCCTAACCTAAAACTGAATTACGCAGCCAAGGCCCTTTCGAACCTGAGCATTTTGCGCCTGATGAACAGTTTGGGGAGCGGACTCGACACCGTGTCCATACAGGAGGTCAGGTTGGGCCTGCTGGCGGGATTTTCCCCTGAAGACATCATATACACCCCCAACGGGGTCTCCCTGGAAGAGATCGAAGAAGCTGCCCGCCTGGGGGTCAGGATCAACATCGATAACCTGTCTATCCTGGAGCAGTTCGGGACCAAATATCCACAGGTGCCCGTTTGCATCAGGATCAACCCCCATGTTATGGCCGGGGGCAATTCCAAGATCTCCGTCGGTCATATCGATTCCAAGTTCGGGATCAGCATCCACCAGATCCCACACCTGCTCAGGATCGTGGAGCTGACCAAGATGCATATCAACGGCATCCATATGCACACGGGTAGCGACATCCTCGACATAGAGGTTTTCCTGTACGCTTCGGAGATCCTCTTCGAGACCGCCAAACACTTTGAGGACCTGGAGTTCATCGATTTTGGCAGCGGTTTCAAGGTGCCCTATAAAGCCGGTGACATCCAGACCAATGTAGAGGAACTGGGACAGAAACTGGGCAATCGCTTCAATGAGTTCTGTAAGGAATACGGGAGGGAGCTGACCCTGGCATTTGAACCCGGAAAATTCCTGGTGAGCGAGGCGGGCTACTTCCTGGCAAGGGTGAACGTGGTGAAACAGACCACTTCCACCGTCTTCGCCAGTGTGGATTCCGGTTTTAACCACCTGATCCGGCCCATGCTCTACGGGTCTTCCCACGAGATCATCAATATTTCCAATCCGGAGGGAAGGGAACGGTATTACTCTGTGGTGGGATACATCTGTGAGACCGACACCTTTGGCAGCAATCGAAGGATCAGCGAGATCCGGGAGGGGGATATCTTATGTTTCCGAAATGCCGGAGCTTACTGTTTTACTATGGCGAGCAACTACAATTCCCGCTACAGGCCTGCAGAGGTCATGTGGCACAAGGGCAAGGCACACCTGATCTCCAAACGGGAGACCTTTGACGACATCATCAGGAACCAGGTAGACCATCCGGATCTTTTCCAGACAGCAAAGCCGAAGGCAGTCGCTAAATAGGGCGTCTCATCATGGATATGGAGAGGGACTAAAATAAAGGAGGCAGAAATTCGTTATTTTAGTGATATGATTACGACTACCTGTCGAAAGAATTGGCTATGAAACAAAAATACGTCACCGCTCTTATGCTCCTCACATTGTTTTTTGGGGCCGGAATCCCTGAATTGCAAGCCCAGCAGGTGAAATGGCTTACCTGGCAGGAAGCCACTGAACTGGCCCGGACAGAAGGCAATCCCAAGAAGATCTTTATAGATGTGTACACCGATTGGTGTGGCTGGTGCAAGCGTATGGATAAGGATACTTTTCAAAACCCCCAGGTAGCAGCCTACATGAATGAGAATTTCTACATGGTGAAGATGGACGGGGAAGGAAAAGAACCTATTGAATTCAAGGGAAAGACATACACCTATGTTCCCTCGGGCAAAAGGGGATACCACCAATTCGCGGCAGCCCTTCTGCAGGGCCGCCTCAGCTACCCTACCGTCGTTTTCCTGGACGAGCAGTTCAATATGCTCTCACCCGTACCCGGGTACCAGAAACCCGGACCATTCCTGAATATCGCCCGGTATTTCGGGGAGGATATCTACAAGGAACTCGACTGGAAAACCTACAGTGGGCAGAGCAAATAAAGCCTGATTAACGGCTGTAATTCGGAGATTCCTTCGTGATGGTGACATGGTGGGGATGACTTTCCGTGATCCCGCTGCTTGTGATCTTCACAAACCGGCCTTTCTCCTGCAGGGAGGGTATATCTTTTGCACCGCAATATCCCATCCCGGCACGCAGACCACCCACAAACTGATGGATACTTTCGAAAAGGTCGCCTTTGTAAGGCACCCTGCCGACAATACCTTCGGGGACCAGCTTCTTGATATCGTCTTCCACATCCTGGAAATAACGGTCCTTGCTTCCCTGCTTCATCGCCTCCACAGAACCCATTCCGCGGTAGGATTTGAACTTTCTTCCCTCATAGATGATGGTCTCTCCGGGGGATTCCTTGGTCCCGGCCAGAAGGGATCCCAGCATGACCGTATCAGCTCCGGCAGCAAGTGCTTTCGGGATGTCTCCCGTATAGCGTATACCCCCGTCAGCGATCACAGGTACCCCACTACCTTTTATGGCAGCCGCCACTTCCAGTACAGCTGAAAACTGGGGGAAACCCACTCCGGCTATTACTCGAGTGGTACATATGGATCCCGGTCCAATCCCGACCTTGACAGCGTCCGCACCGGCCTCTACAAGGTATTTTGCCGCCTCCCCCGTGGCAATGTTCCCTACGATCACCTCCAGGGAAGGGAAGGTCTTCTTCACTTCCTTGAGAACGGAGACCACTCCTTTGGAGTGTCCGTGGGCCGTATCGATGACCACGGCATCCACCCCGGCATTCACGAGGGCAGTGGTACGCTCCAGGGCATCAGCGGTTACTCCTATGGCAGCCGCTACCCTCAACCTGCCGTACTTATCCTTGTTGGCGATAGGCTTCTGAGTGAGCTTGGTAATGTCCCTGAATGTGATCAGCCCGACGAGCTTGTTGTCTGCATTTACTACGGGAAGTTTTTCGATCTTGTGGGCCTGCAATATATCCTCGGCCTCCTCCATAGAGGTTCCCTCACTTACCGTTACGAGGTTCCTGGAGGTCATCACCTCTGAGATCGGGCGGTCATTGTTCTTTTCGAAACGCAGGTCCCGGTTGGTCACGATACCCAGGAGTTTCTGGTCCTTGTCCACAATAGGGATCCCCCCAATACTGTGCTCCTTCATGTTCGCTTTCGCGTCCCTGACCAGGGCCTCCTTGGGAAGGGTCACCGGATCCAGTATCATACCGCTTTCGGCCCTCTTGACCTTCCGGACCTTCATGGCCTGTTCCTCTATGGTCATGTTCTTGTGCAGCACGCCAATTCCCCCTTCCCGTGCCATGGCAATGGCCATTTTCGATTCGGTCACCGTATCCATGGCTGCGGAAACGATTGGGATATTAATAGTGATATTCCGTGTAAAACGGGCTTGGATGTTCACATCGCGCGGCAGTACTTCGGAAAACGCAGGAACGAGGAGTACGTCGTCATAGGTGAGACCTTCTCCGAGAATTTTATTGAGGTGGGCTTCCATGCAATTAAGGATTAATTGCGTGCAAATATACCACTTTTAATACAACCTACACAGCGTTTGTGCAAATGTGACAGGGGAGCGTCTCTCCGGAGATCCGAATCCCCCGATCAGGCGAAATGGGAAATTGCAGAACCGCGGCAATCCGTCCCTTTACAATTTGAACTGGAGCCCTGTGTAAAAGGTCCGGGGCTCGGCAGGGATGATACCCGGCCCCGGGTATCCAGTGGCCCGGCGGGTGAAATACCGATTGTCCATGAGATTGTTGACACCTGCTTCCAGTTTCCACCTCCTGTAACTATAGGAAAGGGATAGGTCCATGATATCATAGGCGGGAATCGTTCCCTCTATCCCCCTCTGGTTGTCATTGATATCCCTGGGGGCATTGGTCGCATCCGTGAACTGTTCCGAGAGATAGGAGTACTGCAGACTGCCGAGGAAATTACCATACCCAAATTGCAGCCCGGTCTTCAGGTTCACCCTGGGAATGAATTCCACCCGGTTCCCTTCCACCCCTGACTCCTCAGACTTCAGGTATTCCGAGTCGGTCAGGGCCACATTGAGATACACATTAGAGCGGAGCCGGTCTGCATCAGGCATAAAGGTCCTTTTGAGATTCCAGTCGAAAAAACCCTCTAACCCGTACATCAAGGCGGTTCCTATATTGCCGCGGAAACGCACTACCCTTCCCGTTTCCACGACCTCGCCATTAGCGTTTGTCCGGGTTTCATTCTTCAGGATCTCCCCCAGGCGGTCGTCGTACAAAAGACCAAACACACTCAAATCAAAGGAGAGTAATTTCTTGTAATCCCCTCTGAATCCGAGATCGGCCGTAAAACCATCCTCATCCCTAATATTTTCCGCGATCTGGAAGGAAGGGTTCACCACACGGATATCGCTGAAGGTCACGGATCGGTAATTCTGGGAAATATTGGCGTACAACTCATCGCTTTCCCCTAATTTAT
This sequence comes from Muriicola sp., assembly GCA_041628355.1. Lineage (GTDB taxonomy): Bacteria > Bacteroidota > Bacteroidia > Flavobacteriales > Flavobacteriaceae > Muriicola. The sequence goes on along the minus strand of JBFKPJ010000014.1, from coordinate 14,727 downwards.
AGGTCGCCCCCAGCCCAAGCAGGAAGAAATTCCGTTCGAACGTCCGGTTGTCCGGAACCTCTTCATTGAGGAGTGGGTTCCCGGCCAGGTCCAGGACGATATTCCTGTAGGACCCTTCGCTCTCCGTCTTGATATATTCCCATCTAAAGCCCGGGGTTACTGAGAAACGCGGACTGAGGTCGAAGATATTCTCCCCAAAAAAGGCGAGGTTGGTATTGGGAAGCTTAAAGGCAGACTGCCTCTCGTAATTGGGATAATCCTCCGTATAGAAGGTGAAATCGGCATCTGCAGCTGCACTTCCGGGGCCTTGCTGCTGGCGGTTATCGGTCTGATAGTATTTGGTCCCCAGGAGTAAAACAGCATCCTTACCTCCCGTTTTGTAGCGGGTCAGATACCTGAATTCTGCTCCCCAGTTGCGGAAATCATCCACCAGGAGTTCCCTGGGTTCGGCAGGGTCATCGGGCTGGGATACGCGGTTGGTCCTGAATCCCAGCGCAGATCGGTTGGCCTCGAGGGTGAACAGTTGAAGGCTGATATCGCTTAGTTCATTCAACCTGTGATCCAGTCGCAGGGCGAACAGTTTCCAGTCTACGGCAAACCAGTTGCGTTCCCGGTTGCTGAAAAATGGATCCTCCTCAAACTGCACATCGGTAAGCCCCCCAGCCTGTTTGGCCAGGTAGTCCAGGACGGTGGCCTCAAAGGTGAGTTTGGTATCCTCGCTGAGCTGGAGGTTGAAAGAACCGAAGTAATTGCGGCTGTTGAAGGCCGAGTTTGGACGAAACCCGTCGCCTTCCTTGTAATTGAAATAGGTATAATAACTGAAATTGTCGACCGTGCCACTCAGGCTGTTAAAACTGGTAAAGAGATTGTACGACCCCACCGTCTGCCTGCTGGTCCATTCCACAGGATTTTCGGTCTCTGGCCTCTTGAACTTGAAATTCACCAGTCCGCCAAACTGAGGGCCGTACTGGAGGGAGGCCGCTCCCCGGACGATCTGTATCTCACTCAGGGCTTCAGCCGGGGGGGTGTAGTAGCTTTCGGGATAGCCCAGGGCGTCGGCACTGATATCATACCCGTTCTGCCGGGTATTGAAGTTGGCCGTGCGATTGGGATTCAATCCCCGGCCCCCTATGTTCAATTGCAGTCCGGCATCCCCGTTTTCGTAGATATTGAGACCGACCACCTGACTGTAGACCTGCCTGGGATTGTTGGCCGCAACATTAGCCACCAGCTGGTCCATCAGGACCACCTCGCTTTTCTTTCCGGCGTAGATAGCGGTCCCTTCTACTTTTTTCAGACTCTTCAGGGCAAAGATCCGCTGCCTTTCCTGTATCAGAACGACCTCGGACAGGGACTCCCCAAGAGGCTCCAGCCCGACATTGACCACGGTGGGGCCATCCACGATCACCTCAGCCTCATATACCTTGTATTCGTAGGCGAATACAACCATGCTGTAACTTCCTTCCTCCAGGGGGCCGAAATTATAACTGCCGTTTTCCGTGGCCTCTGTAAGGACCTCTACATTCTTGAGGTACACTTCCGCCCCGGGTACCGGGCTGCCATCCGTCCCGCTGATCACGCCCCTGAGGCTCCCCTGGGAGTAACCCAGGCAGCCCAACAGCAGCATGCTAATCAAACTAAAGTCCTTTAATCGTATCATGAAATGGTAATATCCAGGTTTTATGTTCAAATGTATCCTCGTACTGCGTGAGGTCCGCTTCGGGATCGATGAAAGGCTGACTCAGCCGCCCGTTCAGGGCCACCCTGCTGTCTACATAGACGCTCACTTCTCCCCAGCCCAATTGCCGGTAATGGGATTCAAGGAAATGAGCGAATTCCAGGATAAAATCGGGCTGAAAGGACATTTGCTTTTCCTGGAAAGGGGTGAGAAATTGGGCGTTGTCCACATAGACCCATTTCCCACTATCCTTATCCACGACCTTGAATTGGGCATACCCCGATTTTTCCATGAGCATGACCCTCCAGGAGAACCGATAGCCCTCCTCCGTCCAGAAAAGTTCCCCGGGATAGAGCAAATACCTCCAGGGAAACAGCAGTTGTACACCGAAAAAGACCAGGAGGAAAGTATTTCTGAGCGTATACACCGGTCCTTTTCCAAAAGACAGCGTACGACCGTTGTCAAAACGGGATTTAATGATCCCGAAGATCCTGGAGATAAATTGGAGGATCCTGTGATGCAACCCTGGCGGAAAAAAGATCAGGACCGAAACGATCATGATATAGGGGAACATCCCGATAGGAAAGAGGACGCGGGTAAGCACGTGAAAGATGACCAGGACCACAAAGGCCGGGATACGGGTTTTCCTGAACAGTAAAAGGAATGGAACCGAGAGGTCGAATAAGGCTCCTGCCCATGAGAACGCGTACTGTACCCATTCCCGTCCCAGGAGGCTTCCTATCAATGGCAGGTCGAATTTGGAGGGCAGCCATATTTTCAGGGGCATGGCCTCCAGCAACCAGTCTGAGTTGAGTTTGGCCAGGCCCGCATAGAAATAGACGATCCCTATGAGGAGGCGAAGGGACAGTACGGTCCACCCCGGTACTTTCTGGTACCCTTTTTCAGGATGTTTACAGGCGTCCAGGGAATAATAGGCCTGCAGGGGCAGGAAGATCATCAGGAGGGAAAGCACACTGATGAAATAGTAGTGGTTCAGGTAGGTGGTCTTGTCCATGAGTTCGATGTAGGTAAAACTCAGGAAAAACAAGATGCAGGACCAGCGGTATTTGTACCCCAGGGCGATGCCTATGGACGCGAGTGCGCAGGCCACAAAGATCACGTAGGTAAAAGAACCCAAAGGCTTTACCCATTCGAAACCGTAGTAGGAGAAATGGAAATCGGGTTCCAGGTAAAGGGACTCTATCCACCCGTTATACCAGAAACGGATGAGGGAAAAGAACATCATCCCTCCGAAAAAAATGCGAAAGACTGCCAGTGGGGCAGCCTCACGCGGTAATTCCAGTTTCGTTCGGAGAGATGCAATCATCGGTTAATCACCATCGGCATCGACGTAGTCAATACTTATACTCATGGCGGAAACCATATCTACCTTCAGCAGGGGAACGACCCTTTGTACTTCGTCATACGCCAGCAACATGGTTGTGGGCGGATCGTTGTTCTCGATCTCATTGCGAAAATCGCCAAGGCCAGCCACCTGTTGGGTAGCCAGGTTGATCTGATCGTTGATAATCACATCAAGGGCAGCCCCGTTTTTCAGGGTATTCAGGTCCCGCAGGTATGAAGCCAGGCTTTTACCGGTGGCCGAGCTCCCATAGTGTTTGCCATTGAAAAAATCCTTGACAGCTACCATGGCAGCCAGAAAGAGTTCCTTCCCTGCCGTGGTACGGTAATAAGCCTCAAGGGTCTGAGGGGCTTTGGTGCCCGTAAAGACACCGAGGGGAATCCCCATTTTACCCGCCCGCAGGTGCCTTTCGTAATAATAGATGAAATCGTTCACCATGCGGTCCGTGGAGGCGGTGGCAGAAGACCCGTCATTGGATACGAAAGAATCCCGGAATCCCCCTTCCCAATCCTGTATCACCTGAGCCGTAAGGGACTGCATATCTGCCATCACGGCATCGATGTAATCGAAGAGCGCCTGCTGTTCGGTTCCCTGGTAGCGGGACACGATCTGGGCATCTGCTGACGCCAGGCCATTGATCAGGTAATCCAGGGCCGGAAAACCTTTTACATCCCGGTTGGCCGGAAGGGTTAGGTCATATGACCCGGAAGACAGATATTGCTCCAGGGTGACCACATCGGCAGGGTAGGTATTCATCTGCAGCCTGTAACCCACCGTTTCTGCCGGTCCGATCTCGAACATGGCCACAGCCTGCCACCCAAGATAGGCATTGAACCAGGCATCCCTGAGACCTTGCAGGTTCACTTCCGAAGGATCGGCTTTAAAGTTTGCATAGGCCGCATTCATGGCACTCAGTCTGGAACTGAAATCGGAATAGGACGGAAGGATGATATTGTCTGCCCAATTGGCCAGCATTTCGGCACGGTCAAAACTCACCGGATTGGGTGGATCCGGACCATCCCCACCTCCCGAATCGGGCGAACAGGCTATAAGTGTTGCGATTGCTGTAAGACTCAATAAAAATCGTTTCATCAGTATTCTAATCATAAATTTCTAGATTCGCAAAGATAGAAAAGGCAGTCCTTTTAGGAAAAACAGGTGTTCTTTTCTTTTTTTATGGGTTAATTATTCCTTTTATATATTAACTGCCTGCTGTTCCGACCGTAAAGTTGAAACGCGCAGCGATGGCATCTGCAAGGTCCTGCAGGGTCTGTGGCTGAAGATCCCAAAGGCCGTTTGCACCATCATCCATGAGGTCCTGAAGCAATGCCTGTACCTCGGTCCTGCTGAAATAGGGATCCGGGCTTCCCGGTTTTCGCGTGAATTGCAGGCTGTAGATAAAACCATAGGCTTCGGAGAGGTCATGGAAGATCGTTCCATAGGCAGGTTGAGGCTGCTCGAGTATCAATTTGGCCTGGATCAGATAGTATACGGACCTTATCCCGATGATCTCTGAAATCTTTTCCTGTATGAACGCTGCCTGTGCATCCCGAACGTCATAGTTCCCGGCCACGATAGCAGCTCTGCCGAGCTTGAATGCCTGGAATATCTGGTCGGCTATCCCCGTAAAATCAGGGTCTGATTCTACCCTGCCCACGTATTTGTTCAAAAAACTATCTGCCCCCAGGTCTGCATTCGGGTTGGCCGGATCTGCATTGAGCCCGAAGACATATCCGTAGGCCTCATCCCATTTGTGTTCCATGGTGGTGTAATTCTTTCCACTTTCGGTAACACCCGAATCGTTGTTGGACACATTATCTCCCTCATCCAGCACGAGCGGGCTGAGGTAATTGTTCAGCGCCTGGTCGGTCATGACAGCTCCCATCAGGCCTTTGACCACGAGCTGGTCGTATTCGATTCCGCTTGCGGAGACATATCTCGTAGCAGAACCGTCGGCGATCTGTCCTGCGCTGCCCGCAGCAGCTGCCGTATTCCAGTTGGGGAAGACTTCTGTGGCCTGGGCCTGGATCCAGGAATCAAAATCGGCCCTTATGGCTGCCTGATCGGCTGCATTGGAAGAGAAAAAATCTGCCGAGGCAGCGGTCTTTGATTTGAGGTTCTTATCGGAAGTATTGAGGTCTGTGTTGTCAAAATTGCTTTCCCCGGCCTGGTGGGCATATTTGGCCTGAAGGGAGGCAGCCGTCTGGGCAGGGTCCAAGAGAGCCTGAGCAAGTTCATCGCCCATCAGGAGCCTGGTGGTCTGACCGCTGAAGTCCACGGTAGAGGCCCCGTTGCGTTCAAAGGTGTATGAGACCGGGGGATCTACCTGTTGTTCTATAGGATTTTCATTGTTGTCGTTACTACATGAAATGAAAAGGAAACTACCAAAAATGAGGGTTGAAAGAATCGCTTTATACATTTTATTTATATTTAGATTGATTTTAAATAATATGATAAAGCAAATATAAAGCAAGGATTTTTCATCCCCCAATTTTATTTAGAATTAATTTAAATAAATTTTACTGGTATCTGGAAAAGAGGTCTGTAGCCTTATTGACCGATGCCTCAAAAACGGTCCAACTCACCCCAGTACGCGCTTTCTTTGCTGTGAAATAGGACAGCATCTTTTCGGTGGGCATATTCCCTGTGAGTTCGTCTTTGGCCATGGGGCATCCGCCAAAACCATGGATGGCGCCGTCGTACCTCCTGCAGCCTGCTCTGTAGGCTGCATCGATCTTCTCGTGCCAGGCGTTCGGGGTGGTGTGCAGATGGGCGCCGAATTCCACCCCGGGATACATGGGGATCAATTCCGAGAACAGGTAGGTGATATCTTCAGGAGTAGAAGTACCCACGGTGTCTGATAGGGACAGGATGCCCACTCCCATGGCAGTGAGTTTTTCGGTCCACTCCCCCACGATCTCCACGTTCCATGGATCCCCATAGGGATTTCCAAATCCCATGGAGATGTAGACAACCACTTCCTTACCTGATTTTGCAGCGATATCCAGGATCTCCCTGAGCACTTCGGTAGATTGTGCGATGGTCTTATGCGTATTTCGCATCTGGAAATTCTCAGAAATGGAAAAAGGATACCCCAGATAGTCTATAGGGGCGAATTCAGAGGCATCCTGAGCTCCCCTCACATTGGCCACAATGGCGAGTAACTTCGATCGGTTTTTTGAAAGGTCCAACCCCTCCAATACAGCAGCCGTATCAGCCATCTGAGGGACCGCCCTGGGGGAGACAAAACTCCCAAAATCGATCGTGTGGAAGCCACAGCCCAGCAATGCCTGTATATACCGGATCTTTTCCTCTGTGGGTATAAAGGTCTTGATGCCCTGCATAGCGTCCCTCGGGCACTCAATGATATCCACCTTGTCTGCAGGTACTTTCATAGCCTGATTACTCCCTCAAAAGTACTATTATTTATAGGATAAAAGGAGGTAAAGCCCGATCCCGGCAAAAACCAGTACCTGCAGCCATTTAAGGAAGACTGGTGCGCCCCGGTGTCTTTGGAGGTAGCCCGAAATGGAACCCGCCAGAAGGGCGATCAGGGAAAAGATCGTAAAGGAAATTGCCATAAAGAGAAATCCCAGGACGTAGAACTGCAGGGGGGTGCTCAAAGAATCACTGAACAGGAAGCCCGGAAAGAAAGCGAGGAAGAAAATGGTCACCTTGGGGTTGAGCACATTCATGACAAACCCCTGCCGGTACAGTTGCCAGAGTGATCGCTTCGGGCTCTGGTCCATTTCCAACTCCAGACTGGCCGGGGATCTCAGCACCCTGAAGGCCAGGTAGAACAGATATAGTGCCCCAAAGATCTTGATGGTATAGAACAACATGGGGTTTAGGCTGATGATGGCAGACACCCCGAAGGCCAGGAGGGTGGTATGGACCAGGCAACCGGAGATCAACCCGGCGGTGGTGGCCAGCCCGTATTTTTTCCCGTGGACAATGCTCAGGGTAAGCACAAAGATGTTGTCCGGTCCTGGAAATATGGCCAGGGCTGCAGTAGCGACGGAAAACGCCCACAGGATATCGTAATTCACTTCACACAGGAATTTGAAACTTCAAACAAACGTACTTTTTTATATCTTTCAAAAATTTAGATCATGAAAATTCCTACCTGGGGTCTGGCCTTTGTCCTGATCTGCCTCCTGGTGACCACAGAAGTATTCGCCGTGAAAGAACATCCTGAGTCTTCATATCAGCCTCGACAACAGGACTCTGTCCTGAGGCATGTGGTCCTGTTGAAGTTCAAATTCGGTACCCCTCAAGAAGCGATCTCCGAGGTATGTGATGCGTTTGTTGCCCTGAGGTCCAAAATCTCCCAGATCGAATCCCTGGAATGGGGGGTCAACAACAGCCCGGAAGGACTGGAAAAAGGGTTTACCCACTGTTTCTTTTTGACCTTCAGGTCTGAAGAGGACCGGGATGCCTACCTGCCGCATCCGGATCACAAAGCGTTCGGGGATATCTTAGGTCCTATTCTGGAAGATGTACTGGTAGTGGATTACTGGGTACATTGAAGTTACCTCTTCAGCAATGCCTTGTTGATCCGTTTCACGAGGGCGGGACCTTCGTACACAAATCCTGTCCACAACTGGATGAGGCTCGCTCCTGCCTCCAGTTTTTCGACGGCGTCCGCCGGAGAGTGTATGCCCCCTACCCCGATAATCGGAAAAGTTCCCCCGCTCTTTTCATGCAGGAACCGGATTACTTCCGTACTGCGTTCCCTCAGGGGCCTGCCGCTCAGTCCGCCTGCCTGCTCTGTCAGGTCCCCTGAAGACCTCAGGTTTTCCCTTCCGATGGTGGTATTGGTTGCAATGACCCCATCCAGGGAAGTACTCCTCACGATATCAATGATATCCAGAAGCTGGTCCGGGGTCAGGTCTGGAGCGATCTTCAGGAGAATGGGTTTTCTCTTGGCACCTTCACTTTTGGACAAGGCCGAATTTTCTTCCTGCAGTGCTTTCAACAGAGCCGTAAGTGGCGCTTTTTCCTGCAATTCCCGGAGCCCGGGCGTGTTGGGTGAGCTGACATTCACCACAAAATAATCGACATGTGAAAAAAGGGCCCTGAAACAGATCAGGTAATCGGAGGTGGCTTCTTCGTTGGGGGTAACCTTGTTCTTTCCGATATTCCCTCCGATCAGCACGCGGTGTTCTTTCTTTAATTGTTCCACGGCGGCTAAGACGCCCTCATTGTTAAAGCCCATCCTGTTGATGATCGCCTGGTCCGCCTTTAGCCTGAATAGTCTTTTTTTAGGGTTTCCCGCCTGGGCCTTTGGGGTCAGGGTCCCTATTTCGACAAAGCCAAAGCCAAAGTCTGAAAGTTCGTTGTACAATTGGGCGTTCTTGTCAAAACCGGCGGCGAGTCCGACCGGATTTTTGAATTTCAGACCGAATACCTCCCGTTCCAGCCTTGGATCCTCAAGCGTGTATAACCCGCGAAAAATGGGAGACAGGCCCAGTTTAGCAAGTACTTGGATCAAAGAGAAGGAAAAGTGGTGCACCTTTTCCGGGTCGAATAAAAAGAGGAAGGGTCTGATGAGTAGCCTGTACATGCTGCCTTTTGAAAGGCAAAAATACAAACTTCAGTCTTCTTTTAACCCTGAATTCACGCTTAAATAAGAAGGAACTGTCAATCGGGTATCTCGTTTGGAAAGGGGCGGGGCATGACCTTGTAAGGCTCCCTTTTCGCGCTTGCGCAAAGCTCCAGGTACCGGTCGTACTGCCGGGGATTGAAAAGTTTAAGCATTCGGATATCGTATTCCCTGGCATTATCCAGAACCCGGTCCTTAATCACCCTGTATTTGTTCGCAAGGGCCTGCAGTTCCTCATCCGTACTTTGGGGATGGGTATCGAACAACAGGCGGATCTCCTCCTGGAATGCCCTGTTGGCAACGGCGAGCTCAGCCCGCCAATCCTCCATCTTCTGAATCTGTTCCTCACTTAGCTGAAAGACCTGAATGATGGTCTCGGTATCCTTACCTCCAATGCCGAGCATGCACTCAGAAGTCTGAGCCATCGCAATACCTGCCGTGCAGCAGAAGATCAAGGTGAGGACGAAGTTTTTCATAGATGTGAGTTATGAGATGATAAACAGGTATCTGCCCCATTTAGTATCCCGCAGGAATAAAAATACAAAGTTGTCAACGGATCTGTATCTCTTTTCGCCTTGGGAATTCGATCCCCGGGTGCAAAAAAGTGCTATCGAACCCGAAAATTCTTCCATGGCAGGTACCGATTGAACCCCTACATTTGCGAAAAAGAAGATCATGACTCTTACAGACCGCTTCCTGACCTATGTCCGCATCGACACCCAAAGCGACCCAACATCGGAATCCACCCCCAGTACCGAAAAACAATGGGTACTCGCCAAAAAACTATTTGAGGAGTTAAAGGAGATCGGGATGAAAGAGGTGACCATGGACGAGAATGGCTATATCATGGCCACACTCCCCTCCAATACGAAAAAAGATGTCCCGGTGATCGGGTTTATCTCCCACTACGACACCTCCCCGGATTTCACAGCAACCGGGGTAAACCCCAGGATCGTCAAAGACTACGACGGGAAGGACATCCTCCTGAACAGGGAAAAAAACATCATCCTGTCTCCGGACTATTTTGAGGACCTGCTCCTTTACCAAGGGCAGGATCTGATCGTCACGGACGGCACTACCCTGCTGGGGGCTGATGACAAGGCAGGGGTAGCTGAGATCGTCACGGCCATGGAATACCTCATCCAGCATCCGGAGATTGAACACGGAAAGATCCGTATTGGATTCACCCCCGACGAAGAGATCGGGAGGGGCGCCCATCGTTTCGATGTTGACCTTTTTGGAGCCAAATGGGCCTATACCATGGACGGGAGCCAGGTAGGAGAACTGGAATTTGAGAATTTCAATGCAGCCAGCGCAAAGATCAGCACTAAGGGCAAGAGTGTACATCCGGGGTATGCTAAAAACAAGATGGTGAATGCCATAGGTATCATCACGGAAATTGCCTCCCGCCTGCCCAAAGCGGAGGTACCCGAAAAAACAAGCGGGCGGGAAGGCTTTTTCCATGTGCACCATATTGAGGGCAGTATTGAATCTGCATCCCTGGAATTGATCATCCGGGACCACGACCGAAAAAAATTCGAAGACAGGAAGCAATTTTTAAATCGACTTGTCGAAGAATTCAACCAGAGGCACCCCCAGGCAATCGATCTGGAAATCAAGGACCAGTACTTCAATATGAGGGAGAAAGTGGAACCGGTGTACCATATTGTGGAGATCGCCAAAGAAGCCATGGAACAGCTGGGTATCACCCCTATCATCAAACCCATCCGGGGGGGTACGGACGGTTCCCAACTCAGCTATAAAGGCCTGCCCTGCCCGAATATCTTTGCAGGAGGGCACAATTTCCACGGCAAATACGAATATGTTCCCATCCAGAGCATGGAAAAGGCGGTTCAGGTTATCGTCAAAATTTGCGAACTTACGGCTGAGAAATCCTAACGCTGTATCATGAGCAACCCCAAGGTGGATACGTACTTCCGGAAAGACACCCCCTTCAGGGAAGGGTTGGGTCGACTCAGGGAACTCGCCCTGAAGAGCGGTCTTCAGGAAGATTACAAATGGAACAGCCCGGTGTACACCCTCGATGGAAAGAATGTATTTGGGATCAATGCCTTTTCTTCCCACTTCGGGATCTGGTTCTTCAATGGATGCTATCTCAAAGACCCGAAAAAAGTACTGGAGAATGCGCAGGAAGGAAAGACCAAGGCCATGAGGCACTGGAAGTTCACTTCGGCAGATGAGATCGATTCCAAAACAGTCCTTTCCTATATGTCAGAAGCCGTGGTCAACCAGAAAAATGGGCTGGTCTGGAAACCTGATGCCAAGAAAACCCCCGAGATACCTGAAATCCTGGAAAAGGCTCTGAAAGCGGATCCGGCCCTGAAGGACTCTTTTGTGAAATTCTCTCCCTACAAGCAGAGGGAGTTCTGCGAACACATAGACTCGGCCAAACAGGAAACGACCAAATTAAAAAGGCTGGAGAAGATCATTCCCATGATACGTGCCGGGGTAAGTATCAATGACAAATACCGAAAGTCATGATCACTTAAATGGAATAAAAAAACCGGCATGAAAGATCATGCCGGTTTTTTTATTTGAGATCTTCTGGTGCCTATTTCTTGTCAGCGTTCAGCTTGTTGCTCATCTCCATGGAGATCGCAGTGCGGTCGAACTTCAGCCGGCCGGCCATGGTCTCGATAATGCAGGAAAAATCCTTGTCATTCAGTTCTACGACCTTGCCGTGCAGACCACTTTTGGTGACGATCCTGTCCCCTTTCTTCAAGGCTGCGGCAAATTTCTTTTCATCTTTCTGCCGCTTCATCTGAGGTCGTATCATAAAGAAATACGCCACGACGAAAATCAGGATCATAGGCAGGAAATTCCCTATCTCATTCATACCAGAATACTTTTTTAAAAATTTATTTTACGGGTCCGAGTGTGTTGGCCGCGTTCTTTGGGTTTACAAATGCCTTGATGCGCAACAATTCAGATCCTTTAGCCGTGTTGGCGGAAACCGTGATGGTCTTGGTCACCTGGTTCTGTCCGGATCCGTTGAATTTGACCAGCAACTGCCCTGTTTCGCCTGGGGCGATCGGTGTGTTCTTAGGATATTCGGGAATGGTACATCCACAACTGCTGGTAGCATTGGTAATGATCAAGGGTGCATTACCCGTATTGGTAAAGGCGAAAACAGTTTCCTGAGGAGTTCCCTGTTCGATATTTCCAAAGTCGTGCTCCGACTTGTCAAAGGTCATCACAGGAAGGTTTTTTGCAGCAGCATCTCTTTCGGCAGCTACCTCTATGTTGGCAGTTTCGATCTTATTAGATGCCTTTTCCTTGCACGATACAAAACCCATCATGCTGATTACGCCCAGGGCGAGAAATACTCTTTTCATAGAACTAAGTTTTAATAATTTGCTGCAAAATTAAGGAAATAAAACTTACAGAAGCCCCCTCCCGCTCTTTTTAAGTTTTCCTTCCGCCTTGTATTCCTTCACGAGTTTGTCCAGAATCCCGTTGATGAAGATGCTGCTTTTGGGGGTGGAATATTCCTTTGCGATCTCCAGGTATTCATTGATGGATACGCGTTCCGGGATGGAAGGGAAATTCAGGAGTTCGCATATGGCCATCTTCAGCAAAATGGCGTCTATATCGGCGATACGGTCTTTGTCCCAGTTGGGTGTTTTTCCCTGAATTTCTTCCTCCAGCACCTTGTTTTGCAACAAGGTCTTTGAGAGCAATTTCCTGGCATATTCCAGGTCTTCCTCATCCTTAAGCAGCTTCGGGAGGAAGTACCTCTGTGGTGGGTCCTGTTTCACCGCATTTAATTGCTTGAGGATAAAAGTATTTACCAGGGGTATATCATCCACCCAGGTCAGCTTGTCATCCTCAAAGAACTCATAGAGCTTTTCATTGGGGGCAATGACCTCGCGAAACAGGTCGATCAACAGGTTCTTGTCCTCCCCAAAGGACCGGCCGTCCTTTTTCATGTAGGCCAGGTACAACGGGTGGTCCATGATCTCCTTAAAAAGGATGCGCACGTAATCCTCATTGAGGTACCAGCCCTTGATCTTGCGCCTTTTCAACTCCTCCTCAAGAGTTGGATTATCCGCAAGGTGTACCAGGAGACTGTTACGGACAAATTTTTCCTTGTCAGGAAACTGATCAGTATCTGAAGCCAGGTATTTTTTAGTGTCGAGTTGAGTGCGATGCAGGGCCATGACATGGATCTCCCTGAGCAAACACAACATCATAAGATAGAGGGTATAGGTATTTTCGATGCTTACCCGGAGGAATTTTTCCTGTTTCTCGAGGGAGTCATCCTTCGTCTGGGTGATCGCATAGATGCACTGCATGACCTTCACCCGCAACTGCCTTCTCGTAAGCATGTGTAAAGAACTTTAATGAGGATTAACCGGTGGCAAAAATAACAATTCCCGCGAAATGATTTCGATACAGGGGAATTATCTTATACCTTTTATAACAATTGGTTCTTGTCTAATCCCCTATCTTTGCCCTGCTCAGATTCACAGCTCCGGCTTTTCCCGTATGAAAGAATTAAGACACCTCAATAAGTATTTCAGGAAGTATTGGTTCAAGCTTTTCATGGGCATTATCATCACCATCATTGCGAGGGTCTTCCAGCTTGTCATGCCTTCTTACGTCAAGAATTCCATCGAAGTGGTGGAGAAGTATTTTGCCGGTACCGTGGCAAAACCTGAAGCCACCTCCCTCCTGCTGGAATATATCCTCATCATAGTGGGGGCGGCCCTGCTGTCGGGCTTCTTCACCTTCCTGATGCGTCAGACGATCATCAATGTAAGTCGATATATCGAATACGACCTGAAGAACGAAGTGTTCGACCATTACCAGAGGCTCAGCCTGAACTTTTATAAAAAGAACCGTACGGGAGACCTGATGAACAGGATCAGCGAGGATGTCAGCCAGGTCAGGCTTTACGCCGGTCCGGCCATCATGTACGGCATGCAGACCCTCACCCTTTTCGTATGCCTGATACCCCTTATGTTCATCAAGGCGCCTACCATTGCCTTCTACGCCCTGCTGCCCTTACCGGTCCTGTCTATCCTCATTTACAAGATCAGTAAGATCATTCACAAACGGAGTACCAAGGTGCAGGAATTCCTCTCCACCCTCTCCACTTTTGCCCAGGAAACATTTTCCGGGATCTCAGTGATCAAGGCCTATACCCTGGAACCCAAGATCAATTCAGAAGGATCCGCCCTGGCCCTGGACGGCAAGAACAGGAGCATGGACCTGGCCAAGGTAGATGCCTGGTTCTTTCCCCTGATGATCCTGCTGATCGGGATCAGCAATATTTTCGTGATCTACGTGGGTGGAAAACAATATATCGATGGGCAGATAGCCTCCATAGGGACCATAGCCGAGTTCATACTCTACGTGAACATGCTCACATGGCCTGTGGCCATTGTAGGATGGCTCACCTCCCTGGTCCAGAGGGCGGAAGCCTCCCAGAAGAGGATCAACGAATTCCTGAATGTAGAACCCGAACTCAGGAACGAGGTCGAAGAAGAGACCCCCATCAGGGGTGCAATCGAGTTCGACAAGGTGAGCTTTACCTATGAGGATACCAATATCACTGCCCTGAAAGACCTCTCCTTTAAGGTGGAGGACGGACAGACCGTCGCCATCCTCGGACAGACAGGTTCCGGGAAATCGACCATCCTGGACCTGGTCGCACGTCTCTATGACGTGAGTTCCGGGGAGATCAGGATCGATGGCAGGCCGATTGGGAAACTGAACCTGGAGAGTTTGAGAAGCTCCATAGGGGCGGTTCCCCAGGATGCCTTCCTCTTCTCGGATACGATCTCCAACAATATCCGCTTTGGGAAGGAGACGGCCACGGAAGAGGAGATACAGGAAGTAGCCAAAATGGCTGTGGTCCATGACAACATCACCGGGTTTTCAAAAAAATACGATACCGTTCTTGGCGAAAGGGGGATCACCCTTAGCGGCGGACAGAAGCAGCGCATTTCCATCGCACGGGCCCTTTTGAAGGATCCGGAGATCTACTTGTTTGACGACTGCCTTTCTGCTGTGGACACAGAGACCGAAGAGGCCATCCTGAACAATCTCAAGAGG
>JBFKPJ010000013.1:0-28443 GCA_041628355.1 Muriicola sp. | reverse complement strand
TTTCGCCCTGAGCTGCGGTGAAAAGAAGGAAGAAAAGAAAGAAGGTTTTGAGATGAGTCGGACCAAGACCACGACCACCACAGAAACCGAATCAGAAGGGGTGCCTGTAGATATGAACAACAAAGGGATAGGCCCTATTACCGAACTCACCTTTCCGGATGAGATCGATACGGAAATGGCCGCCAGGGGTGAGGCCAAATACAAAGCCATCTGTGTCGCCTGCCACCTCCCCAACCAGCGGATGATCGGCCCGGCTCTTTCGGGTGTTTACGAAAGACGCAGTCCGGAATGGGTGATGAACATGATCCTAAACCCAGATGGCATGCTGAGGGAAGACCCCATCGCCATGGCCCTTCTAAAAGAATACAACAATGCCATCATGCTCAACCAGAACCTTACCCAGGAGGAGGCCCGGGATGTGGCAGAGTACCTGAGAACTTTGTAACGGTTTATCCAAGACCTTCCCGGTTTATGATGCTATCATTGAGCTCTTCTACAACCGGGTTGTAAAGCTAACGTGGGAGGACATACCTTCTCCTTCGGGGAAACGCAACCCCTATTGGATATAAAAGGAGTTCCCATGAGACGTACTTTTTTCCTTATCGCTCTTATCTCCACTTTTTTCTTGCAGGGGCAGGATCTCGGAAAGAAGGTCGGGTCATATGCCCAAACCTATGTGGATACCGGAGACTTCAGCGGTTGTATCCTGATCACAAGACAAGGGGATACCTTGTATCAGGAATGTTTCGGAAAGGCTGATTTTTCTTTCTCCATACCCAATACGCCCGAAACGAAATTCAAGATTGGTTCGGTCTCCAAACAATTTACTGCTGTAGCCATCCTTCGCCTGGAAGAAGAGGGAAAGTTGAGCCTGCAGGATCCGGTCTCACGATTCTACCCCGTCTATCCTCATGCCTCAAAATTCACTCTGGAACAACTCCTTACCCATACCTCGGGGGTATCCGACATCTATAACATCCCCGATTTCAATACTCTATCCTGTCAAAATACATCCATTTCAGAGGTAGTACAACTCGTTTTGAACATGGACCTAAATTTTGAACCCGGTTCCCAGTACCAATACTCCAATGGTGGCTACGCTGTCCTTGCGGGGATCATTGAAATGGCGAGCGGGATGTCCTACGAGAAGTATCTCAAAAAATCCCTCTTCGAGCCCCTTGGAATGTCGGTAACAGGCCATGCTGCCGGAGATGAGGTAGTTCCGAGACTTGCGACAGGGTATGATGCCAAAGGCTATGATGGTTTGAAGATCACCCCTTATCTCAGCCCGGAAGTCCTAAAGGGAAGTGGTTCCCTTCACTGTACTGTTGGCGACCTGCAGCTATGGATCCAATCTATCGAAACACGCGCGCTCTTGAAGAATGAATCCTATGATAAATTCTTAAAGAATTACGGTCACAACTACGGACTTGGAATTTCGGTGTACACCTCAATGGATCAGCAGGTCTTTGGACATGACGGCCGGGTGAACGGGTTTATAGCAGACTATCTCCACTACCGGGAATCAGGGATCACCATCATCATCCTGGGGAATGTACAAACAGGGGTAGCCGATTTTTTCAGAAGCGATATCGCATCCATTGTCTTTGGGAAGGATTACAGGAGCAGGGCCAAAACGTCTCCTCCCTCTAAGGACAACCTGGATCCAAATCCCTTTTTAGGCACCTATGCCTTTGGCCCCAGTTTCAAAGTGTATATCGATTATTTTGATGACAGCCTACAGGCCCGTGCCAATGAAGGGGGGTACTCTGAGCTCATACCCCTGGAGGACGGCCGGTTTTTCAATCGCACCCTGTACTCCTACATCGACTTCCAAAAAAATGAAAAAGGAGTCATTTCCAAAATGTTGTGGATCAACAATGACGGGAATTCCTTTGAAGGGTTAAAAGAAGATTGACGGACACGAAATTGGCAGTCTTAAAAAACGAATGTCCGAATTTAAAGGACACTTCGTTTATGACCATATCAATAACAAAAGAGAAATAAAGAGCTTCTAAAAGGAAATTAATCATGGAAGATAAAACCCGCACAGAAACCCTTACACAACTGGGGAGACAATTAAAGTCTAATCAGGTTTATAAAACAAGTGAGCTTCTCTTGCTCTTTATTCTCGTGGCTGCCTTTGTCTCGGCAGGTCTGCCGTTAGCAGGAGAAAATCCGATCTATCTGCAGTTGGTAATCTGGATGGCCAACATCCTGATGCTGCTCTATGTATGGGCAGGATTAAAGCTCAGGGGCGAATCCTGGAAAGACCTTGGGTTGCATATGGGTTCCTTTTCCTGGAAAATGGGGATCAAAACCTTCTTACTTTCCCTTTTGGTGTTTGTCCTGGCCCTGATAGGGTTTGGCCTGGGCTCCGTGATCATGGCCAATATCACAGGGATCCCTGAACCCGCAGATATGACCGGGTACAATTACCTCTCCGGCAACCTGGGATTGCTCCTGCTCACCCTCGTTGGGGTGTATATAGCCTCTTCATTTGGGGAGGAGGTCATCTACAGGGGGTTCCTGATCAAAAGGATCTCGGAGATTGGGCAGGATTCAAAAACAGCCGTGGTCATAGCGGTCATCATCAGTGCCATAATCTTCGGGCTGATCCACTATAAATGGGGACCGATGGGAATGGTCCAAACAGGATTTATGGGTCTGGTTTTGGGGATCTGCTACATCAAACTGAAGCGACGACTCTGGGTCCTGGTCCTGGCTCACGCCTATCTGGACACTATCCTGATGGTTCAGTTATTCCTTGATGGAAGTTAAGAGCACTTTTTTCTGTTTTTGTGGAATTCCGATAAAAAAAAGTACCTTGGAGTTATAATCCTAAAATTCAACCGATGAAAAAAGCATCCATAATTGCCCTCCTCCTTTGTTTCACCCTGGGCATAAGCACCCCTGTTCAAGCTGCTAAAAAAGAACGATCCGCGGAACCTACGGAGATACCTGCTGAGGTTCGGGTAATGCTCGACCGCCTTGAAGAGATCAAGGCGATGGACAAATCGAACTTAAAACGGGCAGAAAAAAAGGCCCTTCGCACGGAAGTACGCGCCATCAAGACCCAGTTGCGGACCACCGGAAACGGGATCTATATTTCGGCCGGGGCGCTGATCATCATCTTACTCCTGATCATCCTTCTGTAATAGGATTGAGGTCTGTCTAGATCCTATTTGCCATCCGATCTGGCTAGCGCGATACCGCCTATGGCAGCGATGACCGCAAACCCGATATAGAGGTATGAGGTATTCTTTTGCTGGGTGTTCTCTGCCTTGAGTTCTACCCCGAGTACGTCCACAGAGGAAGAACTGTCAGAGAACTTCGTGATCCCGGTATACCCCAGGTAAATGGCCAGTACTAATAGTAGGATTCCAATAATTCTTTTCATAAGGTCAGGTTTTAAATAGAGTGTGATCTAATTCAGACCGTCAGGTCTGAAGGTTGATCCTTATGGGGAAAAGGTAATGATAATTTATGGGACACCATGTCTCAGAACACTGGAATACATCTCCATTCCGCCCTTTGTAATCCAGAGAGCAGGCTCAGGTCAAATCCCCCGGCTTAAAAAGCTGGCTAGGCTTTCTGAAAAAACCATCCGAGGTAGTTATTCCTCTTTTCCCTATGCTGCTGGCCTATTTAGTAGTACTTTCGCAGCCTGAAAGAAAACAACATGACCTTTGAAGATCTAAAATTGATCCCTCCCATCCTCAGAGCCCTCAGGGATTTGGACTACATTACTCCTACAGACATACAGGCCAGTGCCATTCCCCTTGCCCTCCGCAGAGAAGATGTCATTGGAAGTGCGCAAACCGGAACCGGAAAGACAGCAGCGTTCGCTATCCCTATCCTGCAGCACCTGGCCAACGACACACAACAACATAAAAGTAAAAGAGATATTCAGGCCCTGGTAGTGACTCCCACCCGGGAACTGGCCATTCAGATCGCTGAAAGTTTTACCGACTACGGCAAGTATACCCGTCTGCGGAACACCGTTATTTTTGGGGGAGTCTCCCAGAATGGGCAAACCAGTGCCCTGCACAACGGGGTGGATATTCTGGTGGCTACGCCGGGTCGTTTACTGGACCTCATGAACCAGGGCTATATCACCCTGGATCACATCAAATATTTTGTGCTGGATGAGGCAGACCGCATGCTCGACATGGGTTTTATCCACGACATTAAAAAGATCATTTCAAAACTGCCTAAACAGCGTCAGTCCCTGTTCTTTTCGGCCACTATGCCGAAAGGTATCGTGGAATTATCAAGGCAGATCCTGAGGAATCCCAAAAAAGTGGCGGTAAACCCGGTATCCTCCACCGCAGAGACCATTCAGCAGTATCTCTATACGACCAACAAAAGCTCCAAAAACGACCTCTTGTTGCACATCCTGCAGGATCCGGAGATGGATCAGGTGTTGCTTTTTTCGCGCACCAAACACGGGGCCGATAAAATTGTACGCAACCTCCACAAAAAAAGGATCGAATCGGCCGCTATCCATGGGAACAAATCCCAAAACCAGCGCCAAAAGGCCCTGAAGGATTTTAAGGATGGGAAAAAAAGAGTGCTCGTGGCCACAGACATCGCTGCCCGGGGTATAGACATAGACAAGCTCCGGCATGTGATCAATTACGACATCCCTAATGAGCCTGAAACTTACGTGCACCGGATCGGACGCTGTGGCCGTGCAGGGGAAGAAGGTATTTCCATTTCCATTTGTGAACCTGAAGAAAATGCATTTATCACCGATATCGAAAAACTCACCCGCCAGAAGATCGATATCATCACTGACCATCCCTTCCCCCAGACTGACCGCCCCATGAATGCGGCTGAAAAGAAGGAAATGGAAAAAGAGAAGCAACGCAGGAAACAGGAGTACTTCGCGAACCGGAATAAAAAGAACGGAGGTAACCACCAGGGGTTCCACAGGATAAATAGGTAAGAACGCCTCAGGTTTTAAAACGCGTTACAACTTTACAGGGTTTTCTTTCCGTTAAACTACCCTCCTGGCTTTGATCATATTCAGGTGGTCACCATTCAATTTCTCATTTTGACGTATTTTGTAAGCACTATTTTGTAGAAATAGTTGTGAAAATTAATTTGCCTTGAAATGAAAAAAATAGGTCTTGCCCTGGGAGGAGGTGCCGTGCTGGGCGCGGCACATATTGGCGTATTGAAGGCTCTTGAAGAGAAGGGGGTAAAGATCGAATTCATTACGGGGACCAGTATAGGTGCATTTGTGGCTGCACTCTATGCCTTTGGTAAGACATGGGAGGAGATCAACGAGATCTCCTGCAAATTGAAATGGATGGACATCAGCAGTATCTCCCTTTCCCGTTACAGCCTATTGTCCAACGAAAAGTTCGGGGAGCTGCTGGTAGATCACATCGGGGACAAACGGATAGAAGAAGCGGACCTCCCCCTGGCCATCATTGCCACCGATGCCGGCAACGGGGAGAAAGTGGTATTAAAAGAAGGCCCCGTAGCCCAGGCCGTCATGGCCAGTACCTGTATCCCCGGCCTGTTTAAACCCGTAAAGATCGGTGGGAGGATGATGCTCGACGGAGGGATCGTTGAAAATGTCCCGGTTAAAACACTCCGGGATCTCGGGGCAGAATTTATTATTGGGGTCGACCTCAACGCAGAACACGAGTACCAGGAACCCCAGAATATCCTGGATGTACTGATGAACAGTTTTCACTTTATCATGCAGCAGTCTGCCAAATTCCAGACCCAGAACGCAGACCTGCTCATCAAACCCGATCTCTCTGCCTTTGACCGGGCAGATACTGGCCAGATCGAAGCACTCATCCGGAAAGGATACGAGGACGCCAAAGGCATACTAGACAATCAGGATTGGGGAAAGTCGGCCCGATGGTACAGGAAACTATGGGGGCGGATCCGCTCTGTGTTTAATGCCGGTTAACCCTTTACCTTACCGAAAAGGCAAAAGAAATTGAAATGTATAATAACCCTTACTTGATGGCATGAGATTTGCCCCTATGACAAAAAACAGACCCATGAGAACAATGACAATACTGTTGGCCTTCCTGCTGATAGCAGGTTGCCGGGTAGGAAGCACCCAAATTCAAACTCCTCCTAAGACCATTATGCTGAAATCAATCGGAGAAATCGAGACCCTTCCGGACATGGCCTCTTTCCGGGCCAATCTGAGCTGCCTGGAGGCTACTGTGCTCGCTTCCAAGGAATGCCTGGTGGAAAAATCGAATGCGCTTACCGATCAATTGAAGGGATTCGGGATCGCACCCAGGGACATCCTGACCACCAACGTGGAGCTGAACAAAAAGTACCGGTGGGATGATGGAAAGCAAGTGTTCATAGGATATGAAAGTTCAACCTCGATCGTGGTCACCGTGAGGTCCATGGATTCCCTTTCAATGATCTACTCCACCTTACTCGAGAATGAGAACCTGAATCTTGGCGGTTTGTCCTATTCCCATTCTGATATCAGGGGATTAGAGAACAAAGCCTATCTGGATGCTCTTTCCAAGGCCAATGCCCTGGCCGACGAACTCCTCTCCCAGTTGCCCGAGACTGAGAAGGAGATCACCCGGATCAGCAATGTGACCCCTGAAATATCCTATCCGGTGAATGACGTCCAAAGGAATACCATGATGAGCGTTGAAATGGACATGAAACAGGGTAGCGGGGATATTGCGTTTAACACAGGAACACTCAAGATCCGGGCACTTCTCTATGTGGAATATCGCATTCGGTGAATGACCCGGGCTCTCTCATGGAGGGACAGGGTTTATTTGGAAGGAAGCGTTCTGAAATGGTCCATATTGCTTAATTTTAAGGAGATTTCAAACACTGACCCGACATGAAAAATCTCCTTTTATTTTCCGCAATGGTCTTCCTGATGGCCGGTTGTACCGAGAAAGTCGAATCTCCTGTAAAAAAAGACGATACCTGGTGGAAGGAAGGCATTGTGTACCAGATCTATCCCCGCAGTTTTAAGGATACGAACGGGGACGGGGTAGGTGACCTGAAGGGGATCATAGAAGAACTCGATTACATACAGAGCCTGGGGGTGAACATGGTCTGGCTCAACCCCATCTACAGTTCACCCAATGCAGACAACGGATATGACATCAGCGATTACCGCAGCATCATGGAGGAGTTCGGCACCATGGAAGATTTTGATGCCATGCTGGAAGGCATGCACGACCGCGGGATCCGGTTTATTATGGATGTGGTAGTGAACCACAGCAGTGACCAGCACGAATGGTTCCTGCAGTCGCGCAGTTCCCGCGACAATCCCTATCGGGACTATTACCACTGGTGGCCGGCGGAAAAGGGGAAGCCCCCCTACCGTTACAGCCTTTTTGACGCGGCAGGAGATGCCTGGAAATACGATTCTATTACCGATTCCTATTACCTGCATTATTTTTCCCTTCAGCAACCCGACCTGAAATGGGAGAACCCCAAAGTGAGGCAGGAAGTCTACGACCTGATGAAATTTTGGGCAGACAAAGGGGTGGATGGCTTCCGCCTGGATGCCTTCCAGTTCGCAGCCAAGGATACAGCCTATCCTGAGTTCCCGGACGACCTGGAACAGAATTTTATTCAGTATTACGCCATGCAACCCGGCCTGCACGATTACCTGAAAGAGATGAACCGGGAGGTGTTTAGCCAGTACGACGTTATGTCCGTAGCTGAAGGTGCGGGACGTAATTTCCAGGAAGCGCATGAACTGGTGGATGCCGACCGTAATGAACTAAATATGGCCTATGCCTTC
Organism: Muriicola sp.; assembly: GCA_041628355.1. Classification (GTDB taxonomy): domain Bacteria; phylum Bacteroidota; class Bacteroidia; order Flavobacteriales; family Flavobacteriaceae; genus Muriicola. Next base: position 20,672 of record JBFKPJ010000013.1, on the reverse strand, counting down.
GAAGGAGTGGACATCGCCAAACCGGAGGGATATTCCCTGGTCCACTTCAAAGAGGTCTTTTCCCGCTGGGATGCGGAATTCGCTGAGAAAGGATGGCTGTCCATTTTTTTGGCAAACCATGACCAGGCACGGCTCGTAAGCCGTTTTGGGAATGATGATCCGAAATATAGGGAGGCCTCTGCAAAACTGCTGAATACATTCATCCTGAGTATGCGGGGCACCCCCTATTGCTATTACGGGGATGAACTGGGGATGACCAACATCGGGTTCGACAGCATCTCACAGTACAAAGATATCGCTGCGCTGAACGGGTATGAGAAAGTGAAGTCGGCCGGAGGCGATCTGGAAACGTATATGGCCAACCTGAAATTCTCCTCCCGGGATAACGGCCGGACTCCTATGCAATGGGACACCACCCTGAACGCCGGATTCAGCACGGGTACGCCCTGGCTCCCCGTCAATGATAATTACAAGAGGGTGAATGTGGCCGTGGAGCAGGAGGACCCAGGTTCTGTGCTAAATCATTTCAAGGCCATGGCAACGCTCAGGAAGGAAAATCCCGTCCTGGTCTATGGGGCCTATACCCTGCTTTTGCCGGAACACGAGAAGGTCTATGCCTATACCCGGGAATGGAAAGGAGAAAAGATGCTGGTACTCCTTAATTTCTCAGATGACATAATTACCCTCCCTGTGCCCGTGGAAGAAGAACTGGAGGACCTGGTCCTCAACAATCTCCCCCAGGTATACTATAAGGACAGGGTGTTCTCCCTGGAACCCTGGCAGGCCCTTGTCTTTAAGCTTTCGCCTGCAAAGGAAGGTTCATAACCAGGGTGGAGCACACTACAGGTAGCGGTTCAGACGAAATTTACCCCGTAACGCCCGCAGATCTCTGCCACTTTTGGAAAGTCGGGCGGGCCAGGAGGCAGTTGGGCCAATTCTTCGAACATGTGCTCAATACCTGAAGGAAAGACACTGAGGATCACTTTGGCCTTTTTGTCCCCAACTATGCGCCACGAGTGGGGAACTCCCCTGGGGCCGAAAGCGAGGTCACCTGCTTTGAGTACGGTAGTCTCCCCTCCAACCGTCAATTCCATTTCCCCTTCGAGTACCTTGAAGATCTCGTCCTCATTCTCGTGAACATGGGGCGGAATGCCCACCCCGGGATCGTTGTGCTCCTCTATAAGCGTAAACAGCCCGTTGGTGTCCTTGCCGGTGAGTTTGAGGGTTTGCATGTCCCCGATCACATTGATGGTTTTCCCTTCCTCCTTCCTGACGATCTTGGGAGTTAGGGAATTCGCAAATTTTTTGGTGGCCCTGAAAGCGATTGCAGGCGTGGAAACCAGGGTTAACCCCAGGGCCCCAAGGTTGGTAAAGAACGATTTTCTGTTCATACGTATTGGTTTTGGTTTTTCTTATTGAATATGCATGTCATATTGTTTCGCATTTTTCAATACCCCCTGAATGAGTTCAGGGGATACCGATCTCATCTGCGAATTGTTCTCGGCTGAAGGGATGCCAAATTCACGGAAAAATTGAAGGAAACCTTTCGGACTGTGGATGTTGATCCATCGGCAGGGTTGGTGCGTCTTATTGGCGAAGGTGTGGACCGTATTGGGCGGCAGGTTGATCACATCGCCTTTCCTGGCTGTTGTTGGTCTTCCATCAATGATGAATTCCATTTCTCCTTCCGTCACCATAAACACCTCATGGTAACGCTGATGCGTATGGGGCGGCGGCCCCTGGGTTTGGGCCGGTGTACTGCCCGAGATAAGGTCATAATCCCCCGTAATACGCTGGGGTCGTATCTCGTGCCCAAGCACCCATAACATTTCTGATTGATTCATTTATGAGACTTTCGTCTCACAAATAAAAGAATTCTGTTGGAACTTTACAAATTTTATAAGACATTTGTCTCATGAAAGATGAATACCTGTCTGAAGGACGTACTCGTCAAAAAATGGCCACGAGAAAGCACATCCTCGTACAGACGCAGCATTTGCTGAGGACCGGAAATGAAATTTCGATGGATGATGTGATACGGGAGTCGGGCCTGTCCAGGGCTACGGTCTATCGCTATTTTACCAGCATTGAAATCCTTGTTAAAGAAGCAGGCCTGGATATCAACACGGCGATTCCGGAGGAACTCTATGAAAAGGTATCCTCTTATGAACCGCACACCCAGATCCTTAAAATCCAGGAATATTTCAACGATTTGGCCTTTGATCACGAAGAAGCGTTCAGAAAATATCTCGGGGCCGTATTAAGTCAAGACCAAAGCACAGCTAAAAGGGGAGCGAGGCGCGTTAAAACGCTGCATCTTGTAATGCAAAACCTCAAAGAAAAAGTGGACGGTGACATAGCTGAAAAAGTTATCAATACGGCAACGGTCCTGATGGGTATTGAAGCCCTGGTCGCCACAAGAGATGTTTGCGGACTCAGCAAGAAGAAGTCAAAGGAAACCCTGCAATGGGCCTTGGACATCATTCTCACCCAAGCGTTAAAACCAGCATCCGAAGTTTGACCCGAAGCTCCTATAGTTTGTCTACCACCACCTTGTAGGTAGGGTCTTCCAGGACATTGACCTCGATGATATCATCTGCATTCTCCAATAATTGCCTGCAGTCCCTGCTCAGGTGCCTCAGGTGGACTTTTTTTCCTACTTTTTGATAGCGTTCCGTGATCTTGTTGAGGGCCTCAATGGCAGACATGTCGACCACCCTGCTTTCCCTGAAATCGATGATCACCTCTTCGGGGTCATTGAGTACGTCGAATTTCTCATTGAACAGGGTCACGGACCCAAAAAAGAGCGGGCCGTATATCTCGTAGTGCTTCACCCCCGCTTCGTCTGTATACTTGCGAGCCCGGATGCGTTTGGCGTTGTCCCATGCAAAGACCAGGGCAGCGATGATAACACCCACCAGCACGGCCAGGGCGAGATTGTGCAGGAATACGGTAACCAGGGTAACCAATACCATCACCAGGACGTCGCTTTTGGGCATCCGCCGGAAAGTACGCAGGCTGGCCCATTCAAAGGTCCCCAGGGCCACCATGATCATAAGCCCGGTCAGGGCAGCCATGGGTACCTGTTCGATCAGGTCGGCCCCAAAGATGACAAAGACCAGGAGCATGAGGGAGGCTACGATCCCCGATAGCCTTGCCCGTGCCCCGTTGGAGGTGTTGATCAGGCTCTGCCCGATCATCGCACAGCCCCCCATCCCGGAAAACACGCCCGACAGGATATTGGCCGTGCCCTGGGCCACCGCTTCCTTGTTCCCGCGACCCCTTGTCTCCGTGATCTCATCCACGATATTCAGGGTTAAAAGACTTTCAATGAGACCTACCCCTGCCACGATTGCCGCATAGGGAAAAATGATCTGGAGGGTTTCCAAAGTGATGGGAACAGCCGGCAGATGGAAAGGCGGAAAGCCCCCTTTGATGGAGGCGATATCACCAATGGTACGCGTATCGATACCCAGTCCGAGGACCAGGCCGAATACCAGCAGGATAGCCACCAGGGATGCCGGCACGGCCCTGCTGATCCTGGGAAGGCCCCAGATCACCAGCATGGTAAGCAAAACAAGCCCCGAGAAGATCCATAAGGTCTGTCCTCCCAGCCAGGTACCGTCCGCATTCTTGAACTGGTCTAGCTGTGACATAAATATGATGATGGCCAGGCCGTTCACAAAGCCGAAGATCACCGGGTGCGGAACGAGGCGCATCAATTTTCCGAGCCTCAAGATACCCGCGATCACCTGTAATGCTCCTGCGAGGACCACTGCAGCGAAGACGTATTCGACACCGTAATCCCTGGCCAATGTAACGATGACTACTGCCACAGCTCCTGTTGCCCCGGAGATCATGCCCGGCCGGCCTCCCAGGATGGACGTGACCAATCCCATGACAAAGGCCGCATATAGTCCCGTGAGGGGTGAAAGGCCAGCGATCAGTGCAAAGGCGATAGCTTCAGGGACCAGTGCCAGGGCTACCGTGAGCCCCGAAAGGATCTCTGTTTTGTAGTTGACTTCCTGGGAAAAATCGAAGAGGTTGAGGTACTTTTTCAATCGTCTTTGTTTTTAAGGACGCAAAAGTAACCCTATTCTCAGGAATAGCAGTATTTATTGAATAAAACAACTTCAGGCTATTCCCCAGGCACTGAATAACCACCAAAGAATCAGTACCAAAACAATCAGCACAAGGGTCAGCACCACGTCTCCAGACCATTTAAAACCTGGAGTTCGTCCTTTGCGTTGAAAAGTGACCATTTGAAGTACTTCTGCTGATTGAGGATACCCGGTCTTACTCACCAGCATAAGTACGGCGGTAGAAAATACAAAGAGTATCACGGCGTAGTGCAAGAAGTTAATATCCAGCATTCTCCCTAACAGGGAATCCTGCCCCACGATTATTAACCCTTCCTTGCTCATGAATTCAGTGACTAACCTGAATATCCCCAAAATGAACCCAGTCCATAATGCGACGATAGCCCCCTTTGCATTGATCCATTTATAGAGCAATCCAAACAAAAATACGGCAGCAATAGGCGGTGAAATATAGGCCTGTATGCTCTGCAGGTAATGAAAGATCCCCCCGCCCATTAGTGTTTTCATAAAGGGTATCCATCCTAAACTTATTACAACAAGGACCAAAGTTGCCCACTGACCGAAGCGCACCAAATTCTTTTCGGAGGCATCGGGTCTGTACTTTTTATAAAAATCGATTGTCAAAAGGGTAGAACTCGAATTAAATGCTGAGGATAATGAACTCATCAGGGCAGCCAACAATCCGGCAATGGCCAGCCCCTTCAGGCCCATTGGCAGAAAACTTGTGATCATGGCAGGTAAAGCCTGATCGGCATTGTCCAGGGCAAAACTTAATTCCCCTTTTTGCAACAAGGCATAAGCAATAACTCCCGGAATAAAGAATATAAATACGGGCAGTAATTTTAAGTAGCCCGCGAATAACGCCCCTTTTCTGGCATTGCTTATGTCTTTGGCAGACAGGGTGCGTTGCACAATATACTGGTCTGTACACCAATACCAAATTCCGAGTATGGGTGCCCCGAATAACATACCGGTCCATGGGTATTCGCTGTCTCCCATTGGACGCCAGAGATTAAAAAATCGTTCTGTGGGTGGGTTCCCCGGTTGTTGTGAGGCCAAGTTGAGCGTTTCTATCATCCCGCCCCAGCCACCGAGTTGGTGCAGCCCGAACCAAGTTACAGCCATGGTCCCAAATAAGAGAATAAAGGCCTGAACCATATCGGTGTAAATAACGGCCTTTAATCCGCCCAACATCGTATAAAATCCTGTAGCCAGCACCGTAATGATAGCCCCTGTCCAGAATGAGATGCCCATGGTTTCAAAGACAAGGGCACCCGCAAATATGATGAGGGATATTTTGGTAATTACATAGGCCAGGATGGAAACCACAGAAAGGTAATCCCTGCACGCCTTTGAATACCGTTTCTCCAAAAACTCCGGCATGGTGTAGACACCTGTCCGTAAATAGAAAGGGACAAATACCCACCCGAGCAAAATAAGCACCAGAGAAGCCAGGATCTCAAAATTAGCCATAGGCATGTTCGCCCTTGCGCCTGCACCCGAAACCCCAAGAATGATCTCGGATCCGATATTGGAGGCAAATAAGGAGGCCCCAACCACAAACCACCCCTGATCTTTCCCCGCTAAAAAGTAATCTGCGGCATCACCTGAACCAGATTTATCACGTGATGCCCAACGGGCAATCCAGAGAATCGCAAGAAAATATATAAGGATAATGGCTACATCCCAATATCCAAGGGTGTTAAACATGGTTTTTGCCGGGTTGATTAAGAAAGCTTACCAATTTTTCAGTCCTAATAATTTCTCTCCCAATACCGACAAGTTGGCCCTTTCATATTTGGCCTGTTCCCAGTTCCTCGGATCTCCGGGGAAGGCGTACCCTTCCGGAGCCACCCGGTTCTTCCAGGAATGTATCCTCCATTTGAGCAGGGCCTCATTTTCGGGTTCTGCCGGCATCATGGAGATATACTGGGCGATCCGCACCTTGTCTGCCGAGCGGTTGGGCCTGATCCCATGGGGCTGCAGGCTGTTGAAGATCAGCAGGTCACCGGCTTCCAGTTTCACCTTGACGATCTTGTCCTCGAGGCCGGTGATATCAGGCTGGAATCGATCCCGGTCTTTCGGCTGGCCCTTCTTCCAGGTGTCGTAATTCCGGTAAAGCCAGGGGATGCACTGGAAGCCCCCCATATTCTCGTCGGTCTGGTCTGCCAGTGCCAAAACCCCCTGCACATTCTGGGGTTTGGTCTCGGGGTCATAGTCCCAGTGGATAAAGCCCTTCTGTTCAAAGCCTGGCCTTTGTGGAAAGTTCAGGTTTGCGCGGTCAATGGTCACCCACAATTTCTCGGTCCCCCATATGTCTACAAATGCATCATAGACCCTGGGAGTCTGTCTGTTGTTCCACAGCAACTGGTGGTTGTACACCTCCACCATCCCGGTCCCCGCCAGTTCTTTCATCTTCATTTCGGCCCTTGGGGGTGCGTACCAGGTTTTGGGATCATTTGGATCCTTCTCATCAAATTCCCAGAGAAAACGGGCGGTCTCCTCAGCCTGAGACCTGGGCACCGCACTCTTTATCACCACATAGCCATTGTGGATCCAGAATTGCCAGTCGGCCTCAGTCATTACCCTCAGGGGTTCTCCCCCAGAGCGGTCATTTAACTTCTTACTGCTGCTGGTTGCCGTGGAAGGATTTCCAGGGATGTCCTTATGCCCCGTATTCCCCGATTCGATTTCGTATCTGGACCCCATGATATCTCATTGAAAATTGCCCCCTTAAGATACGCAAAATTCAGGTTAGAAAAGATAAAACCGCCCTGCCCGGTGTGGGCAGGACGGCTTCTAACCAAATAACCAACCAAAAAATTATGCTTTTCCTTTATTTCTTAGTGAAGGGCTTCCTTTGCCTTTTGACATCCATCGTAGGATGGTCGTTCTTCTGACGTTTCCTTGACGCAGGCGCTCCTTCGGATTTCAGGTACTGTATATAACCCCTACCTGTGAACTCATAGACCGTTCCACTGTCTGGATGGTATAATTCTATGGTCCTGTCATCAATAACGTACAACTCAAAATAATCATTGCCCATAAAGGAGTAGTCCAGTGTTAAAGTTTTGAGCGTTTCATCGTTTTGTACGTTGTAGACCTCGTAAAACCCTTCATAATCCCAAACGATGTTCGGTATCGGTGTTCCTACGGCATCCACAGACGACCTGAAACGGGTCCCTGTTCCGCTCTGGAAGAATTGAAGGAAATTCTCCTGGTCAAAGTCATTCAGATAGCCGGTATCACTCACATAGGTCTTTTCCCATACATCGTATTCCTGTAGCAGGAGTTCTATGTTTTCGTAAAACAATCGGTCGTAATCAAAACCGGATCGTTGATAGCCATCCAGGAAATAGGAGGTGTTGGACCGCCTGTTATAGAGCTCTAAGGTCCTGCCGTTCACGTTGTACACTTCGAAGGTCCAGACCCCATCGATGTCGTGGTCGATCTCCAGGATCCCGCCCCCTGCATCGTAAAATCCTACCCGTATCCCGAGTCCGTTCCCCGTACTTCCGATCCCGGACAGGTTGTTATTGGCATATAACTGCCCGTTCAGAAAGGAGAGGGTAAAGGCCCTTTGGAGAAAAGGCACTTCCCCCAGGCCCTGGGTCGACTCGATATCCACATACCAGAGATCATAGGCCTGCAGCACCTGTCTGGTCTGAACTGGTACCTCATCCACAATAACATCATCTACGATGACCTCGGTGTAACAGCTGCTCAAGGTCAGCATCCCGAGTGTCGCTAAACTTAATAGGGTAATTTTTTTCATGGTGCTCGGTTTTACAATTCTTATGTATTGGTAAACAAGCATCATGCCATTTGTTTTATATGTTTGATTTACAGTTGATTATATACTGTGCGTTTTTATTTATTTTTGCTTTACAAAGGAAAGTGTATGAAAAAACAAGTCCGATTTGCCGTCCTGGGCGGAGGCAGCTGGGCGACGGCCCTGGTGAAGATGCTGACCAAAAACCTCACGAAGGTTACCTGGTATATGAGGAACTCCGAGGCTATCGACTTTATCAGGACCAACAAACACAATCCGAACTACCTCACCTCGGTAGAATTCAGGCTGACCCAACTCAACCTCACGGACCAGATCGATGTGGCGGTGAAAGCTGCGGACGTCCTGATCTTTGCCATCCCCTCTGCCTTCCTGGAAAGTGAGCTGCAAAAGCTCAGCGTCCCGCTTAAAGACAAGATCATCTTTAGCGCCATCAAGGGGATCGTGCCGGAGACCGGGAAAATCGTGGGTGAGCATTTTCACGATAAATACGATATCCCCTTCAAGAACATCGGGGTGATCACAGGCCCCTGCCATGCAGAAGAGGTGGCGCTTGACCGCCTCTCCTACCTCACGGTGGCCAGTGCAGACAAGGACAAGGCCAAACTCATCGCCTCCGCATTGAAAAGCGAGTCCATCAAAACCAAGATATCTGACGACATCATAGGTACGGAATACGCTGCCATGCTTAAGAACATCTATGCCCTGGCAGCTGGGATCGCACACGGTTTGGGGTATGGGGATAATTTCCAGAGCGTGCTGATGAGCAATGCCATCCGGGAAATGAAACGGTACATCAAGCGGGTGCACAAGATGAAGCGCAATATTAACAACTCAGCCTACCTGGGCGATCTCCTGGTCACCGGATATTCTACCTTCAGCAGAAACCGGATGTTCGGCAATATGATCGGGAAAGGGTATACCGTAAAGAGCGCCATGATGGAAATGAACATGGTGGCAGAGGGGTACTACGCCACCAAGAGTGCTTACGAGCAAAAGAACGCCTTCAAAAACAAGGTTCGTACCCCCATCATAGACACGGTCTACCGCATCCTCTACGAAAATGAGAGCGCAAGGAAAAATTTCAAGGCCCTGGCAGACCGCATGGATTAAAGCACTCCCTATTTGCCCTTGTCCAGGGAGAATCGGGAATGGGAATCCAATTCGGCTTCCAGTTCCTTTTTCCAACGCAACAGGGTCTTTTTATCGGCCTTAAAGATCCTGCCCAATTCCCGTATGACCGACTCCATATGTTCCCTGACGCTGTGAATGTCAAAATACAGTCGCCCGGTACGTCTCACGAAGAAATCCAGGGGTGACTGTACCATCTCGTGGGCCACTGTAAACTCCAGTTCTGACAGGATCAGCCGTTCGTGTACCTTTTTTTCCTTCCGCTTTTTGTAGCGTGACAGGATCTCTTCGGTCTGTTTCCCATAATTCGTGACCAGGTACCAGGCGTCGTATTTTTCAAATCCATCCGGGTCGAGGCGGGTTTGGATCTGGCGGATGTACTTTTTGACCTCTTTGAATTTCTTAAAATCATTGCCGCACAGCGGGATCGAGTCCGTAGTACACTCAGGCAATTTTTTACCCTCCTCTTCCTCCATACTGCCGGCGATCCTGTTCACCACCCGCTCTGCCATCTTCCTGTAACCGGTAAGTTTACCCCCGGCAATACTGATCAGGCCACTGTCTGAGGTAAAGATCTCATCCTTCCGGGAGAGTTCAGAAGCTGATTTTCCCTCCTCGTGGATCAGGGGGCGCAGGCCTGCCCAGGAGGATTCAATGTCGTCCATCTCGAGCTCGATCTCGGGGAACATATTGTTCACGGCGGCGATCAGGTAGATCGCATCCGCCAGGTCGGTCTCCACCTTGTCCTTGTCCGAGTTGTAGTTCGTATCCGTGGTCCCTACGTAGGTGACCTTCCCTCTGGGTATGGCGAAGATCATCCGGCCATCGGGCACATCGAAGTACACGGATTGTTTTACCGGGAGTTTATGATGGGGGAATACCAGGTGTACCCCTTTGGTGAGGTGGAGGCGCTTCCCTTTCTTACTGTGGTTGATGCTCCGCAGGTCGTCTACCCACGGGCCTGCTGCATTGATGACGTATCTGGATCGAACCGAAAAAGTTTTCCCCCTGAGCACATCGGTGAATTTTACGCCCCTGACAGCATCCTCGTCATACAGGAAATCGGTGACCTCCGCATAGTTGAGCGCCCTGGCTCCGAAACTCAGGCTGGTCTTGATATTCTCGAGGGTAAGTCGGGCATCATCCGTTCGGTATTCGGCATAGTATCCCGCGCCTTTCACCATTTTCTTGGGGAGGAGGGGTTCCAGGGCCATTGCCTCTTTCTTCTCCAGCATTTTCCGTTTGTCGTCCCCGCTTACCTGGGCAAGGATATCGTACACTTTGAGTCCGACCGACGTCAGCCATTTCCCGTACGACCCCCCTTCTATCAGGGGGAGCAGCATCTTTTCAGGCAGCACGAGGTGTGGGGCCAGTTTGTGAACGATCGCCCTTTCCGAACCCACTTCCTTGACCAGCCAGAAGTCGAACTGCTTCAGGTAGCGAAGTCCGCCGTGGATGAGCTTGGTGGATTTGCTGCTGGTCCCGGAGGCAAAATCACCTTTTTCCAAAAGGAGGACCTTCATCCCCCTGGAGGCCGCGTCCAGGGCGATCCCACCCCCGGTGATCCCACCGCCGATGACGATAAGGTCGAATTCGGTAGATGCGATCTCCGAAGTGGACTTCGTTCTGTCTAGGTTCGAAAAGGATGGGGTCCGGGTCATTTTTATTTCCATTGATTTGACCTCCCTAAAATAAGGGTACAGGTCCTGAGAACAAAATCGGGGAGATTAAGGTAACGTTATTCCTGCTGCTTTCTGCTAAAACTGTACTCCCGCTCCACCTTGCAGATCCGCAGGGTGTACTGGTCGTACCACTTTTCCCTTCCCTGACGCTGCGCCTCCAGGTGTTCGGCGTTTTGCTTCCATCGGGTGATATCCTCAAGGCGCTCCCAGTAACTCACGCTGATCCCCACCTCATTTCTGGCTGTTTCGAATCCCAGAAAACCGGATTGGGTCCGGGCCAGGGCCTCCATCCTTTTTGCCATTTCCTGATAGCCATGATCCCCTTCGGCCCGGAGGGAAGTAAAAATTACCGCATAATAGGGAGTAATGCTTTTCATGTCATAAAATCCTTTTCGAGGAAATAAGATACAATGGCTTCCTTCATAAGCACCGACTGTTCCCCGGGTTTCAGGGGTGGCAGGGCCTCTTTGACCCTGTAATGGGGCCAACCTTCCTCATCGAAGTATTCGAACTCGTAATACCCATAGGGTTCCAGCAAACGGCAGATAGCGATATGCATAAGGTTGATCTTCTCGTCCTTTTTGAAAGTACGGTGGTATTGCCCGAGTTCCTGCACTCCGATCAGATAAATGATAGCGTCAAGTTCCAGTGGGTCACCATCAGAGAATTGGGCAGAAAGTTTTTCCACCAAATATTCCCAACGTTCCTTAAGCACTTCGTCCCTCGCCATGAGCTCACGGATTTAACAGGCTGTTCTGCCGTAATTCACGGAGTCAAAGGTACAAATCAATGTTCTATATTTGTACAAACCACCTGACCGTGAATTTTGTAGACATCGTTTTGGGCCTGTTGTTGCTTTACGGCCTGTTCAAAGGGGTAAAGAACGGCCTGGTCGTGGAGATCGCCTCTATTCTCGCTCTGGTAGCCGGCCTCTACGGCGCCATCCATTTTTCATATATTGTGGGGAACTACCTGGCCTCCCATTTCGACTGGAATGACAGGGTCATGAGCCTCATCTCCTTTATTATCACATTCTTTATCATCGTGACCCTGGTGATCCTGGCTGCCCGTTTGCTGACAAAGGTCGCGGAGATCGCCATGCTCGGCCTGCTGAACAAGATAGCAGGTGGGCTCTTCGGCTTGCTGAAAGTGGCGATCATCCTCGGGGCACTGATCATCTTCCTGGAAAGCGTTAACAAGAATCTGAGTATCATCAATGACGATGTGAAAAGGGAATCCGTCCTTTACGAACCTATCAGAAATCTCGGCGACCTGGTCTTCAGTGCCGTGATCAAGAAGGATGTTGAGGATGAAGAAGGAGGGTTCTGAAGTGTCCTTAACGGAAGGGAAATACGAGGCAGACAGGTTGAGTACAGATGGTAGAATTGTGCATTTCGTCGAATTTTAAGGACGAATGAACCCAACCTTCGATCCTTTTTACTATACTTAACCTCTTCTTTTACCAAAAGGAGGAAAAGTCCCCAACTTCTTCCCTACCTGCTTGCGAGGAACACTATATGAGAAGAAGTTTGCCTGTTTTTTTCTGGGCGATGGTCCTGTTCTTTGGGGTATCCTGTTCTAAGGAAACCCTTGAAGACCCTGTTATTCCCGTAGCATTGAATGCCGTGGAAGTGGAACAGGAGCTCCTCCATATCGTCAATGATCACAGGGTGTCAATGGGGGCTCAACCCCTTGAGTTCAGTGCACTGGCGTATGACTACGCGAACCAGCACACGGATTATATGGTCTCCAAAGGGACCATCAGCCACGATAACTTCAGCGCCAGGGCTTCCAAAATAGCGGCCGAGACCAATGCCAAGGAAATAGCCGAGAATGTAGCCATGGATTACCCGAACGCATCCGCGGCCTTCGAAGGGTGGTTGCAGAGCCCTAAACACAAAACCACGATGGAGGCCGATTACTCTTTTACTGCCATCAGTGTCAAAAGAGGTTCCGACGGCACCCTCTTCTACACCCAGATCTTCTACAAGTAACCCGCTATTGAACCTGTCTTTTTCTTATTTTTGAAGGAAGGCACCTAGCAGCTCCTTTTAATCACATTGACTTATTATGGCCGTAAAACCCCCTTTTAACCTCAACCGGTGGATTGAAGAGAACCGGGATACCCTGAAACCCCCTGTAGGCAACAAGAATCTGTACAAAGATGCCGGCGACTATATCGTTATGGTGGTTGCGGGACCCAATGCACGAAAGGATTATCACTACAACGAGACAGAAGAGCTCTTTTACCAGCTGGAAGGCACCATTGAGGTTCACATACAGGAAGACGGAGAGAAGAAGACCTTCAATCTGGGACCAGGCGACATGTACCTGCATCCGGCTAAAGTGCCTCATTCTCCTGTGAGGCATGAAGGCTCCATAGGCCTGGTCATCGAACGAAAAAGGGCAGATCTGGGGGCCAAAGACGGCCTGCTCTGGTTCTGTGACCGCTGCAATCACAAACTCTTTGAGGCGTATTTTCCCCTCGAGGACATAGAAAAGGATTTTCTCAAACACTTTGAACATTTCTACGGATCAGAAGAGTTGCGGACCTGTTCTCAATGCGGGCATGTGATGAAGACCGATCCGCGGTTTGTAGCAAAGGATCATGATTAGATAGCACCTATGAGGCTTGCGAGCGAAATTCTCATCGGACTCATTGCAGGGATGCATCTGTACTTCCTCTGGCTTGAGATGTTCTCCTGGACCAAAAGGGGCCCGGCCGTCTTCAGGGGGTTCCCCAGGGAACTGTTCGAACCCACTCGGGTCCTGGCAGCTAACCAGGGGCTGTATAATGGGTTCCTGGCGGCAGGCTTGATCTGGACCCTGTTTATCGATGATCATCACTGGAAGATCTACATTGCTATCTTCTTTCTCACCTGCGTCCTCATCGCAGGTGTATTCGGGGCGGTTACTGCATCCCGAAAGATCTTTTTCGTCCAGGGTCTGCCAGCCCTGATCGCCCTGGTCCTCCTCCATCTCTGATAGAAGTCCAAAGGACTGAACTGTATCCCGGGTAGCCTTCCAAGATGGTAATTATTCGTAGCTTTGCACGACAACGATCTATACAATTCAAAACACTTACATTATGGCAACGGCAATTGTTGATTCCGGAATACAAAACACCCTCAAAGCACTTAAAATCACAGAACTCAACGAAGGCACTTCCACGGGCGCAAAGTTCTTTTCCTCCGGGGAGGTCATGGATTCCCATTCCCCCGTAGACGGCACATTGATTGCCCGCGTCAGGTCGACCACACAGGAAGACTACGACGAGGTCATGGCCAAAGCCACCGAAGCTTTTAAGACCTGGCGTTTGAAACCGGCCCCTCAGAGGGGGGAGATCGTTCGTCAGTTCGGACAGCGACTCAGGGAGCTGAAGGAACCCCTGGGAAAACTCGTTTCTTACGAAATGGGGAAGTCCTACCAGGAAGGCCTTGGGGAGGTACAGGAAATGATCGATATCTGTGACTTTGCAGTGGGACTCTCCCGACAGTTGCACGGCCTTACCATGCATTCTGAAAGGCCCGGGCATCGCATGTATGAACAGTACCACCCGCTCGGGGTTGTAGGGATCATCTCTGCTTTCAATTTCCCGGTTGCCGTCTGGGCTTGGAACACCGCCCTCGCATGGGTCTGCGGGGATGTCTGTGTCTGGAAGCCTTCTGAAAAGACCCCTTTGTGCGGGATCGCCTGCCAGCATATCATCGCCGATGTATTGAAGGAAAATGGACTTCCCGAAGGCATCTCCTGCCTGATCAACGGGGATTACCGGGTCGGGGAATTCATGACACACGACAAGCGTATCCCCCTGGTCTCTGCCACTGGCTCTATCCGCATGGGTAAGATCGTGGCCCAGGCCGTTGCAGGCAGGTTGGGTAAATCCCTGCTGGAACTTGGCGGGAACAACGCCATCATCGTGACCCCGAAAGCAGATATCAAGATGACTGTGATCGGTGCCGTCTTTGGGGCCGTGGGAACTGCAGGTCAACGCTGTACTTCCACCAGGAGGCTGATCGTACACGAGTCTGTTTATGAAAAAGTAAAAGATGCCCTTGTGGCTGCCTATGGACAGCTGCGCATCGGAAATCCACTTGACCAATCGAACCACGTGGGTCCCCTGATCGATAAGGACGCCGTTAAGATGTATGAGGAGGCCCTGAAACAGGTGGTCGCCCAGGGCGGGAAACTTCTCGTGGAAGGGGGCGTGCTGCAAGGCGAAGGATATGAGAGCGGCTGTTACGTGAAACCTGCGATCGCAGAGGCCAAGAATACTTTTGAGATCGTTCAGCACGAGACCTTTGCCCCCATCCTCTATCTGATCCCCTATTCCGGGGAGGTGGAAAATGCCATTGCCCTCCAAAATGGAGTGGTACAGGGACTATCTTCGGCCATCATGACAGGGGATCTCAGGGAGGCGGAAAAATTCCTGTCGGCTGCGGGAAGTGACTGTGGAATCGCAAATGTCAACATCGGTACATCAGGTGCCGAGATCGGAGGCGCCTTCGGAGGGGAAAAGGAGACCGGAGGAGGACGGGAATCCGGTTCCGATGCCTGGAAGATCTATATGAGGAGGCAGACCAATACGATCAACTACACTACGGAACTTCCCCTTGCACAAGGGATCAAATTTGACCTCTAAACCTTCCCGGGGAATACATTTTACAAGCCATATCTGAGTTTCAGGTATGGCTTTTTTTAATATCTTGTAAGAAGATTCAACTAACCATTACGAGTATGTCCAGAAAGACCACGAACATCCTGGGGTTTATCATAACCCTCCTTGCAGGCATCTATTTCTTTATCATGTATTGCGGTCAGTGTTCATGATGTGCACAGGCCCAAATCACGTGTGCTTTCCAGGGGACTCCTCGTCACGGATAGATCAATTCCCTTTAAAACAAACTGAATAAAATCACATTCCATGGAATTAGAGTATATGAATATCTGGTGCTGGCTGATCCCATTAAGTGTCGGCCTCATTTGCGGTTTTTTTGGCTACCTCATCGGAAGGGGAGCCAATCCCACAGTGGATTATAAAGCCGAGTTAAAACAGTTGAGACAGGAGAATGAAAAAGCCAGGGCAGATCTGGAGAAGTGCCAGCAGAAACTGGCTGCGGGCTCTTCCCTTAACCACGATGACTACCAGACATTCGATGCTGCCGAAGCGAAGAAGATCATGGGCAAGGCGGTAAAGCTCAACGACCTGACTCTGGTGGAGGGCATTGGCCCCAAGATCAGGAGCCTGTTCCACAACTACGAGATCAAGACCTGGAGAAACCTGGCTGAAACCACAGTGTCCAAATGCCAGGAAGTACTGGATTCAGGAGGGGACCGCTATAAGGTACACGACCCGTCTTCCTGGCCAATGCAGGCCAGAATGGCCGCAGAAGGGAAGTGGAAGGAACTCGCCAAATGGCAGAAAGAACACAAACACGGAAAATTATAAGGGTCTGTTTTCCCGGGTATTTTCCTTAAAGGAGTCCGTTGGCCTGAACCCAGGCAAACCTGTATTGCTCGTCGGAATACCTCATTCGGGAAGCAATCCGCTCCAGTCTGTCAGGAAGTTTCATCAAATAATCCCTTGCTTTCTCCGCTTCGGCATTGAGGCCGCGCAAGGACCCTATATTCCAGTAATTGTTGAGTTTGGTAAGGATGTCGATATAGTCATTTGACGTGTAGACCCCAAGACGCTGGGCGCAGATAGAGAAATTCTCGAAGGCCTCCCCGATGACCCCTCCGGACTCTCTCAGGAAATGAGCGGGCATGACGATCTTCTTCTTCATCATCTCCGCAAATGCCAGGACCATCCCATTGGGGTCATATTCCAGGATGGATTTTACAAATTCGCGATAGGCCAAATGATGCCTCATTTCGTCCCCGGCGATAATATTGCACATCTTTCCCAACAAGAGATTCCCCTTCTTCTTGGCCATCTGCCCGACGCGTTTATGAGAGATGTTAGTGGCCAGTTCCTGAAAGGTGGTGTAGATAAAATTCTTGTAGGGGTCACGGTCCGTTCCGATATCAAAGCCGTCGGCGATGAGATGTTGGGTGGAAATCTCGACCTGTCGCATATCTACCCTCCCCGAAAGATACAGGTATTTGTTGAGTACATCCCCATGTCTGTTCTCCTCAGCTGTCCAGGCGCGGACCCAGCGGGTCCATCCATTTTTGTTTTCCCCATGCTGATTGATCCCCTCTACATCCATGAGCCAGGATTCGTATGTAGGCAATGCCTCTTCGGTGATTGTGTCCGCTACCAGAGTCACCCAGAAATCATAGCCCAGTTCCTTGGCCTCCTCCCTGAGCTGTTCAACCTCGTCAAAAAAGCCATCGGACCTCGAATCTGGCAGGAAATCGGTTGGTTGCCATATCTCATCTGGTGGAATCAGGTAGGATTCCATAAACCCTGAGATCTCAGGCTCTATGGTTTCCATGACTTCCAGGCGAAGGTTCTTTATCATAACCGTATTGTTTTCCTTCAAAGGACGGCAAAATAAGATGGAACGCCTCCTAAAGAATTCCCAAAATTCAGTTTCTTCCGTTCTCCCCTGGATAAAAGGAGCAAACAGGATCACTTTGCCAGAACTCCTTGGTTTCCGCATCGAGGATGGTAAGTGGCCCTTTGTAAGCGGCCGCCGTATCGATATTCCATACATTGGCAGCGCGGTGGGGCGTGGTCTTCCCGATCTTACTCAGGGGCGTATGTCCGATGAAGATCTCGGAATAGTGGAGGAGACGCTTGGGATAATAGATACTATCGCGGGGAATGGATGGGTCCAGGGAAAGGGCAAGTTCCCATAAGGTCCTGTCCCAGTAGAAGGTCTTCGTAAAATATTCGTGATCTACCCCTTTGAGATTGGTAAATCCTGCATGAAGATATAGGCGGTTGTCTCCATCCAGGTAGAAATTGCTCAATGCCTTGTAAAAGGGTATATGTGCATTTTTGACCTCCTGTCCGGCCTTTTCATAGGAATCGATGGTGGCCTGCCCTCCGTTTGCCAGCCATACAGGGTTATACTCCCCGGTCTCCAGCCACCGATAGCAAAGATCGTCGTGGTTCCCCCGGAGAAAAATACAGTTTTGCCTCTTCTGGAGATCCAGCAGGTATTCTATGGTCTCCACGGCTTCGCTCCAGCCATCGACGTAATCCCCCAAAAAAATAAGCAGGTCGTCCTGCTTTACTTCTGCCCTTGCCAGCACTTGTTGAAGCGCTTTGACTCCCGCATGTATATCTCCAACAACCAGTGTTCTCATACTGCAAAATTCGAAATTTCTCCTGGTTAGCGCCGGAAATGGAGGAAAATTATTTTTTTCGATTAGAACTGCTTCCTCTGTGAATTCTCGATCCCGTAGTATAAAATCCGCTTATAATTCCCTATACTTGATACTCATAAACTCATAAGAGGTTCCTCACATGCTATCGAAGAAAGTTTTTTGTATTGGTGAGTTGCTGATCGATTTTGTCGCAGAAAATCAGGGAGCAGACCTGACCAAGGCATCGCTTTTCACCAAGAAAGCCGGAGGGGCTCCTGCCAACGTGGCCTGTGCCATCTCAAAGTTAGGGGGCAAGAGTGCCTTTATCGGTTGTGTGGGCGAGGATCCTTTCGGCACCTACCTGATCAACACCCTCGAGGCCTGCGATGTAGACCTTTCCCTGGTGCAACGGTCAGACACCTTTACCACCCTCGCTTTCGTCTCCCTTGCCGAAAACGGGGAACGCGACTTCGTCTTTTCGAGGGGGGCCGACCGGGAACTTACCTATGATTCCTCCATCAAAAACAATTTCCGCGATGAGATGGTCCACCTGGGGGCAGCCACTGCTCTTCTGGGAGGTCCTTTGGAAAAAGCCTATGGACATTACCTCTTTGATGCCATTACAGAGAATGCTTTTATAAGCTTCGATCCCAATTATCGTTCAGACCTGTGGCATGGGAACGAGGATACCTTTATAAAAAAGTGTATGCCTTATATCGAAAAATCACACCTCTGCAAATTCAGTCTGGAAGAAGCCAGGATGTTGTCAGGAAAATCCAGCCTGGATGAGGTGAGCGATGTGTTGCACGGGATAGGAACGGGAATCATCGCCATTACACTGGGCTCCGAAGGGACCTGGGTAAGCACCAGAAATTCCCGCCGTACCATCCCCAGTATCCCGGTAAACCCGGTGGATACTACCGGGGCCGGGGATGCTTTTATCGGTTGCCTGTTGCAACAGATCAGCGAATTGCCCTCCCACTCCCATCTCCTTGAAAATGATGAATTGCTCATAGAAATGATAGGGATGGCCAACAAGGCCGGGGCATTAACCACTACAGGATACGGTGCCATCGATTCCCTCCCGGATATAAATCAACTGAACAGCACCCAATGAACCAGAAGGCCCTACACAGAAAACTGGCCTCCAGGGAATTGCGGGATATTGAGAAGGCTGATCCTGCTGCGCTTCTTGACAAACGTCTGGAGACGAATCTCCCACTTATCCGGGAGCTGTACAAAAGCCTGTATCCCGAACCGGAACACGAGGCTTTCTGGCAAAAACTACCTGCGCTGCTTAAGTCCCTCTTTGAGAAAAGGCCGGAAGAATTAAAGGTCCGGGATCTTAAACTCCTGAAAGAGGGCCACTGGCACCAGTCTCATAAGATCACAGGGATGCAACTCTATGTGGACCTCTTCAACGGAACCCTGAAGGGGGTTCAGGAAAAGATCCCCTATTTTGAAGAACTGGGAGTGAATTTTCTCCACCTGATGCCCATCACCACACGGCCTAAAGGAGAGAACGACGGAGGGTATGCGGTCAACAGCTATACGGCCGTCGACCCCAGATACGGCAACAGGAAGTCCCTGCTGGAACTCACCTCCAAACTCAGGGAACACGGGATCTACCTGATGCTCGACTTCGTTGTCAACCACACCTCAGACGAATATCCCTGGGCGAAGAAAGCTTTGAATGGGGATAAGACCTATCAGGATTACTACTACATGTTTGAAGACAGGACCGTCCCCGATGCCTTTGAAGCTGCCCTCCCCGAGGTATTCCCTTCCACATCCCCCGGGAATTTTACCTACCGGCCCGAAATTTCCAGATGGGTGATGACGGTCTTCAACTCCTATCAGTGGGACCTCAATTACACCAATCCGAGGGTATTTTCGGAAATGCTCACCAACCTGGTCAAAATGGTGAACAGTGGGGTGGATGTCGTCCGTTTTGATGCCCTGGCATTTCTTTGGAAAAAAATAGGCACGATCTCCCAGAACCTTCCCGAAGCGCACAGGCTGATCTCCCTCTTTAGGATGTGCCTGCAGGTGGTTGCCCCGGGGGTAGTGTTCCTTGCCGAAGCCATCGTATCGCCTCACGACATCGTCAAGTATTTTGGAGAAGGTGAACTGGAGGGGAATGAGTGCGATATCGCCTACAACGCCTCCCTCATGTCCCTGCTCTGGAATTCCATCGCCACAAAGAAGACCCTGCTGCTGCAGAAATCCCTGAAGAATGTCCCTCAGAAACCTGATTCCGCTACCTGGATCAACTACCTCCGTTGTCACGACGATATCGGCCTGGGCCTGGATGATGGATACATAGCCCAACTGGGGCTGGATCCCTGGATGCATCGCAGGTTCCTGATCGATTATTACTGCCAGGGGCTGCAGTGGAGTCCGGCCGTAGGGTACAAGTTCATGGAGAATCCGGCTACGGGTGACAGTCGGATCACCGGGAGTTGCGCTTCCCTTCTCGGCCTGGAAAAAGCAGTCAGAAAGGGAGATCCCGCCGCCGTGGAGACCTCCCTGAAAAAGATCCTGATGCTGCACGGCATTATCCTTTCCTTCGGGGGTATTCCCCTTATCTACGCAGGGGATGAACTCGGGACCCTCAATGATTATTCTTACCTGGAAGACGTACACAAGAGGAACGACAGCCGCTGGGTAAACCGCCCGAGGCACAATTGGGATGCGGTGGCCCGTTTA
>JBFKPJ010000012.1:0-29778 GCA_041628355.1 Muriicola sp. | reverse complement strand
CAAAGGCCTCCCAGTCTTTCCAGATCTTCTCCAGAACCTCCCTCGGATGCCCGTTCTTTTCGCCTCCGTCCAGGAACTGGGGTTTTAGCTTTTGCAGGAGGGCAAAGATCTTTTTCCCCATGGCTTTCCTGAGAATGTCTGCCTCACCCTTGGAAAACCCGGCCAGCTTTTGGGACAGCAACATCACCTGTTCCTGGTAGACCGTGATCCCATAAGTGTCCTGCAGGTACTCCTCCATCTCGGGCAGGTCATAGGTGATCTCTTCCTTTCCGTGCTTTCTTGCGATAAAGCTCGGGATGTATTCCATGGGCCCCGGCCTGTAGAGGGCATTCATGGCGATGAGGTCGTCAAAGACGGTGGGCTTGAGTTCCTTGAGGTGTTTCTGCATCCCGGGGGATTCGTACTGGAATATCCCCACCGTATCCCCTCTTTGGAAGAGTTCATAGGTCTCCTGATCATCCAGGGGGAATTCATCGGGCACCAGTTCCACCCCGTGCTTGGCTTTTACGATCTTGACGGTGTCCTTGATCAGTGTCAGGGTCTTTAACCCCAGGAAATCCATCTTGAGCAGGCCTGCGCTTTCCACCACGGAATTGTCGAACTGGGTGACGTACAGGTCGGAGTCCTTGGCCGTGGCCACGGGCACAAAGTTGGTGATATCGTCCGGGGTGATAATGACCCCGCAGGCGTGGATCCCGGTGTTGCGCAGGGAACCTTCCAGCACCCTGGCCATATTGACGGTCTGGGCCTCGAGATCGTCCCCCTCGGAGATATTGAGCAACTGGTTGATCTTTTCCATGTCGTCTGCCCTGAATTTTTTCCTCAGGTCCTCTTCCGGCACATCGAAGATCTTCCCTAGTTTGGACATGTTAGGGATGAGTTTCGCGATACGGTCCGCATCCGGCAGGGGGAGGTCCAGCACACGGGCGGTATCCCGGATGGAGGATTTGGCTGCCATGGTACCGTAGGTAATGATCTGGGCCACCTGGTTCGATCCGTATTTACGGATCACATAGTCCATGACCTTGCCACGCCCTTCATCGTCGAAGTCGATATCGATATCGGGCATGGAGACACGGTCTGGGTTCAGGAACCGCTCAAAAAGCAGGTTGTACTTCAGGGGGTCGATGTTGGTGATCTTCAGGCAGTAGGCTACTACCGAGCCTGCAGCAGAACCCCGTCCGGGTCCCACGGACACCCCCATATTCCTCGCCTCCCGAATAAAATCCTCCACGATGAGGAAATATCCCGGATAGCCGGAATTCTCTATAGTGGCCAGCTCAAAGTCGATCCGCTCCCCGATCTCCGGGGTGATATCCCCGTACCGTTCTTTGGCCCCTTCATAGGTGATATGCCTGAGGTAGGCATTCTCTCCCCGTTTGCCCCCATCCTCTTCATCCTCAGCCACCCTGAATTCAGCAGGGATCTCGAACTTGGGCAGGAGGACCTCCCTGGCCAGATCGTAGGGTTCTATCTTACCAACGATCTCCTGTATATTGGAAATGGCCTCCGGAATGTCCTTGAAAAGGAGCTTCATCTCCTCGGCCGACTTGAAGTAATATTCCTGGTTGGGCAGGCCGTACCGGTATCCGCGACCCCGGCCAATGGGTGTGGCCTGTTTTTCTCCATCCTTTACGCAAAGCAGGATGTCATGGGCTTCCGCCTCTTCCTTCTTGCAGTAATATGTATTGTTGGTGGCTATTACCTTGACCCCGTGTTTTTGGGCCATGGAGAGTAAAACGGGATTGGCCCTGTCCTCATCTTCCTGGTTGTGGCGCATGAGTTCGATGTAAAAATCGTCCCCGAACATACTATGCCACCATTCCAGGGCTTCCTCGGCCTGTTTCTCCCCTGTGTTCAGGATCTTGGAGGCGATCTCCCCGTAGAGGTTCCCGCTGAGGACGATAAGATCGTCCCTGTACTTTGTGATGATCTCACGGTCTATCCTGGGGACATAATAGAACCCGTCGGTATACGCCAGGGAAGCCATCTTGGCCAGGTTGTGATACCCGTTCTTGTTCTTGGCGAGGAACACGACCTGATACCCGTAATCCTTCTGATTCTTGTTGAGGTGGTCTTCACACACAAAGAATTCACATCCCAGTATGGGTAAGATCGGTTTTTCATCAAATTCCTCCCCGGATTCTTCAGCCTTGGCCTTTTTACCGGCCAGGGAGGCATTGTGGGCCTTCACTTCCCTTACAAAGTGAAAGGCACCCATCATATTTGCGTGGTCCGTAAGGGCCACGGCAGGCATACCGTGTTCTGCCGTTGAAGCCACCAGGTCCCTGATCTTGATCGTGGACTGGAGTACAGAGAACTGTGAATGGTTGTGCAGGTGCACGAAAGGGGTGTCTTCCAGGCTTCTCAGGTTTGCCTTGATGTCTTCCCCCGATATTTCCGGCTGATCGCTTTCCTGCTTTGATTTGATCTTTTCAGAGGCTTCTTTCAGATTCCGGTGAGTGAGGCCCAAAGGCGGAATGGTATCCGGATTTGCCTTTTTGAATCTTTGAAAGTAATCGGGTTGGGCTTTTAACTCCTGTGCCGTGAAAATTTGTTTCCGGACCAGTTCGAAAAAACAGCGACTGGTAGCCTCCACATCCGCTGCCGCGTTGTGCGCCTCGGAAAAGGAATCGTGAAAAAGGAATTCGTGCAGTTCGGTAAGGGTGGGGAGCTTAAACTTGCCTCCGCGCCCTCCAGGGATCTGGCACAAGGCCGCCGTCTCTTCCGTACATGTATCCAGAACCGGCAATTCCAGCAGGCTGGTGTCCATTCCTGCCCTGTGGAATTCAGCCCCGGTAATGTTGATGTCGAAGCCCACATTCTGTCCTACTGCGAACTGGGCCTTTTCCAGGGCACTGTTGAATTGTTCCAGTGCTTCCGCCAAAGGAATCCCTTCCTTTTCCGCAAGTTCGGTGGAGATACCGTGGATCTGCTCCGCATCAAAAGGAATATCGAAGCCTTCGGGCTTAATCAGATAGTCCTTCTGTTCAACGAGATCTCCCATCTCGTCGTGGAGCTGCCAGGCGAGCTGTACGCACCTGGGCCAGTTGTCCACATCGGTGATGGGGGCGTTCCAGCGTTTGGGCAATCCTGTGGTCTCTGTATCAAATATTAAATACATGCGGTCTGATTAGCGGGATGATAGAAGGGTTAAAAATACTGATTTAAGAAGGCCGAAAAAAACCTTCTTTTTAGGAGTTATCAACCATAAAAAAATCCGGCGTGAACCGGATTCTTCGATTTGGGTAATTCTGTGATCAGGATACGATCTCCTCATACATTCTGGAGGTTTCGAGTGCTTTTTCAATCGCATTTCTCTGCTTGCTCAGCAGATCCCGCGTCGAATTCGGTAAGATCCATTCCTTGTTCTCAAGAATATCCTTATAGGCATTCAGGATCTTTTTTTCACCACGCTCGACCTCATCGAGGATTTTTTCTGTCTCATTAGAACTGATGCCGGAGATGAACTTCATCCACAATCTGTGGAAATCTCCTTTGATGCTTCCGCTGTCTTCGGGTAAGTTTCCATAGGTGAGGATCTCTGATCTGAGTTCCTGTCCGAATTTATAACGCTGGTTAGCTTTGTCTTCCAGAAATTTTTTAATGGATGGGTTCTCTACCTTATCGGCCGCCAGGGAATAACCCCTTTTGGCATCGTACGTCAGGATAAGTAAATCGTTTAATTTATTTGAAATTTTTTCTGAATACTTCATTGATCAATCGTCATTTTAAATTCAAGTGTTATCGACTCTCGACAACTGTATTTAATATACAAGATATCTTCGAAGAACCAAGTAATTACGGTACTTTATAAGGGATTTAACGGAATATCTTAAAGAGTGTTAAGACCGTTATGACTCTTTCATGCGCGCCATTTTTGTTCAGCAGAGGGTTACCTTACTTATTTTATGGTTTTTCTCCATTACAGAATTCGGTAATCTTCCTATTTTGACATCGTAACCTTATGTCAACCATTTCTTAATCCAAGATTATGAATGCTTCCAGGTATTTCTCAGTACTCTTACCTATCCTTATTTTTGTGGCGCCTTTTAAAGGTTCCTCCCAGGAAAAGATCACAGTTTCTTCGGAGCGGAATGACGATAATTCCATTACGTATTCCTATCAGAAATTGACCCCGGGAAGCCATTTTATTTACCTGGACATACAACAGATCGGCAACGCCATACCGCCCAGAGAATTCATGACGGTCACCGGGCGAAGCGGCACGCTTTTTACTTTGAAACCGATCAATGACAAAGCCGGAATAAATTTCAGTTTCAGCTATGGATTCCTCAGGGGAGAATACAACCCAAAACCCGATTTTGATTTTGTCTATGCCCTGCCTTTCAAGAACGGAAAGGAGATTAAAGTAGATGAATTATCGAACATACGCGAACGTGCAGGTGCTGCGAAAAAAGAGAATTGGAAGGCTTTTCAATTCACGACCTCTTCCAGAGCAGACAGCGTTTTCGTGGCCAGAAAAGGCCTTGTTGTTGAGGTGGTGGAGGACAAGGACAGGGATTATAATCTGGAATACTCCTTTAAACAAGAGGCAAATTACGTGATCATCGAACACAAAGATGGTACCCTGGCCCAATATGGAGTGCTTGAAAAGAACAGTGTGGTCCCTGAAGTGGGCGATGAGGTGTTCCCCGGGGATTTTCTTGCCATGGCGGGAACCTATGACAAGCTGGAGAATAAACAGCTCCGGTTTTGGGTGTATTACTTAAATAAAATAGACAGATCGGTATTAAAAAACCCCAGGACCATGGCCGATGGAAATGTATTTTATTCCTACCTGAATCCTGTATTTCTGACCGAAGAAGGCCCCCGAAAACTTAAAAAAGGAGATTTTGCCACTGCCGTGATCCATGAGGACCTCATCACACAGGAAATGTCCAAAAGGGATAAAAAGAAACGCGTAAAAAAATAAGGACCCCAACCCTTTTGTCATTTTTTAGAAGACCTGTTTTTTCTTGGTTCAGGTATGGTGTTTTTTGAATAAGAAAATGTATATTTGCACCCGCTTTTAGACAAAGCGAATGAAAGAATTAATAACCGAGGGTCGGGTACCCTGCAAAATTAATGTGATATGCCAGTAAGAATCAGACTTCAAAGACACGGTAAAAAAGGAAAACCTTTTTATTGGATCGTAGCCGCGGACAGCCGTGCAAAAAGGGACGGTAAATTCCTTGAGAAATTAGGGGTGTACAATCCAAATACCAATCCTGCCACCATAGATATCAATGTGGACCAATCCGTACAGTGGTTGGACAACGGAGCTCAGCCTTCTGAAACCGCCCGAAGGATCCTCTCCTATAAAGGGGTTCTTTTAAAACACCACCTCATGGGGGGTGTTCGCAAAGGGGCGCTGACTGAAGAAGATGCCGAAAAGAAATTTCAGGCATGGCTGGATGAGAAGGCCATGAAGGTAGCTGATAAGGAAAAGAACCTCACCAAGGCCCAGGAAGAAGCCAAGAAGAAAGCCCTGGAAGCGGAGAAGGAGGTAGCAGAGAAAAGGGCACAGGCTGCAGCCGAAGCCGAACTTCCCGAAACCCCTGAAGAGGTATCTGCCGAAGAGGAGGTAGCCGCTGTGGAAACCGCTCCTGCTCCTGAAGAGTCTGTGGCCCAGGAAGCGGAATCAGCTGCAGAAGAGGCTGTGGAAGCTCCGGAAGCTAAAGAAGAAGAAGCTCCTGCTGAAGAAGAAAAACCTGCTGAAGATAAGGAGTAATGGGAACGCGGTCTATGCGTAAGGAAGAGTGCTTCTACCTGGGCAAGATCGTTTCCAAATACAGTTTTAAGGGGGAGGTCTTCATCAAGCTAGATACGGACGAACCCGATTTATACGAAAATCTGGAATCAGTGTTCATTTCCCTCGGAAATAGCCTGGTTCCTTTTTTTATTAGGAGAAGCCGGCTTCACCGATCGAATCTCCTCCGGATCGATTTTGAAGAGGTTGGTAGTGAAGGAGAGGCAGACAGGATCCTGGGCGCCGAGGTATACCTGCCGCTGGATCAACTTCCTGCATTGAGCGGCAATAAATTCTACTACCACGAGGTCATAGGGTTCAGGCTGATGGACAAGGTCTATGGAGACATTGGCCGGATCGTATCCGTGAACGATTCCGCTGCACAAGCCCTGTTTGTGGCTGAAAAGGACGGTAAACAACTCCTGGTCCCTGTAAGTGACGAAATTATTACCCAAATAGACCGGTCTCAAAAGACGGTATTCGTCACTACCCCTGAAGGACTGGTCTCCCTTTATCTCGAGGATTAACCCGGAATTCTATGGATTCTTCACCTTCCGTAAGGCCTTTTCGATTTAAACAATTCGAGGTTTATCAGGACCGCTGTGCCATGAAAGTGGGTACGGACGGCGTCCTTCTGGGTGCCTGGACCCCTGTGGAAAATAATCCCAGGTCCATTTTGGATATAGGAGCTGGAACCGGTCTTATCTCCCTGATGCTCGCACAACGAACCCAGGCAGAAACGATCGATGCCATCGAGATAGACGGGGATGCCTATGAGCAGTCTGTGGAGAATTTTGAGGCTTCCCCCTGGGCAGACCGTCTTTTTTGTTACCATGCCGGATTAGACGAGGTAGTCGATGAATTCGAAGATTCTTATGACCTGATCGTCTCCAACCCACCCTTCCATACAGAGGAGGTTCCCAGCGGTTCTGGTGCCAGGGATGCCGCCCGGCAGAACAGCTCACTCCCCTTCGAAGAATTACTTCTGGGAGTACACCGGCTGTTGTCCGATGACGGGATCTTCTCTGTTGTGATTCCCGCCTGGTCAGAGGCCTCTTTTATCAGGTCGTCCCGCGAGCTGGGGCTGTTCCTGTTCAAGGTCACCCGGGTGAAAGGGACTCCGGAAGCGCCATTTAAACGGAGCCTGCTGGCCTTTGCACGGAAAGAAGGCAGGTTGATCGAAGATGAGCTGGTCATAGAAAAGAAGAGGCACGAATATACGGACGCCTACATAGCCTTAGTTAAGGATTTCTACCTTAAGATGTAACCTGGTATTTTCTTCTCAGGGGTCGGGTGAGGCAGGTAGGTCCGCCTCCACCTAAAACACTGATCTCATTCCCGGGGTAGGTGGAGACCGCACAACCGGCATCGAGAAGGGCCCGTGCCGTGAGCGGATTCCCCCTGGCCATGATGCATTGTCGGGGTCCGGTAGCCAGCACGTTGCACCCCAGGCTGTCGAATTCGGATTCCGGAACTTCCACAAGCTGATAGCCCCTTTCGAGAAGAAGGTTTCGAAAGGCAATGGGCATCAGGGGGGAATAGACAGCAGCCAGGTCCCGGTCCAGCGGACTCAGGATCGACATCAGGTGGAAGACATCCGTCGGACCCCTGAAATGAGGTAATTGGACCACGATCACCTCTACTTCCATTGGATCCAGGAGGGCGGTTAATTGTTCTATTCCGGAAGGGTTGGTCCGGTAGCTGTGTCCTACCGCCAGCGTATTTCTGTCCAGCCAGGCCACATCCCCGCCTTCCAGGGTGCCCGGTGCCTCGATCCTGCCCAGGATGGGGATTCCCATGGATTCATAGACCTTTTGCTGCATCGAGGGTTCTGCCTGCCTTTGTGACTTTCCCATACGGCAAAGGATCACCCCCTGGTCGGTCACTATACTGGCATCACGGCAATAAAGGGCATCCAGTGTCAGGGATCGGCCTTTGGAAAAGGTGAGCACTTCAGCTCCGCTCACCCCCAGGAGTTTGATAAAATCAGCGTATTCCTGCAGTGCAGGATCCAGATCAGGAGGGCGGATGTAATTCAGGTCTGCCCATTCTGCCTCTATTTTGTTCCCCTCCTTAAAAGCTTCGGAAACAGGCATGACGAGTACCTGACTGAGAGGTAAGTATTCGGAATGACTTGTATACGCTTGCGGCATAGTCAGGTATTCTGCGGTTTGTTTTTCCATTTGATCCAAACGAAGAAGGGGGTGCCTGCCAGCAACAGGATAAAGCCCCAGAAAACCGCCTCTTCCCCGGCACCGAATATGGCCCACATGGCATAGGCAAAGGTGAGTCCGCCCAGGATAAAGATACCGGTCCCCGGTTTTTTTGATTTAGGACCCTCCAGGGAAATGGCGACATAGGCGGCAGCTGAAAACAGGTAGGGCACCAGGGTACATAGAGTAGAGAGGAGGATGATGAATTTGAATTGCTCCACCAGCCCCTCTGTATAATTCATCAACATGACAATCGAACTCAGGACACTGCCGATGATGATCCCCCATATGGGTACTCCCCGGGAGTTGATTTTTTGAAAGACCTTCGGGAAAAGGCCGTCATTGGAAATGGCCTGTGCCATCTGGCTCTGGATGAGGATCCATCCGTTGAGCGCACCGAAAGCGGCTATGGCAGCTCCTCCGGCGACGATAAAACTCCCGGTATCGCCCGTCATGACCTTCATGGCATCGGCAAAGGGTGCCGGAGAAACAATCAGTTGCTCCAAAGGGACGATGCCCATGACCGCGACGGTACCCAGTATGTATACTACGGTGGTTATCAATGTACCCAGAAGGGTAGCCCTGGGAATGGTTCTTTTTGGATCTTTCACATTGCCGGCAGGGATGGTTGCACATTCGAGGCCTAAAAAGGCGTAGAGGGTCATGGTTCCTGTTATAGCGATAGCGTTAAAAGCCGATGTCTCGCTCGCATTAAAGGGGATGAAGTTTTCCGCTCTGAAGAAGAAAAAACCACCAAGGATGATGAGAAATATAGGAGTCAGCTTTAAAATGGTAGTGAGGACCTGCATTCTTCCCGAAGATCTGACCCCCTTTGAATTCACCCAGGTGAGGAACCAGATGGCGGAAAGACCTGCGGCAAGTGCAAGTACCGGTTCTTGATTCAGGACGGGAAAAAAAATGCTCATGGCACTTACAAAGGCGATCGCCAGGGCAGCAACGGTTGTCCACACGGCGATCCAATACCCCCATGCTACCAGGAAGCCCACGTAATCCCCGAATCCCGCTTTGGCGAATGCGTATGGACCCCCATCATTATTCCTCACCATGTTGCTCAGGCGGCTGAAAATAAAGGCTAGCAGGATGGCCCCTACAGAGGAGGCGAGCCAGCCCAGGATGCTGATCCCCCCGTATTCGGCCAGGGCAGAAGGCATTAAAAAGATCCCTGCGCCAATCATATTCCCGATGACCAGGGAGGTTGCCATCCAGATCCCCAACTTTCCTTTAGAGGTTTCCGAAGACATAGGGGATGCAGATTATAGAAAAGAATTCCATATTTTTAAAAATACAAATTAATAGGGTTGTGATCCCAAAATTCTTTATCGATCCGGATATTCGTAAAGCGAGTACCCTCCCTTCCCATTTTTATCGCCAGCCTGAGGTCTTTGAAGCCTTAAGGGAAAAGGTGTACTATAGGTCCTGGCAGTGGGTGGGCGATACGTTCGACCTGGAAGGCAATGGGTACGCGACCCCTGCTACCCTCTTGCCCGGATTTTTGGAAGAACCTGTGTTGCTGTCAAGGGATGGGCAGGGAAAGATCCATTGTCTGAGCAATGTCTGCACCCACAGGGGAAACCTCCTGATTGAGAAAGCGGGAAAGCACAGGAAGCTGGTCTGTGGATACCACGGCAGGCGGTTTGGCCTGAATGGGCAATTCGAATTCATGCCCGAATTCGGAGAGACCCGGGATTTCCCCCGTCCCTGTGATGATCTGCATGGTTTTCCCTTAAGGCAATGGGGTCCTTTCCTCTTTGCCGGTCTTTCCCCTGCATTCGAAATACAGTCGGTCATCGACTGCATGGAAGAACGTATAGGATTCCTGCCCCTGCACGAATTCAAGCGGGATTTCGAGAGGAATAAGGAGTATATGATCCAGGCGCACTGGGCCCTGTATTGCGATAATTTCCTCGAGGGATTCCACATCCCCTTTGTCCATGAGGATCTCAACGAGGTCCTGGATTACGGAAATTACGAAACGGTGCTGTACGACCACTGCAACCTGCAGATCGGCTATGCCGAAGGTACGGAAGATGTATTCGACCTGCCTGAGGGACATATCGACCACGGCAAGAATGTGGCGGCTTATTATTTCTGGGTATTTCCCAACATGATGTTCAACTTCTATCCCTGGGGACTGTCTGTCAATATTGTCAACCCCCTGGAACTCTCCCGGACCAGGGTGTCCTTTCTGACCTATGTGCTGGATCCTTCCAGGCTGGACAAGGGCGCGGGTACCGGACTGGACAAGGTGGAGATGGAAGACGAGGCGGTGGTGGAAGGCGTTCACAAGGGGATCCGTTCCCGCTATTACCAGGCCGGCAGATTCTCCCCTGCACGGGAGAAAGGTGTCCACCATTTTCACTCCCTCCTGGCGCGCTACCTGAACGAAGCAGAGAAAAAATAATCCGGATCCTCCTGCTGATTATCTATTTTGATCCATTGGTTTGTTCTGCCCCTTTGAGTACCTTTGACAAAATTTTCACCTATGAGGCCCGATCTTTTTGAAGCACCGGATTACTACAACCTGGACGACCTGTTGAGCGAGGAGCACCTGCTGGTTCGGGACGCTGCCAGACAGTGGGTAAAAAGGGATATATCTCCCATCATTGAGGAATATGCCCAAAAGGCTGAATTTCCTACCCAGATCCTAAAAGGCCTGGCTGAGATCGGGGCATTCGGCCCCTATATCCCTGAAGAATACGGGGGTGCAGGCCTGGACCAGATCAGCTACGGGCTCATCATGCAGGAGATCGAAAGGGGAGACAGCGGGGTGAGGTCAACGGCCTCCGTACAGTCGTCCCTGGTCATGTATCCTATCTACACCTATGGTACGGAGGAGCAGCGTAAAAAATACCTTCCCAAACTCGCTGCTGGAGAACTGATGGGTTGTTTTGGCCTCACGGAACCGGACCACGGTTCGAATCCCGGTGGGATGACCACCAACTTCAAGGACAAAGGAGACCACTACCTGCTCAATGGAGCCAAATTATGGATCTCCAACTCTCCTTTCGCAGACATCGCGATTGTGTGGGCTAAGAACGAAGAAGGGCGGATCCACGGCCTGATCGTCGAAAGGGGAATGGAAGGGTTCTCCACACCCGAGACCCATAATAAATGGTCCTTGCGTGCCTCGGCCACGGGGGAATTGATCTTCGATAACGTAAAAGTGCCCAAGGAGAACCTGCTGCCCGGGAAGAATGGGCTGGGAGCCCCCCTCGGCTGCCTGGACTCTGCCCGCTACGGGATTGCCTGGGGTGCCATCGGTGCGGCCATGGATTGCTATGACACGGCCCTGAGGTATGCCAAGGAACGGGTACAGTTCGGCAAGCCCATAGCGGCCACCCAGCTGCAGCAAAAGAAACTGGCCGAGATGATCACCGAGATCACCAAGGCACAATTGCTCGCTTTTCGCCTGGGGCAATTGAAGAATGAGGGGAAGGCCACCACGGCCCAGATCTCCATGGCCAAAAGGAATAATGTAGATATGGCCATCAAGATCGCCAGGGAAGCCAGGCAGGTTCTGGGCGGAATGGGGATCACAGGGGAATATCCGATCATGAGGCATATGATGAACCTCGAATCTGTGATCACCTACGAGGGGACCCATGATATCCACCTCCTGATCACGGGAGCGGACATCACAGGTCACCAGGCCTTCAAATAATCGCGATCATCAACTAAGAACTTCCTCCGCGATCGCGGAGATCTCCGTCTTTTTAACGTGTGCTTTATCGGCCACTGCAAAAAGGCTTTTGCACCTGTTCAGGTTTTCATCCGGGTAGGAAACCCGGTAGTAAATATCATGCTGCAGATAATCCGAAAGGGCCCTGATACCATGCAGAAAAGGCATCAGTACAGCTCCGAAGGCGATGCCGCGTTTCTCATCTCCCCTGAGCTCCAATCCGCTCTCCCTTATGCCTTTCAGAAAGGCCCTGATCATATCCAGGTCAAAGGAGATCTTATTCAGGTCCTTTAGATCCTCGGGGTTGGGATTGGCCAGGGTCCGGATAGCGTCCCCCAGATCGTAGTGAAGGTGCCCCGGCATGATAGTATCCAGGTCTACCAGGCACAACCCTCTGCCCGTCTCCGAGGAGAACAGGAAATTGTTGAGTTTGGTATCATTGTGACATATGCGAATGGGTAGATCCGATGGCTCGTCCTTCTCCAGTTCCCCGAGCAGGCGCTCCGCAAAAGAGATCTCCCCTTCAGCTTTTTGTTTCCTTTCGGCTGAAGCATTTTGAAGCGCCATCCTGAATTCACCTTTCCTTTTGTCCAGGTCGTGGAAACCCGGCAGGATCTCCTTGATGTTTCCCGGGGGGATCTGGGCCGTCAATTTGTGAAATGTTCCCAGGGTTCTGCCTGTTTCGAAAGCGATATCGGGATCGGTTGTATAATCGAAGGAAACTCCATTGGGAACAAAGGTCATCAGCCGCCAATAATGCCCCTGCTCATCCTTGTAATACGGGTGGCGCGATTTGGTATAAAGGAAGGACACGGGCTGGTACCCTTTTCCCTGGAGGTAGGGCAGGAGGGTCTCCAGGTTCTCCATCAGTCCTGGGATATCCCCAAAGACCGTTTTGTTTATTCGCTGGAGGAGAAATACCGGATACTGCCCGTCTTTGACGGTGAACGTATCATTGATGTAGCCCCGGGAGAGCGGTTCTGTCACATAGGACTTACGTTCGATCACAAAGTGATCCAGGGCCCTTTCCGGAGTGATCCCCTCCATGGAAAATAGTCTTTTTGGTTAGTTCCAGAGGGGGGACCTGTACTGTCCCTCCTGTGTCATCTTTTTGAGGTGGTCCATGGCCGTTTCCTTGTCATTGGCATAGGTAACTCCGAACCACATACTTTCTGAGGGGATGACCTCCACGCGGGTCTCGCCCTCCTGCAACATTGCCTGTATCACGAACGGCAGGTATACTTCCCCTTTTTCCAGGTTCTCCCCTTTTCGGATAAAACTGCTGAGGTCCTGTTCTATCCGGTCGAAGACCGAGGGCCTGCACACCCAGAAATTCATGCTGACCAGCTCTTCTCCTGTGAATCTGATACCCGAATCTGCATCCATGATCCCGTTATCCCCATCCGCGATCTCTGTTCGCTCCTGTACCGAACTCAGGAATTTCCCTTCCTGTTTGCACACCCCCCTGGAAACGGAGCCATATGGGGAGAGGGTATCCTTCAGCGTATATGCGACCAGGCCAAAGGAGTTGTTTTCCCCGTCCTGCTCAACAAACACCGCTGCATTTTCAAAGGCCTTTTTACCGTAGTAATCATCCGCATTGATGACGGAAAAAGGTCCGTCTATCACCTTTCTTGCAGACCAAACGGCATGTGCGGTTCCCCAGGGTTTTGCCCTTTCTCCTGAATAGCTTACCCCAGCGGGCAGGTCGTTGAGATCCTGGGAGACCACGTCCAGTTTTACTCCTGAGGGAATCCTGGCCGACAGGTACTCCTGCAGGAAGGAGACATTGTCTTTCTGGGTGATCACCACAATATGGTCAAAACCGTTCTCCAGGGCGTCGTATATGCTGAATTCCATCAGGAATTCTTCTTTTGGCCCGAGGCCGTCGAATTGTTTCAGGGCTCCGTATCTGCTACCCCTCCCGGCAGCCATCAGTAATAAGGTCATCGTTCTTTAGTTTGGGCCCAAAAATAAGTTTTTGTGGAAGAATACGGAGGGGGACTGGGAGAATTTCATAAATTCATCGACGAGCAACAATTCAAAAAGAACGAGATGACCAGCAGAAGGCGATTTATCAGAGATACAGCTATTGCCGGGGCGGGATTCAGCCTCCTGCCTCATTATGCAACGGCCATGCAGATCCCGTCCGGGAAAGAGGAACTGAGGGTAGGACTTATCGGGGTCGGACTCAGAGGCACCAACCACCTCAGCAACCTCCTGTTGAGGAAGGATGTGCGTGTCACCGCGATCTGTGATCCCGATCCCGATCGGATCACCCTTTGCGAAGCACTGATCAAAGAGAAGGGGAAGGGAAAAGCACAGGTCTACGGGGAAGGAGACCTGGACTACCTCAACCTGCTCGCTTCGGATCAGGTGGATGCCGTGATCATCTCTACCCCCTGGCTATGGCATACGCGCATGGCAGTGGATGCCATGAAAGCCGGAAAATATACCGGCGTGGAAGTCTCTGCTGCCAACACCCTGGAAGAGTGCTGGGACCTGGTAAACACACATGAAGCTACCGGAACTCATATGATGATCCTAGAGAATGTGAATTACCGCAGGGACATCCTGGCCGTCCTGAATATGGTGAAACAGGGCATCTTTGGTGAACTGGTCCATTTTCGGTGCGGGTATCAGCACGACCTGAGGGAAGTAAAGTTCAATAACGGGAAACAACCTTATGGAGGCGGGGTGGAATTCGGTGAAAAGGCTATTTCGGAAGCCCGCTGGCGCACCCTGCATTCGGTAAAGAGGAATGCGGATGTCTACCCCACCCACGGCCTGGGTCCGATCGCCGTGATGGCCGATGTCAATCGCGGGAACCGTCTGGTCTCCCTCACTTCCCATGCCAGTAAGGCTATCGGGCTTCACAATTATATCGTAAAGCACGGGGGCGAAGACCATCCCAATGCCAGGGTGAAATTCAGGCAGGGAGATGTGATCACCACGACCATTGATACGGCAAAAGGGGAGACGATCATCATTACACACGACTGTAACCTGCCCAGGCCCTATTCCCTGGGGTTCAGGGTGCAGGGAGCGCATGGGCTCTGGGAAGTCGATGGGAACCGTATGTATATCGAAGGGGAATCAAAACCCCATCGATGGGATTCGGCCACGGAATGGCTGGAGAGATACGATCACCCCCTTTGGAAGAAATACGGGGAATACGCCGCAGGTGCAGGCCATGGAGGAATGGATTTCTTTGTCCTCAACGCCTTTGTGGAATCGGCCAAGGCCAATGTGGCCCCTCCCATGGATGCCTATGACGCGGCGGCCTGGAGTGCGGTAACGCCACTTTCGGAGGCTTCCATCAACAGGAAAGGCGAACCCCAGGATTTTCCGGATTTCACCCGAGGGATGTGGATCAAACGGCCACCTTACAACTGGATGAAGGATACTTACTAGCCTTTGTTCTTAGGGTATCATTTTAAAGGGATTCATATCTGGTTGACCTCAGATGATTTTTGTCATGTTTTACCTCCCCCTTCCTGCTTAATTTTGGAAGAAATCGATTTCTATGAAGAATCTGATACAGAAGTACAATGTACAGGGTCCCAGATACACCAGTTATCCTACGGTTCCCTATTGGGATGTGAGTACATTTACGGGCAAGGCCTGGAAGGAGTCCGTCAAAAGGAGCTTTGAAGAGAGCAATGAGAAAGAGGGAATAAGCCTGTATATTCACCTGCCCTATTGCGAGAGCATGTGTACTTTTTGCGGATGCCACAAACGGATTACCAAAAGACATGAAGTAGAGATCCCCTATATTACATCCGTCCTCAAGGAGTGGCAATTGTACTGCGATCTCTTCCCGTCAAAACCCATCATCAAGGAATTGCACCTGGGCGGAGGGACGCCCACTTTCTTCTCACCTGAACACCTGAGCATGCTGATCAGGGGGATCTTCAGGAATGCAGAGATCTCAGAGGAGCACGAATTCAGTTTTGAAGGGCACCCCAACAATACTACAAAGGAACACCTTCAGACCTTATACGATCTGGGTTTCCGAAGGGTGAGTTACGGTGTGCAGGACTACAGCATGAAGGTGCAGAAAGCCATTTCAAGGGTACAGCCCTTTGAGAATGTAAAAAGGGTGACCGAATGGTCCAGGGAGATCGGCTATACCTCTGTGGGCCACGATCTGATCTTTGGCCTTCCTCACCAGCGGATGGAAGATATTGAGGAGACCATGTCCCGAACCGTGGAATTGCTCCCGGACAGGCTGGCCTTCTACAGCTATGCCCATGTACCCTGGATAAAGGGGAATGGACAAAGGGGTTTCAGGGATGAAGACCTGCCTTCTGCTGAGGAAAAGCGAAAGCAGTATGAATACGGAAAGAAACTCCTGACCGATGCCGGATATTTCGAGATCGGAATGGACCATTTTGCTCTGGAATCGGACGGTCTGTACAAGTCTTTCACCGAAAAGCGAATGCACCGCAATTTTATGGGATATACGGCTTCCAAGACCCAGTTGATGATCGGACTTGGGGCCTCGAGTATCAGTGACAGCTGGTACGGCTTTGCCCAGAATGTAAAAAGTATTGAAGAATACCAGC
The DNA here is from genome assembly GCA_041628355.1 of Muriicola sp. Classification (GTDB taxonomy): domain Bacteria; phylum Bacteroidota; class Bacteroidia; order Flavobacteriales; family Flavobacteriaceae; genus Muriicola. Next base: position 13,545 of record JBFKPJ010000012.1, on the reverse strand, counting down.
ATCTTGTGGAGAATGGGATCATTCCCATTTACAGGGGGCACATTCTCAACAGGGAAGATTTGGTGATCCGCCGCCACATCCTTAACTTAATGTGCAGGCTGGAAACTTCCTGGGAGGAGGATTCCCTGAAATTTGACGACCTCGACCTCGTCCTGGACCACCTGGAGGAGATGAAATTAGACGGACTGGTGGATAATAAGAGCCAATCTCTCATCGTTACTGAAGCGGGGCGGCCCTTTATCCGAAATGTCTGTATGGCTTTTGATCTGTTATTGCATAGAAAAGCTCCTGAAAAAAGAGTATTTTCAATGACCATTTAACCCTTTAATCCTTATCCATGAAAACTATCATCGTTCCTGTCGACTTCTCAGAACAATCTGAATATGCCCTTAAGGTAGCCTCTTCCCTCGCCAGTAAGCAGAAGGCTGAGATCCTGGTTCTTCATATGCTGGAACTCAACGAGGCCATGATGACCTCATCGGAAGGGTTCCATCCGGAACAAACCGTTTTCCTGCTGAAGCTGGCAGAGAAAAGACTGAGCGAGTTTCTGGACAAGGACTATTTAAAAGGTATCAAAATCAAACCGGTGATCAAGCACTTCAAGGTATTTGGAGAGGTGAACGAGATCGCTGCCAAGCACAATGCTGACATGATCATCATGGGATCTCATGGGTCTGACGGACTCAAGGAGATATTTGTCGGATCCAATGCAGAAAAAGTGGTCAGGCATTCAGAGATACCTGTCCTGGTTGTAAAAAGTGAACTTCCCGATTTCCGGATAGACAACTTTTTATTTGCCTGTAACTTCAAGAGCGAAAGCCTGAGCGCCTTTCAAAAGGCGCGTGACTTCGCATCCAAGCTGGGAGCCCAATTCCATATGGTCTATATCAATACGCCCGGGGATGATTTCCTCAGTACGCATGATGCACATGAAAAGATCAACAAGTACCTCGAAATGGCAGGTGCCGGGCAGGAAGTGACCATTTACAATGACTACAGCGTGGAAAAAGGAGTGCTCAATTTCAGTGATAGCATCCATGCCGACCTGATCGGGATCCCAACCCACGGAAGAAAAGGACTTTCCCATTTCTTCATGGGCAGTATAGGGGAGGACATCACCAATCACTCCAAGGTGCCGGTGATCACTTTCAAGATATAATGTATATGCATGGGGGAGGCTGGCCTTCCCCATTTTTATACCAGTTTGATCTGTTCAGGATCCCATTGAACGGGTTTCCCCATGTAGTAACTCTCGTTAGCAAGCAGGGCTGCACCGGCCGCACGGAACCCGAAGGTCGGGTCCTGGATGACGGGTCCTTTACCCCGTACAGCCTGGAAAAAGGTGTTGAAATGATCGTAATGACCTCCCGGATAGTCGTAAGGCGCTTTCCAGAGGGTCTCCCCCGTAGACAAGGTATCAGCCCTGTGAGCCTGGGAAGCCTTCTGATAGGATGACCTGAGCCGGGCCTGTTCGGCCTCCGTATAGGCGATTAAAGAGTAATCTCCCGGTACCCTGCCCAGTTTGCCGCGCATGAGTCGGACAGAATTCTGACTGACCTCCATGGCCCCTTCTGTCCCGATGAGACGGAAACCGCCCCCATCGCCCGATCCGGCGATAAAATTCACTCTGAATGCGGCATTAAAGGCAGCGTGGGTCGATGTTTTTGGATAGTCATAAAGGGTGAGAGTGACGTCAGGAACGTCCCGCCCGTCCTTCCAGTATCGGAGTCCGCCTGTAGATGATGCCCGTACGGGACCTTTTGAATCCAGGATGTAATGTAAGGTGGAGAAGGCATGTACAAAAAGATCCCCTGCCACACCGGTCCCGTAGTCCCTGTAATTCCGCCACCTGAAAAATCGCGTGGCGTCATAAGGATGTTCAGGGGCATTGCCCAGGAAGGTATCAAAATCCACGGTCTCCGGACTGGCATCGGTTGGGATGGGGTATTGCCATGCACCTTCGGAGGAGTAGCGGTCGTTGTACATATCCAGGAGGACCATGTCCCCGATAGCACCCTCCCTGTACAACTGACGGGCCTTTTCATTGCCCAGGGAGGACATCCCCTGGCTGCCGACCTGACATACAGAACCCGATTTTTTCTGGGCTTCGATCAGTTTTGCACCTTCATCAAATCTCTGCACCATGGGCTTTTCGCAATACACGGCTTTACCGGCATTCAGGGCATCGATAGCAATCCGGGTATGCCAATGATCCGGGGTGGCCACGATCACAGCGTCAACATCTTGCCGTGACAGGATCTCCCGGTAATCCCTTGTGGTGAATAAGTGGTCTCCCCAGAGTTCCCGGGCCCGATCCAGTCTGCCCGTATAGAGATCACATACTCCTACCAGTTGTACCCCGGGCACCTTCAGGGCTGTGGTCGTATCGTATATCCCCTGTATCCCGGAACCGATCAGGGCCAGGTTCACCTGATCGTTCGGACCGTAATGAACTCGGGGATAGACCCGCTTCATGGTCAGCAATTCTCCTTTTGGTGAGGCGATGATATGGGGCGCGCTGCCTAATACAGCACCACCCAGGGCGGCCTTTTTGATGAACTCCCGCCTGGATCCCTTTTTATCCATAGGTTAGAAATAAAGATTCTGAGTTCGGAAGGTAAGGAAATTTTCAGGGTTTATTCAGGCTCCAGGAATGGAAAAGCCGTCCTCCTCTTTGAGTTTTCCAGCGAGCTCCTCTATGCTCATGCGTTTTAAGGTGTCCAAAAAGATAGTCTTGCTCGGGGTTATGTATTCGTGGAGGGGACAGGGATTCTCTGCGTTACATTCTTCTAAACCCAATACGCAAAATTCCATTCGATGGGTCCCATCGATCACTTCAATGATCCGGTACAAGGGTAACTTCCTGTTCTCTTCCGTCAGATAATATCCTCCCTTGGGACCCTTGGTCGCTGAAATTACCTGGTGTTTGGAGAGTTGTTGCAGGAGTTTGGCCAGATATGCCTTTGGGATGTTTGTGTCCAGGCTCAGGTCCTTTACCATCTTTTTGTGCTCCTCATCTGTCTGACTTGCCAGGTGAAGCACGGCCGTTAAGGCATATTTCGATGAATTACTGAGCATAACTTCGTCCGTAACGGTAGATATTAAATATGATACAAGTATAAAAGGATAATAATATCCGAAATATGATTTATATCATATTTTTTTGTTTTGATCGCGTCTATTTTTGGCCAAAATCTTAATTCGAAATTTCATGAAATCACTATTTAGAAGTACGGTCATCTTCTTTTCATTGCTCCTGTTCAGTTGTGGGGGTAAAGAGGAGAAAAAGGATGGATTCAGTCTCGAGAGAAGCAAGGTGGAGGAACAAGCGTCCGAAACCTCTGCTGCATCTGATGAGGTGCCCGCTTCCCAGCGCATCACTTTGGATGAGAAGGGGGTAGGACAGATCAAGGAGATCACCCTGGATCCTGAGATCAATACCGAAATGGCTGCTGAAGGCGAAGCTATTTTCAAGACCAATTGCACTGCCTGTCACAAGATAGACAGGCGTTTTATCGGCCCATCCCCCAAAGGTATTTTGGAAAGGCGCAGTCCGGAATGGATCATGAATATGATCCTGGACCCCCAATTGATGGTGGAACAAGATCGATGTGCCAAGGACCTGCTGGTAGAATTTAACGGGGCCGCCATGGCCAACCAAAACCTGACCGTGGAACAGACCCGGGCAATCCTCGAATATTTCAGAACCCTTTAAGATACTATCCTATGAAAACTTTAAACACCCTTAAACTGATACTGTTTTCCTTCCTGGTTCTGGTAGCTTTTACCGGTTGCAAGAACGAAGGAAAGACTGCGGGAGATACGACCTCCCCTGCTGCTACGACCTCTGAAGCCAAAGAACAGGGCCAGGCCTTTATCCAGGACGATGAATCTGTACCCAATGTCCTTCAGATCGCTATCGGATCACCAGACCATACAACCCTGGTCGCTGCGGTTCAGGCTGCCGACCTGGAGAATGCCCTGGTCAATGCAGGCCCCTTGATGGTCTTTGCACCCACCAATGCAGCCTTTGATGCGCTGCCAGCCGGTACCGTGGAAGACCTTCTGAAACCTGAGAATAAGGACGCCCTGGCCAACATTTTAAAATACCACGTCACACCTGGGAATTACAGCAAGGAATTCCTGATGAAATTCAAGAAACTGGGGCAGGCCAACGATCAAAGTGTTCCTATAGAAGTGAAAGACGGAGAAGTATACGTAGGAGGGGCCAGGATCGTGGCGAGCGTCAATGCAGGTAACGGGATCGTTCATGTAGTGGATAAGGTCATGTTGCCTCCATCAGAATAATAGATATACCTAAAACATCAAATTCTAATACAATGAAAAAAGTCAAATATTCAATGCTTGGATTGCTCGGACTGACGATGATCTTTATCGGCTGTAACGATGCAGGCAAATCATCTAACGGAGCCCTGTCCTCCAGCGCGGCAGAAAAGGTCTACATCGCCCCGGGGCAAAGGGATACTTATTACGCCTTCCTTTCAGGAGGGTACAGTGGTAACCTTACGGTCTATGGCCTTCCTTCCGGGCGTATGTTTAAGGAAATCCCTGTATTCTCCCAGTTCCCGACATCCGGTTACGGGTATTCTGAAGAGACCAAGCCCATGCTCAATACATCCTTTGGATTCATTCCCTGGGACGATCTGCATCACCCCGATATCTCCCAGACCAATGGGGAACTCGATGGCCGCTGGATCTTTGTCAACGGGAACAATACCCCCCGGATCGCACGGGTCAGCCTGAGTACTTTTGAGACCGAGGAGATCATTGAGATCCCCAACAGTGCCGGAAACCACAGTTCTTCCTTTATCACAGAAAATACCGAGTATGTGGTAGCAGGAACCCGTTTTTCAGTGCCTGTTCCTCAAAGGGATATGCCCATCAATGAATACAAAGGCAACTTTAAGGGAGCCCTTTCCTTTATCAGTGTGGCACCGGATAACGGTCGCCTCAGCCTGGATTTCCAGATCCTGATGCCGGGGTTTAACTATGACCTTTCTCGTCCGGGCAGGGCAAAATCTCATGGATGGTTCTTCTTCTCCACCTATAATACGGAAGAAGCCAATTCACTGCTCGAGGTCATGGCATCCCAGAACGACAAGGATTTTATAGCCGCGGTAAACTGGAAAAAGATAGAAGAGTACGTGAAAAATGGTGGTGGAACCAAAATGGCTGCCAACTATGCTCATAACGTATACGATGAACATACGCATACCGGGACCTCAACGATGAAAAAGGAAGTCATCACTGTGAATCCTACGGATGTTCCCGGCGCTATTTACTTACTTCCCACGCCCAAATCCCCTCACGGATGTGACGTGGATCCCTCCGGGCAATACATCATCGGAAGCGGAAAATTGTCTGCGGATATTACCGTACACTCCTTTGATAAGATGATGGCCGCCATCGACGGGGAAAAATTTGACGGAGAGGCCTATGGGATCCCCATCCTTAAATTTGAAGAAGTCCTTGCAGGTACCGTGAAAAGCGGTGGCTTGGGCCCATTACACACTGAGTTTGACGACAGGGGCAATGCCTACACCACCTTCTTTATCTCCTCTGAGGTCGTGAAGTGGAATGTGGGTAGCTGGGAGGTTCTCGACAGAAAACCCACCTACTATTCTGTAGGTCACCTGATGATCCCTGGTGGAAACTCAAGAAAGCCCTTTAGTAAATATTTGGTGGCTATGAACAAGATCACCAAGGACAGGTATCTGCCCACCGGACCCGAAATGGAACACTCCGCCCAGATATATGATATTTCAGGGGATAAGATGGAATTGCTCTATGACTTCCCAACCCATGGTGAACCTCACTACGCTGCTGGTTGCCCTGCTGAGTTGCTGGAGTCCAGGTCCAAGAAGATCTACAGACTGGATGAGAACAAGCATAAATACGTAACACCAAGTCCGGATCAGGCACGCGTAGAACGCAATGGAAATGAGGTACATATCTATATGTCGACCATCAGGAGTCACTTTACGCCTGACAATATAGAAGGTATCAAGGTAGGGGATAAGGTGTATTTCCATATCACCAACCACGAGCAGGATTTTGACGTGCCCCATGGTTTTTCGATCATCGGACAGAATACCTCCGAGATCCTGATCATGCCCGGCCAGACCAAGACCTCGCTTTGGGAACCTAAGCAAGTAGGGGTATGGCCATTCTATTGCACCGATTTCTGTTCGGCACTGCACCAGGAAATGCAGGGATATGTGCGCGTATCTCCCGCGAACTCAAATATTGAATTATCCTGGTCGTTAGGCGAATAATAGGGTGTTTCCATAAATTGGAAAGCGGGTAGACGTGAAAACCTGCCCGCTTTTTTACTGAATAAACCTTGCTTATAACCTCATAAAAGCTACAAATAAGATGAAGAATGCGAGTGTGCTCATGATCGTAGGTCCCCTGTTTCTGATAGGTCTGTATGTCTTTCCCCTGTGGACGATAATGCTCGGAGCGCCGCAATACCCCGATCCGCTGGGGATCCACATCCACATCGACGGGATAAGGGACGTAAATGAGTTCGATATCCAGAATATCGATGGGCTGAACCACTACATCGGGATGAAGACCTTGCCCAAACCGCAAGAAATGTGGGAATTCAGTACCTTCCCGATAATCATTGGGGTAATGGTGTTCCTGGGGTCACTGATTGGCGTTCTGGCCCTGGTGGGCAAGCTGAATTATAAATGGTTCCTGGGCTGGTTCCTGCTGATGTCTGTGCTGGGTATACTCGGCATGTACGACTTCAATGAATGGATGGTGGATTACGGTACCAACCTCGACCCCAATGCCATTATGAAACTAGCCAATCCGGACGGCACCCCCATGACCTATAAGCCGCCCCTTTTCGGGCATACGAAGATGCTGAATTTCGATGTTACATCCCTGCCGTCAACAGGAGCCTGGTTCATGTTCACCGGTATGGTGCTGACCTTATTAGCCTTTTTTATGGGGTACAAGAACCAAAAGGCAACAAATTGAACTCTATGAAGATCTCAGAACAAATACGATTTCCCAAGCCAATGGTATTGGCAGCGTTCCTTGTCGTTTCCGCTTGCAGCATAAAACCGGAACCCATTCATTACGGAATGGATGGATGCCAATACTGCAGCATGACCATCGTAGACAGGCAACATGCGGCGGAATTCGTCACCCCCAAAGGCAAGGTCTTTAAATTTGATGCTACTGAGTGCATGATCAATCAGCTGGTTAAAGAGCAAGGTACGGAGGTCGCCCTTTTGCTTGTCAACGATTACTCCAATCCTGGAGAACTTGTGAATGCCCAGGAAGCCACCTACCTTATCAGCGAAAATATTCCGAGTCCGATGGGAGCCTATATCTCAGCCTTTGAGAACAGGGATGCTGCACAAAACGTCCGGGACGCCCATGGGGGCGTATTGCTCAACTGGGATGAGCTTCAAGTTAGATTTATTTCTGAACACTGATGCGCATACTATCCATGGATATTTCCACCCTAAGAGGGCTGATGAAGCTCGGCCTTATGATCCTGATGTATTTCTCGCTTCTCTGGGGGTATGCACAATCTCCCGGAAGGATCGAAATATGCCCGGATTGCCCGGTTAGCTCCGTGCGGAAGGGCATTGACCTGGCCGGATCAGGGGATACCCTGAACATCGGCCCGGGGATCTACCGGGAATACAACCTCGTCATCGATAAGCCATTGACCCTAATCGGGCATAAGGATGCCGTGATCGACGGGGAGGACAGGGGAGAGATCCTGAGGATCGTGTCTGACAGTGTGACGGTGGACGGCTTGACGATCAGGAATGTGGGAACCAGCTATACTACAGACTGGGCGGCCATTCGTGTTGTGAAAAGTCAGCATTACCGGATCCGGAATGTAACACTGGAGAACCTGTTCTTCGGTATCTATCTGGAAAGGTCGGATCACGGCATGGTACAGGACAACAACATCCTTGGCGATGCTACGGATGAATACAATTCGGGCAACGGGATTCAGCTCTGGTATTCCAAACACGTGGTGGTAGAAGGCAATCATGTACAGGGTGTAAGGGATGGCATCTATCTCGAATTTGCTGATGAGGTCAGGATCTCCGGCAATGTCAGCACCAAAAACCTCCGTTATGGCCTGCATTTCATGTTTTCTAACAATGACAGCTACATGGGGAATACCTTTGAAGACAACGGGGCGGGGGTGGCCGTTATGTTCTCGAAGCATATCAGGATGATCGGGAATACCTTCCGCAAGAACTGGGGGAGTGCGTCTTTCGGCTTGTTGCTCAAGGAGATCAACGATGCGGAGATCAGCGGGAACACCTTTGAGGAAAATACGGTAGGGATCAATATAGACGGTTCCAACCGGGTGGTCTATTCCGACAATGATTTTATCAAGAACGGCTGGGCCGTAAAGGTATTGGGTGCCTGTTATACCAATACGTTCAGCAAGAACAACTTCCTCTATAACTCCTTTGATATTTCGTACAACAGCAAGATGAATGACAATGTTTTCGACGGGAATTACTGGAGTGAATACACGGGATACGACCTGGATAAAGATGGGGTAGGGGACGTGCCCTATCGGCCGGTGAAACTGTTTTCTTATATTGTGAACCGAACACCTGAGACCATTATATTGCTCCGCAGCCTTTTTATGGATATCATCGACTTTTCAGAAAAAGTATCCCCTATCTTCACACCAGATAATCTGGTAGATGCCAACCCTAAGATGAAGAGACAGCGATGATCAAAGTAGAGAACCTCTATAAGAAATTTGGGAAGAACCAGGTCCTGGACGGACTGGAACTCCAGATCGGTAAAGGTGGAATCATCGCCGTACTGGGTCCGAACGGGTCGGGCAAGACCACCCTGATCAAGTGTATACTGGGAATGGTCATCCCTGACAAAGGCTCCATAGAAGTTATGGAGATGCCGATCAGGCGTTCCTGGAAATACCGGTCGGAGATCAATTACATGCCCCAGATCGCAGATTTCCCCGGGAATGTAAGGGTCCGGGAGCTCTTTGATATGATCAAAGACCTCAGGCAGAAACCAGACAGGCAGCAGGAGCTCGTGGAACTCTTTGGTCTCGGGCCACATCTGCAAAAACGGCTCTCTACCTTATCAGGAGGGACCAAGCAGAAGGTGAATATCGTCCTGTCCTTTATGTTCGACTGCCCGCTGCTCATCCTCGATGAACCAACTACAGGCTTAGACCCCGCTGCGCTTATCCGACTTAAGCAATTGATACGGGAAGAACAATCCCGGGGGAAGACCGTCCTGATCACTTCACATATCATGGAATTCGTCGCAGAGATAGCGGATGAGATCATTTATCTCCTTGAGGGCCGGATCTACTTCCAGGGCAGCGTGGAGGAAATGAAGATGAAGACAAAACAAAAAAATCTGGAACACGCCATCGCGGCCATAACAGCCTCCCCTTCCGATGTTTAAGATATTGAAATACAGTTTTTACGATTTGATGCGAAGCCGGTGGAGTTATGTGTACTTTCTGTTCTACCTGATGCTCGGTTTCGTACTCCTCTTTTTGAATAATGACGTTTCCAAGGCCGTGATCACCCTGATGAATATCATCATCGTCCTGGTGCCCCTGATCGGGACCATTTTCGGGATCATGTACTTTTACAATTCCAAGGAGTTCACCGAGCTCCTCCTCGCCCAGCCCATTCCCCGCAGGTCCATATTCCTGGGGCAATATTTAGGGGTGGCTTCCTCTCTTACCTTCAGCCTGGTGATCGGGTTAGGGGTGCCTTTTGTGGTCTATGGTCTGTTCAGAAGTAATGCCATATTCGATTTTTCCCTTCTGCTGGTCACCGGTGCCTTCCTGACCATGATCTTTACGGCCCTGGCTTTCAATATCGCCATCTCTAATGAGAACAAGATCAAGGGTTTTGGATATGCCGTCCTCCTCTGGTTGTTTATGGCGGTCATCTATGACGGCTTGTTCCTTATCTCCCTGATCCTTTTCGAGGAATACCCCCTGGACAATCTGTCCCTGGCGGCTACCTTGCTCAATCCTGTCGACCTGTCCAGGACCCTGATCCTACTCAAGCTCGATATATCCGCCCTCCTGGGATATACAGGTGCAGTCTTCAAACAATTTTTTGGAACAGGGACAGGCCTGTTGATTTCTATTCTTACCCTGCTTTTGTGGACTGTAATTCCCATTTGGCGCCTGGTTTTTGTGGCCAAACGCAAGGACTTTTAAGCTTAATACAACCTCTGGATTAGTCGGCATGAATTTAAAGAACCACATTAATTCTGCTCTTTTCTATCTTACTTTAACGGCTGTTCTGGGGGTCATTCTGAGGTCGTTCGGCTTCCTGAATATCCCGGTTCAATATAAATATATCGTTCATACCCATTCGCACATTGCTTTGCTGGGGTGGGTTTATTTGGCATTGACTACCCTCCTGGTGAAGGTATTCCTGTATCCCGAGGCACGGGACAAAAAATACCGAAATCTCTTTTTGTTCACCCAGCTGTCTCTTTGTGGAATGTTACTGACATTTCCACTCCAAGGATATGGTGTGTATTCCATTGCATTTTCCACTCTCTTTCTGTTTGCGTCCTATGGATTCTTCTGGTTCTTTTCAAAACACGTAAGGGAAGATCTCAAAGGGAGATATAGCTATAAGTTCATCAAGGCTTCCCTTTGGTATATGGTGATCTCAAGCGCAGGTCCCTGGGCCCTCGGTGGGATCATGGCTAGTTTGGGGCCAACATCCATTTGCTATCGCTTGGCCATCTATTTTTACTTGCATTTCCAGTATAATGGATGGATGATGATGGCTTTGGCTGGTATGATGTTGTACATACTGGAGCAAAGGCAATGCCAATTCCCTGAGCGGATCTTTAAAGCGGTTTACTGGGGTCTCAATACCGGGATCATCCTTTCCCTTCTTTTGTCGGCACTTTGGGCGAAGCCACCCCTTGTGGTACACTATCTGGGTGGCCTGGGGGCACTTATCCAGCTTGGAGCCGTGGTACTGTTCTTAATGTTCGTCTGGACACACGCCCGCAACGAGCGATTTTCCGTATTTAGAAAAAGGCTTTTGCAAAGTATGGGCATACTCGTACTTATCAAACTCATTATGCAAGGAATCGCAGCGATCCCTTATTTTTCTGAACTCAGCGTACGGGTAATTGACTTCACTATTGGATACCTGCACTTTATTTTTCTCGGTATAATCACCCCAGGGATTTTCCTGATCCTGGAATATTTTAAGATGTTAAAGATGACAAAAGGATCCTACGTCCTGTACTTTATAGGTTTTGCATTAATGGAAGGTCTTATCTTTTATCGTGGGGCGGGAAATTGGCTCGGTTTCCCCCTTATTGACTTTTTTCAGATAGCACTGTCCCTTGTAAGTCTGTTTCTAGCCATAGTAATAGTGGGTATACTGATTTCCAACATAGTATTTCGCCCTACCCGAACGAATTATTAACTTCTTTGACCAGGTTGGGTAGAAAAACTCTATTTAGAGGTTTCTGGGTGTTTTAATGACTATTTCTCGCTCCAGCTTTTCCGCCCCTGGAAACAGGATATTATTTTCCAAATGTATGTGTCTGTGCAGGTCTGCCTCGAACTCCTGCAACAAGGCATAGGTTACAAGATATGTATTGCAGGCGTCTGAGGGAGCAGTGTAGTTATCGCTTAGGAGCGCAATACGCCGAAATCGTTCGCCTTCGTTGTCGTGTTCCTGCATCATAGCTGCAATCGGATTTTTTACCGTATGGAAGTGGGGTCGCTCGGAGGACTCACCCAGCTGCTTTACTCTGACCATCTTGCGTACCCATGGAAAGAGAAGCAGTTCTTCTTTTTTCATGTGCATGGCCAGCTCACCCGCAGATACACTGAAATGTTCCGCTATTTCAAGCAGTTCAGGATGTTTTTCCCCGTGTACTTCACAAAGCCTGGAAAGATACTGTTTGAGTACGGGTATTTTTGCGGCTACATAGCGATGATGTTTTTTCTCTATATAATCAGCAAGCAGATCCAAGGGCCACGATTTGTAATCGGCATTTTCAGTTGATTCTTGTTTCACTGCCTCCTCGATTTCCCTTTGCAGGGCGTTTACATCCAGGTTATTTTTTAATGCGACCTCCTGAAGGCTTCGATTCCCTTTGCAGCAAAAGTCTATGTTGTGGTTCTTGAACACCTGGGCGGTGCGATAATCCTCAGCCACGAACTGGCCTACGGTTTTCTCTGTTGTATTTTCCATGATATGAGTATTTATAAGTGATTTCGAATTTTAATTCAGGATGCCAGGACTGGATAGCTTTCGTGCATAAAAGACCCCCTTTTATAAGGCATTAATATTTCGAGCTTTAATCGGATATATATGTCCGAATTATATCTAAATTTTTTTAGCATTTCAAATAGGTTATTCCTTTATCCAGACCAAGGGTCATTTCAGAAAGACTGGTGCTTTCGAGCATTTGTCGTAGGCTTTCGCGAATATCCACAAACCTATCATGTACCGGGCAAGGCTTGTCGGCATTGCAATCCTTGAGACCCAGGCCACAGCCGGTGAAAACATTATCCCCTTCGATAGCCTCCACAATCTGCACTAACTTCACCTTTTCCATGTTCGAAAGTGAAATTCTGTACCCACCGTGAGCACCCTTCACCGAATCAATGATATTGTTGCGGGACAATCGCTGAAGAATCTTGCCTGTGAAGGCAGGGGGAGAACCAATTTCTTCGGATATCTCCGTTAGACTGACCTTTCGGTTTTCCCTCGATTGGGAAGCGATATAGGCCGCTGCTCTGATGCCGTATTCACAGGCTTTTGAAAACATTGAAGGTTTCTTTTAAGTAGAACAAAGATACTCCTTTTTTAATTCGGATAAAAATATCCGTATTAAATATTTGCACCTGATAATTCTTTTTCCTTATAGCTTCAAGCCTGTGGATCTTTCAAGAAATTTCATCCGATGTAAACAGCATATATTCGCTCTCTCAGGATATACTGGCGCAGTCTTCAAGCAGTTTTTTGAAACAAGTACTGGCCTGATGATCCTTGCTATTGGGTATTTAATTCCCATCTGGCGCCTGGTTTTTGTGGCCAAACGCAAGGACTTCTAGGCCTCAAAGGGCAAGAGAAAACCCCGGTAACTACCTCTTGAAGGATGTTTTCTGGTTTTAAAAACCTTCTTCCCATCCGTTTTTTTCAAGAGCTTCAGGATGGTGTTTTGACGGTCTTTAAAAGGATTTACTTTTCCCCAAGCGATCAAGATAATGTCAGAGACCTGGATAGCAATTTTGAGATGGCGGTGGTTTTCCCTTCCGATATCTGTTTCATTTCCCTCAAATCCTTTGGTTTGTACCCGGGCAAACTGATTGACGATGATACAACGGTTGACCTCCGAAAATTCGGGGAGGTCTTTTTCGAAGACCAGTTTTTCCAGGAACTGCACCGATTTATCGGCCACTTTCTCATCCGCAACGCTGGGATTTTGCATGATCACACAGACCGTCTTTCCCTTTGTTCGCGAAGTGTTGACAAGGGT
>JBFKPJ010000011.1:0-30269 GCA_041628355.1 Muriicola sp. | reverse complement strand
GATCACGGTCAGGAAGGCAAAAAGCAGGACCAGAACGATGAAGTTGAGGTCAAAATCTGCGATCTTTTCCACGTAATACCCGGCCAATCCAGTTTCCTTGATAGCCAGCCCAAGTGCGAGTCCTCCCGCAACGAGCATAAGTGTATCCCAGGGAAGTTTTCTCACGTCGTCTGCATTCACGATACCGCTCATGGTGAGCAGGATGATGGGTAGGAGCGAGACCACTGAAGCCGGGATCCCATGTATCTTCTCCGTGAGCCAGAGGAGGAGGGTCAATCCCAGTACTGCCAGAACGATACGCTTTTTGATCCTGTCAAAGCGGTAGGATTCGTCATCCACAGGGGTGGGTTTGGGCTCCAGCTCGATGACCAGTTTTTCTTGCTCGTCTATATACCTTCTGGAAAGCAGGTACCACAGCAAACCGGTAAGGATCAGAGAAATGGGAAACCCCACCATCATCCATTCCAGGAATCCGACAGCCATCCCGTGATTGTTCAAGGCCTCCACGGCAATGGCATTAGGGGGAGAGCCGATCAGGGTACCCATCCCGCCAATGGTAGCAGCACCCGCAATGCCGATAAGAATGGCCTTGGCCATAGAGGCATTCTTTTCCATGGTGTTCAGGAAGGGCAGAACCGAGGCGATCATCATGGCCGAAGTGGCTGTATTGGACATGACCATAGAAAAAAGGGCAGTGGTGAGCATGAGCCCGAGCAGGACCTTCCTGGGGGAGGTTCCCATCCTGGATACACTGATCTCGAACACATCCCGGTCCAGCCGGGTCTTGCTCATGGCTTCAGCAATAAAGAAACCGCCCAGCATCAGCCAGATCACGCTGCTCGACCATGAATTGACATAGCCTATGTAATGCGCCTTCACGTTATCCGGATCTACCTCCGAATAATGGCTATTCATCGCGAAGATCAAAAAACCGAAGACCATGAGTCCCACAGCAAAGGGGGGGATGGCTTCGGTGACCCACAGGCCGATCGCCAGAAAAAGGAGGAAGAGTACGTATACCTGCGCCTGATCGAGGCCAGGTTCATACATCCAATAGGTCAGAAGAAAGGAAAGGATCATACACAGCAGGAAGTAGATGACCTTGCTTTGTACATCGACCACCTTTTGAATATGGGACATCAGTTTCAGAGAAACGCCGCGGGAATCGCTCATGATCAATAACTTGTAAAATACTGGACAAAATTACCCTTCAAAAAAGGGAGAAAACCTAATAATTATCATGTAAATTCAAAAAAATACCGTTTCCGCCGGAGCAGGCAGAAATTGTTGTTAAATTGTTGATAACTTCGCCGCATCATGGAGCCGCTACCCCCATATTTCACGGGGTTTTCCTTATATTTGTAAGATTGTAAAAACACAGGCAATCCCAGAGGTTTCTAAGCGGATAAATCCACCGGATTTTGAACCTTCCAGGATTGTTTTTTGCGTTAGGAAAACAGGGTTGTAAAGGACCTTGTAAGAAGTGAAACCTTAATCGATCTTATGAGCGAAGAGAAGAAGAACAATTATTCGGCCGACAGTATCCAGGCCCTGGAGGGAATAGAGCACGTGAGGATGCGTCCATCCATGTATATAGGTGATGTGGGAGTAAGAGGACTTCACCACCTGGTGTACGAGGTAGTGGACAACTCCATAGACGAGGCCATGGGTGGCCATTGCGATACGATCGGTGTCGTCATCAATGAAGATAATTCGATCTCTGTCCGGGACAATGGAAGGGGCATCCCTGTGGACCTCCATAAAAAAGAAGGGGTTTCAGCCCTGGAGGTGGTCATGACCAAGATCGGTGCCGGAGGAAAGTTTGACAAGGACTCCTACAAGGTATCCGGTGGTCTCCACGGAGTCGGGGTCTCTGTGGTAAACGCCCTGTCCAATTCCCTCAAGGCCACGGTCTTCCGGGAAGGTAAGATATGGGAGCAGGAATACGAAAGGGGAAGGGCACTTTATCCCGTAAAGAGCACGGGTACTACTAAGGAAAGAGGTACAGAGGTCACCTTCCACCCCGATGAGCAGATCTTTACCCAGACCATAGAATTCAGTTACGAGACCCTGTCCAACAGGATGCGCGAACTGGCCTACCTCAATAAAGGGATCACTATCACCATTACAGACCGCAGACAGAAGGACAAAGATGGCCAATTTATCTCGGACGTCTTTCATTCTGAGGAAGGGTTGAAGGAATTCATCCGATTCCTGGACGGGAACCGCGAGGCACTTATACAGAACATCATTTCCATGGAAGGGGAGAAGAATGACATCCCCGTGGAGGTAGCCATGGTCTACAACACCGGATACACGGAAAACCTGCACTCCTATGTAAACAATATCAATACTCATGAAGGGGGGACCCACCTTTCCGGATTCCGCCGGGGGTTAACCACCACGCTTAAGAAATACGCGGATTCTTCCGGGATGCTGGACAAGCTCAAATTTGAGATACAGGGGGATGATTTCCGGGAAGGGCTTACCGCCATTGTCTCCGTGAAGGTAGCCGAGCCCCAGTTCGAGGGGCAGACCAAGACCAAACTGGGGAACCGGGAGGTTTCTGCGGCTGTGAGTCAGGCCGTTTCCGAGATGCTGACCAATTACCTGGAGGAACACCCGGACGATGCGAAGATCATCGTTCAGAAGGTCATACTCGCGGCCCAGGCCAGGCATGCAGCGACCAAGGCCCGTGAACTCGTGCAGCGAAAGAACGTGATGTCCGGAGGGGGGCTGCCGGGAAAACTTTCCGACTGTTCGGAACAGGATCCGTCCAAATGCGAAGTATTCCTCGTGGAGGGAGATTCTGCAGGGGGTACGGCCAAGCAAGGCAGGGACCGGAACTTCCAGGCCATTCTGCCGCTCAGGGGTAAGATCCTGAACGTGGAAAAGGCCATGCAGCACAAGGTCTTTGAGAATGAGGAGATCAAGAATATCTACACTGCTTTGGGGGTTACCATAGGAACCGAGGAGGACAGCAAGGCGCTTAACCTGGATAAGCTCCGGTACCACAAGGTCATCATTATGTGTGATGCCGATGTGGACGGAAGCCATATCGAGACGCTGATCCTTACTTTTTTCTTCCGCTATATGCGTGAACTCATTGAGGCAGGCCATGTCTACATCGCAACCCCGCCTCTATACCTGGTCAAGAAAGGCAACAAGAAGAGCTACGCCTGGAACGACAAGGAGCGGGATGCCATTGCCGAGAGCTTCAAGGGAGGTGTAAGCATACAGCGCTACAAGGGTCTTGGAGAGATGAACGCCGAACAGCTCTGGGAGACCACCATGAATCCGGAGTTCAGGACCTTGAGGCAGGTCACCATAGACAATGCCACGGAATCCGATCGTATCTTTTCCATGCTGATGGGCGATGAAGTCCCCCCCAGGAGGGAGTTTATCGAGAAAAATGCGGTCTACGCCAACATTGATGCATAAAAACTGGCATTACACAACAAAAACTCGCCTCCCCAGGGCGAGTTTTTTAGTTTTAGGCAAAATTAAATCGATATGAAAAATCTATTGTTTGCTATGATGGGATTCTGCGTGCTGGCCGTGCAGGCACAATCCAATGTCAACGACCTTTTTGCGGCCGGGGTAGAAGATGCCGAGACCTTTATGAATGATTATCTGGCTCCCGTCTCCGAAGGGGCCATTTACAGCATTGCAGGCTCCTGGTTCAACACGGGGGATGCCAAACCCCTGGGAGGATTCGAGATCTCTGTGATCGGAAACCTCACCGGTTTTAAGAACAAGGAAGACAAAAAGACCTTTGTGTTGAATACGGCCGACTATCAAAACCTCCAGTTTGTGGATGGAAGTACGTCCAAAACCGTTTCCACAGCCCTGGGAGACATTCAGGGCATCCGTGTATTCGTAGAGGATGAGGTGGCCCCGGGGGTCACGGCCAGAGAGGAATTTGAGCTTCCTTCGGGCCTCGCAGCAGAGGATATCAACTTCATTCCTTCCGGGTATATACAGGGGAGTGTCGGACTGATCAAGGGCACCGAGATAAAGGCGCGCTTCCTGCCCAAGATCGACACGGATGATGTGGCGATCAGCCTGTATGGGGTTGGGATACAGCACGAATTCACCAAACACCTGCCCGCAGACAAGATCCTGCCCATTGCTATTTCCGGTGTGATCGGGTACACCCATATCAACGGGACCTATGACTTTACAGACACCAATATCATCGCAGGTTCGGATCAGCGGATCGATGCCAAGATCAACACCTGGGTCTTCCAGGCCGTGGTATCCACCAAACTGCCTATTATCAATTTTTACGGTAGCCTGGGGTACCTGAGTGGAAAATCAGAAACAGCCATTCTCGGAACTTATGATGTGCAATCCGGACCTTTCCAGCAGTCGATCACCGATCCCTTTACCCTGAACAAGGATGCAAGCGGGGTTACGGCCAACGTGGGTACCAGGCTTAAATTGGGCTTTTTCAGGCTTCATGCCGATTATACCCTTGCCGAATTCAACAACTTCTCCTTCGGGCTGAGTTTTGGTTTCAGGTAAGAACATGACCATATTTAATGAAAACAGCCTTCCAGATGGAAGGCTGTTTTACTATATAGAAAAAAGTCAGGGGATTCCTTATTCTCTTAGCGCCAGGATGTTGCCCTGAACATCCTCCAGCACGGTTCCTTCTTCAGAATTCTTCATGCTCACCCGTTGTTCAGGCATATCTGTCCCGGGGTATGAAATGGTGTAGATTCCGTCTTCCTGGGTCCAGCTGAAATCGGTCTTTACATCGAGTTGGCTGCCCTCATAGGAATGATACCTGCCCAGGTACACATCATTGAATATCCATTCCTGTCGGATGGTCTGCCTTCCGGCTTCCTGGTCTGTGGAAACATCTACTCTCGACCAGATCCCGATGATCGGGTCGTTATTTTCAGGGATCTTTGTACAATTGCTCACCGAAATAATGGTGACAATAGCCAGGAGGGAAAAAAGCTTTTTCAAAATGTAGGTTTTAGACTTGGGATCTGTTACAGGGTTCTAACGTCTTGTTTTCAGGCTGTATTGCCATTTTTCGATGAACGGCATGCTCCCTATCCAAAAATTCGACGAACGTCACCCTGCAGGCTCATTTGTGAAAGTGTTTTCCTACCCGTTTACCCGAGATCTACGCGAAAATAATCCTTTGGTGGAGGCGGTAAAGTCCGATAGAATTTGCTATTTTTGCGCCACGGTCCGGTCTTTGGAAAGGCTCGATTTTTAAGGGGTTATCTTCCAATTCAGGGACGTCTTCATCTCAGATTAACACACGAAAAAACACAAGTATGAAAATTACAGTTGTAGGTGCCGGTGCTGTCGGGGCCAGTTGCGCAGAGTACATCGCTATCAAGGATTTTGCATCAGAAGTGGTCCTTCTCGATATCAAGGAAGGATATGCCGAAGGAAAGGCCATGGATCTCATGCAAACCGCTTCCCTGAATGGTTTTGATACCAAGATCTCAGGGACTACCGGCGACTACTCCAAAACCGCCAACAGCGACATAGCTGTGATCACCTCCGGAATTCCGAGGAAACCCGGAATGACACGGGAGGAACTGATCGGGATCAACGCGGGAATAGTAAAAGACGTAGCGACGAATTTGATCAAGCACTCCCCCAAAGTCATCCTGATCGTGGTGAGCAACCCTATGGATACCATGACCTATCTGGTCCACAAGATCACCGACCTGCCCAAGGAGCGGATCATCGGAATGGGCGGTGCTCTGGACAGTGCCCGGTTCAAATACAGGCTGGCCGAAGCCCTGGGTGCTCCGATCTCAGACGTAGACGGAATGGTCATAGGCGGTCACAGCGATACGGGGATGGTACCCCTGGCCAGACATGCCACCCGGAACAGCGTAAAGGTCTCTGAATTCCTCTCTGCAGACAGATTGGCCCAGGTTGTGGAAGACACCAAAGTGGGTGGAGCCACCCTTACCAAACTGCTGGGAACCAGTGCCTGGTATGCCCCCGGCGCTGCGGTCTCTTCTTTGGTACAGGCCATTGCCTGCGACCAGAAAAAACTCTTTCCCTGCTCCGTCCTCCTCAACGGGGAGTACGACCTGAAGGATATTTGTATCGGGGTTCCTGTGATCCTGGGCAGGAACGGGATCGAGAAGATCGTTGAGATCGACCTCGACAAGGCGGAGAAGGCCAAAATGCAGGAAAGTGCCGAAGGGGTGAGAAAGACCAACGGCCTGCTGCAGGTTTAAATTTCCCATGGATCAAACAGATAAAAGCGTTCCCCCAGGGGACGCTTTTTTTCTGCTTTCAATCCCGTGAATTTCGAAGGAATCCCGGGCCGGGAAATGACCTATAAATCATTCAAATAAATTGTCAGTTCCTCTTGGAAATGATATATTTGCACGCTATTTACGGAATCCATCAATTAATTAAAAAATCAGATGCAGAATAAAGGACTGATCAAGCTTTTTGCTTTTTTGTTCGGGCTGGTAAGTATCTACCAACTCTCTTACACCTTCATCACCAGCAGGTTAGAGGATGAAGCTGAGGCCTATGCCACCGCCAGGATCCCTTCGACAGAAGAGAATTACGTAGCTGAGCGGGAGGCGCTTGAAGCGAGGTACCTCGATTCCATAGGGGATAACACAGTGCTGGGTTACACCTCCTACAACGAGGCGAAAAAGAAGGAGCTCAATAAGGGACTCGACCTGAAAGGAGGGATCAACGTAACCCTCCAGATCTCTGTTAAAGACATCCTGAAAGGGCTTGCCGACAATACGAGAAACCCGGTATTTAACAAGGCCCTGGCCGATGCGGATCAGGCTTCCAAAAACAGTGATGATACCTATCTCAACCTGTTCTTTGAGGCATTTGACAATATCAAAGGTGACACCAAGCTCGCCTCCCCCGACATCTTTGCGAATAAAGGGCTGAGTGACGAGATCAACTTCCAGATGACCGATGACCAGGTAAAACCGATCATCCGCAGGAAGATCGACGAGTCCATCGTATCCGCTTTTGAGGTACTCAGGGAACGTATAGACGGCTTCGGGGTAACCCAGCCCAACATCCAGCGGGAAGGCACTTCCGGCCGTATCCTGGTGGAGTTACCGGGCGCCAGGGACATCGCCAGGGCACAGGACCTGCTGTCCAGTACGGCCCAGCTCGAATTCTGGGAAACCTATGAACCCGGGAACCAGGCCCTGATCAACTTCTTTATCCAGGCCAATGAACAATTAAAGACCCTCGTAAAAGATACAGACGAAGCTCCGGTAAAGGAGGCTTCCGAGATCGACACCCTGCTCTCTGACGTGGCCCAGGATTCCCTGGACCTTACAGCAGAACGCAACCCGTTATTCGAAAAACTCCAACTCAACGGACCGGGCTATGCCATCGCCATAGCGGCTATCAAGGATACGGCCCAGATCGGTTCATGGCTGCGTATGCCCGAGATCAGGAGGTTGCTTCCTTCAGAGGTGCAGTTCACAAAATTCCTCTGGGAGCGCCCTTCACAGAATTCTGAGGTGGCTGCCCTCTACGCCCTGAAATCGAACAGGGAGGGCATTCCGCGTATCAGCGGGGATGTGGTCAGCGATGCGCGCGACCAGTTCGACCAGTTCAACCGCCCTGCTGTAGGGATGGACATGAACGTGAGAGGAGCCAAGGAATGGGAAAAACTGACGAACGAGGCCAACCTGAACAATACGGGCATCGCCATCGTACTGGATAATAAGGTGTATACCGCACCGGGCGTATCCCAGGTAGGCGGTATTTCCGGGGGTAGCTCTGAGATCACCGGGACCTTTACCGTAAATGAGACCAAGGATATCGCCAACGTACTGAGGGCGGGTAAACTGCCTGCATCTGCAGAGATCATCGATTCCTTCGTCGTTGGGCCATCCCTGGGACAGGAAGCCATTGACAGCGGCTTTACTTCCTTCGTGATCGCCATGATCTTCGTACTGATATGGATGTTCTTCTACTACGGCAAGGCGGGAATCTTTTCAGATATCGCCCTGGTCTTCAACATCGTACTGATCTTCGGGGTGCTGGCCAGTCTGGGAGCGGTACTCACACTGCCCGGTATTGCCGGTATCGTACTGACCATCGGTATGTCCGTGGACGCGAATGTGCTGATCTTTGAGCGGATCAAGGAAGAGGTTCATAAAGGAAAAGGCAAGGGACAGGCCATCAACGACGGTTTTAACAATGCCTTATCGTCCATTTTGGATGCCAATATCACGACCGGTCTTACGGCTTTGATCCTCCTGGTTTTTGGTTCCGGACCTATCAAGGGATTCGCAACTACATTGATCATAGGTATCCTCACCTCCCTGTTCACGGCTATCTTTATCACGAGATTGCTGGTAGACTGGTATATTTCCGGCAAAGGGCGATCCCTGGCCTTTTCTACCGTGATCACCAAGAATCTCTTCCAGAATGTGAATATTGATTTCCTCAGCAAGAGGAAGTTCGCTTACATCATTTCAGGGATCATCGTGATAGCCGGTGCAGCTTCCCTGTTTACCAGGGGACTGGACCAGGGTGTCGATTTCGTCGGAGGTCGTAACTACCAGATCCGTTTCATCGACCCTGTAAACCCATCGGAGATCACCAATGACCTTACAGCTACCCTGGGAAGCGCCAGTGCCAAGACTTTCGGGGACGCCAACCAGATCATGGTCACTACAAAATACAAGGTGGATGCACAGGGAACGGAGGTCGATGATGAGATCCTGGGCATCCTGTACACCACCTTGCAAAAATACCTTCCGGACGGGGCCACTTACGAGGACTTCGTACCCGGGGGCACCAATGAGGACATAGGAGTGATGAAGTACAGGAAGGTGGGGCCGACAATTGCCGACGATATCAAGAAGAATGCCGTTTGGGCCGTATTGGGCTCCCTGGCCGTGGTCTTCCTCTACATCCTGCTGAGGTTCAGAAAATGGCAATTCTCCCTGGGAGCGGTGGCTGCCGTATTCCACGACGTGCTCATCGTTTTGGGTGTCTTCTCTTTCTTCAGTATGTACATGCCTTTCAGTATGGAGATCGACCAGGCCTTTATCGCGGCCATCCTGACGGTGATCGGATATTCCCTGAACGATACAGTGGTGGTCTTCGACCGGATCCGCGAGATCGTCAGTGAAAAGGGATTCAATCAGGGCGTCAATATCAATGAAGCCCTCAACAGTACGCTGAGCCGTACGCTGAATACCTCCCTGACCACCCTGGTCGTGTTACTTGCGATCTTTATTTTTGGTGGGGAGACCCTGAGAGGGTTTATGTTCGCCATGATCGTGGGGATCATAGTGGGAACCTATTCCTCCCTCTTCATTGCAACACCTGTGATGTACGATACGCTTAAGGAAAAGATATCCAAGAGGAACCGATAAAAAAAGAAACCGCTCACTGAGCGGTTTTTTTTTAAGCGAGCAACCATTTCCGGGCTTCCCGTTTATTGAGGAAGAGTTTCATCTCATAACCCAGGTTGTTCATGACGGTCTCGGTAAAAGAAAGGTGCATAAACTGTTCCTGGTTCTTGACCACAACGGACAGTTTGTAATCCGGGACCCACCCCATATTTGCCGCTGCATCCACCAGGTTGAATTTGGAACTGGTGGAATGCTGGCCCTCTAGATCCAAAAATGCCAGCACGAGTTTTCTGTCCGCAGATCTGCACAGAGAAGCGATCGCCGTCCAGCGTTCCTTGGCCTCCTTCAACTCCTTCCCGGGTAGTATGATCCCTTTGACATGCACTTCGAGATATTCGGGGAGCACCCTGTGTTCTATGGTATACGGCATTTTTGATCGAATTCTCTATAAAATAAAAAAATAAAAAATCACTTCAAAATAAGACCCTCAGACCCTCTATCTGTTGGGTTCAGCTGCAGGATGCTGTTGGGGGCCAGTCCGGGTTCTTCCCTGTGAGAAACAAAAAGAATGGCGGTAGTGCCTTCCCGGCCCAGCTTGTTGACCAGGTGTACCACCAACTCTGCGGAGCGGTCGTCCAGGTCTGCCGTGGGTTCATCCAGGATGAGCAGCAAGGGGTGTTTGATCATGGCCCTGGCGCACATGATGAGCCGCTGCTGCCCCTTGCTCAGGTCGTGGAAATAGGTATCCTTAAGGGGGGTCATTCCCAGGAGTTCCAACCAGGACGCAGCCAGCTTTTTCTGTCTTTCGGTCGGGAGTGTATACAGGCCGATAGAGTCCACGAGGCCCGAGATCAGCATCTGTTCCAGGGTAAAATATCCCCTGAACCGATCCGTGAGTGCCGGGGTAATATAGCCTATATGCTGCTTGATATCCCACACGCTCTCCCCACTCCCTTTTCGAGTTCCAAAGAGATAGATCTCCTGTCCGTAGGCCTTGGGGCTGTCCCCGGTGATAAGCGATAATAGGGTGGTCTTTCCGCTCCCATTGGGTCCTCTCAATTCCCAGAAATCTCCCGGCGCTATTTTCCAGGAGATGCGGTGAAGGACCATTTTGTCCCGGAAGGAAACCGATACATCCCTGAGTTCGATCAGGGTGGGGGTTGTGTAACCCCATTTTTCAGGGGCGGGGGGAAGGGCATTGGGAAAGGGGTCTTTTATCCGGCTTTCTTTTTCCGGATGTGCCAGCCATTGGAGTTCGCCCCCTTGCCAGCGGGCTCGTTGGGTGATAAACGGCAGGAGGTCCGATCGTCTGCTGAGGACCTGGATCATCGAAGTAGAGGCCGAAAGGGAGGTGATCTTTTCCCAGAGGTCTTGCCGGGCCGTCCTGTCCAGGTTGTCAAACGCATTGTCCAGGATCAGGTAATCCGGTTTTTGTTCCAGAAGATAGGCGAAGAGTGCCTTTTTTCGCTCTCCGCTCGACATGGACTGAAGGCTCTGGGGGTTTTCGCGTGCGAGCACTTTCCGGTCGTGCCTGAGTTCTTCCTCCATCCACCTGAGGATCTCAGAGTTCGAAAACAAGGCTCCCTTTTTTCCTCTCAATGCCTCAAAACCGGAAGGCAGGGGCCCGTTGAGCAGCCGGTCTATCAAAGGGGCTGCCGGGGTGTCATTTTCCGTAAAGATGGCCCAGCTCTGCATCAATACATGTCAGTAGAGCACTTGATCGTGCTCGGTTTACATGCAAATATAGTCCTTCACACGGATGTGTACAGGAGTTCTTATGCCTGTTCTTCCTTTATGTCAAAAGTTCAGCCGAAAGACTGCATTCGGGGTTATACCCAGTGAATTTTGAGTGAAGGCTCTGGCCTCCTGGGGGCCGACCACCCGATAGAAACGGCTCACGGTATTTTCCCTGTCAAAGAGATTCCAGACCGAAAAACCCAATTGAGCGCTGGTGCCGGGGGAGGGAGCGAAAGCATAGAGGGCCGATATATCCACTCTCATGTAGTCCAGGAACCGATCCGAATTACTGGGAAGGAAATTTACGGCGTTGTTAACTACTGGCTGGAGCTCGTCCGGATCTGTCGTAGGTTTTCCGGTCCTCCAGTTCCACCCGGCAGCCAGTCTCAGGTGGTCCGATTCGTAGCTTACCCCGAGCGTCAGGGCATGGGTAATGTTGTAATTATTTGGGAAAACGCGTTCCGGCAGGCTCTCAAAGGTATAGTCAGAATCCAGGAGGGAATAACTGAACCAGGCGCTGAGTTCCTGTAGTTGCTTCCGCAGTAGGAGGTCCAATCCCAGGGCCTCGTAGCTTCCTATGGCCTTCGCAAACTCATACTGATTCTGGAACCCCTGGCTCTGTGCCGTGATCCCGTCTACCTCCTTGTAGTAGCCTACCGCATTCAGCAGCCATCCCGCCCTGTTGAAACTCAGGCCTGCAGAACCCTGTTTGCTGGTGATCACGGGGATGTCCTGCTCATCGGCCAGTTGCCATCGCCTCTTTTCAATCCCGAGGAAGTCGTTTTGAAAATTGATCACCTGAGAGGTGTTCTGATGCTTGAATTCCCCCAGGATCTCCAGGTTGAATCCTTCGGTGATCCGCTGGGTGAGACTTAGCCGTGGTTCCCAGATGAACCTCCCGAACTTGTCCAGGTAATTCACCCGAAGACCTGCATTCATGCGGGTAGCCCGATCGGCGGAGTAATACCCCAGGGACGTATGCCCGCTGTGCACCCGAAGCACATCACCCTCCAGGCGCCTGAAAACAGGGTCGTCCACGTCGTCCAGGTTGGTGACCTTGGTCTCGGTAAATTGATAGCCCGAATTCCACTGCCACCGGTCCTCTATCCGATAAGAAAGATCGGACCTGACCGCCGTTTCCGAAACCTTGTTTTCCTGGAGAAAACGCTGGTCGTTGGCGATATTGGCATTGATAGCCCTGAGATTGTAGTCCGTATTGTAGATCTGGAGAATTGTACTGACCCTTTCACTCCACTGGCGGTCGTACTTGATTCCGCCCGCAATGGTCCCCTGGCTCAGACTGCTTTCCCGGGTCACCGGAATGTTGGCTATATCAGCGTTCTCGTTAAAGACCAGATCGTTTTCGGCCAGGATGAAGTTCAGCCGTACCTTATCCCGGTCTGAGACCTGCCAGAGCCACCTCAGGGAGGTATCGTAAAAGTCGAAACTCTTGTCAGAATTGACCACGTTCCCCACGTTGGTCTCCACTTCCGTATCCTGGGAGATCCTGGAGAAATATTCGGAATAGGTCGGACTTTCGACAAAATCATTGATAGCTTTCCTCACAGCGACCTGTATGGAGGAGGATGTACCCAGGGGAGTATCCACAAATCCGTTGACATCGATAAAATTCACACCGAGGGAGCCCGAAAAATTACGGTTGATGAGATCATCCGTTTCCATGGCGATGGTACCTGAGACCCCATCGGTATAGCTGGCAGGGGATCCGTTCTTCCGCAGGGATACGTTCTGGGTGATCATGGGGTTGAACATGGAGATCAGGCCAAAGAAATGGCCCGACTGGTACATTTTGATCCCGTCCCACAGGATGAGGTTCTGGTCATTGGTCCCACCCCTGATATTGATGTCGGATACTGTCTCACTGACACTCTGGATCCCGGGAAATGCCTGCACGGCCTGTAGCACGTCTGTCTCTATGAGGCCGGGCAGGATGGTGAACCGGTCGAAATCGAGCTGGTAAGAACCGTCATCGAGCTGGTCGATCCCCCGGATCAGGTAATCGTAGAGCACGATCTCGGCCAGTTCGAGCTGCTGGGGGATCATAAAGAAATCCCTGCATCCTCCGGTAGTAGTTCGGGTGATCTCCTCTTCCCACTTCCTGTACCCCATGAAACTGATGGATATTCTCCCCCCGTCCCCTTCGAAATCCAGTTCGAAATAGCCGTTTTCGTCTGAAATGGTCGACCCCGAATTACTTTGTATGGTCGCATAGGGCAGGGGATCCCCGGTGTTCCGGTCCCTGAGGAAGCCGCAAAACGCATTCGCCTTCCTGGTTACAGAGATAAAGTTATTGGGCAACTCCGAGAAGGCCAGGCCGGTTTTATCGGCCAGATAGGAGAGGATCTCCTGTATCTCCCATTCAGGGTCCGGGAGTGGAATTTCGATCCCTTCCACCATCGCGGAGGCATAGTTAAAGCGGTACCCTGTTGTACGGGTCACCTCTTGGAGTACCTCCTTGAGGGGTTTAGGGTCTTGAATTTGTTGTGAAAAGGAGGATATCCCGAAGCAAAGAATAAGGAGAAAGAAGAAATATTGCTTACTTTTCACTGGATGTCAGGATCACCTTGTTATTATCAGAGAGACTGTAGGTAAGCCCGAGTGGTTCAGCAATGGAGCGCAGGGCGTCTTCCAGATCGTGGTGCACGAATCCTCCCGTAAAGAGGGTGTTTTCGGAAACATTCTCGAGGACCACCTCAATATCGTACTGTCTTTCCAGTTCTGCGATCACTTGGGCAAGGGGCGTCTCCCGGAAATCGCTGATATGATCCGTCCACTGGGGTCCTTTGAAAGAGGTTTGGCCCCTGCTCATACTGCCTTTGACGAAGCTCAACCGTTCCCCGGCGCGCAGTTCCTCCGTATGTTCCCCGGAAACGACTTTTACACGTCCTTCGTAACAGATCACTTCAAAATCCGTGGCCCGCTGTTTCACATTGAATTCGGTACCCAATACAGAGACGGTACCCAGGGGTGTGACCACATCGAACCGCGATCCCCTGGCGACATCAAAAAAAGCTTCCCCTTTCAGTTGGAGGGTCCGGTTCTTATCCCATCCCCTTCGCTTGTAGGTGATCTCACTCAGGGCGTTGAGTACCACCTGTGAGGCGTCCGGCAACTCAATAGTTGTCTTTTGTGCCGCGAGGGTCTCCACCTTCACTTCGGAGGGAAACAAGATGAAATAATACAGGGCAAACCCTATTACGAACACACTGGCGATCCTCAGGAACCAGGTGGTCGGGTGCAGCTTTCTGACAGGAACCTCCCGCTCCCGGATCTCCTTTTGCAGGGAATTGAAATCCGAAACTTTTGAAAAATGAGAGGCCTTAAAGCAGGATGCATCGGCGATCAACTGCTCGTAAAAGGGAAAATCCTCCGACTCCTGAAAAGACTTCTTCTCAGAATCCGTAAGGCTGTCGTTCAGCCATCTTTCAAGTAGGGATTTCTCTTCCATGATTCTTGTTCTTACCTATATAACAATTCTGTCTTCAGAATTCCTGATTATTTTATGCGAAAATCTTCAAGTTCTTCTTTAAGGGTGGCAAAAGCCGAATAAATACGGTACTCCACTACCTTTCTGGTGACCCCCAGAATTTCAGCGATCTCTTCGTGTTTCTTTCCCTCCACCTTGTTGAGCAGGAAGGCAACGCGCTGCTCTTCCGTCAGCCTGGCCAGGACCTGCTGGTACTGCCTGAAGTACTGCTCCTTGCGCATCAGGAACTCCGGATCCTCCCGCGTGATATCTGCCGGTTTTTCTGAACGATACCGGAGGACCACCTTGTGGTGTTTGATGTCGTTCAGGACATTGTTGTTAGCCACCTTATACAAAAATGCCCTGGCCTTTGAGAACACCACTTTCTTACAGTTCTCCCATAATGTGATAAATGCATCCTGGGTCTTGTCGTCCGGATTGCACGTCTCACCGTATTTGTAATACAGGTAGTTGTGCAATTCCTGGGCGTACTTTTCATAGAGCCGTTTATAGGTCTCTTCCCGGCAAACGTTTTCTTGTGGATCCTTGGTCAAAACAATCTCGATGTAGCTGCGTTAAAGATAAAAATTAAAATTTCTCAATTTTTTTCAGGAGAAATGAGAACTCGGTTGTTTTAAGGGTAAACAGTTTAATTTAAATCTTATTATGCTATGAATTCGATTGTAAAGTTTTTATCACTTATCCTGCTAGCCTCGCTGGTGTTCACCTCCTGACGGAAGGAAGAATCGGTTCTTATAGAAGGACCTCAGGACCAGGCTCTTAAAGCCAATTCAGTCGTAGCCAACCTCATGCAAAGAACGGCTATGAAGGATGGTTCTGACGATAACATCGTAGACCAGGCCAATTGTTTTTCCCTGGAGTACCCTTTCACGGTGGTGGTCAATGGAATGGAACTTACCGTGAATTCCGAGGAGGACCTGGATACCGTGGAGGATATACTCGATGAATTTGACGACGATGAGGATTCTGTCGTAATCGAATTTCCCATTACCATTGTCCTGAGTGATTTCAGGACGGTCACGATCAATTCCCTCGATGAGTTCGAGGCCTATGCCGATGATTGTGCAGGAGAGAACGAATACGATGACGACATCGAGTGTATAGACATCGACTACCCCATTACTGTGTCCATATTCGATACTAACAACGAGCTTGTTGATACCATTACGATCAACAGCGACCAGGAGCTCTATTTCTTTATTGAGGAACTGGATGAAGATATTATCGTGAACGTGGAATTCCCCATTACCCTGATCCTCTCAGACGGAACCGAGATCTCTGTCGCCAACCTCGACCAGTTGGAAGACATCATCGATGAAGCCAAAGACGATTGTGATGAGGATGACGACTACGACTATAATGACGACGACTGTGATGACTGTACTACGGAAGGTCTTACGGATTTCATTACCGGATGTGATGGCTGGTATGTGAAGGACCTTGAAAGGAATGACACGGACCTTACAGATCAGTATGTGGGATACACCTTCAGCTTTGATGCAGAAGGAAATGTCACTGCAGAAACCTCTGCTGAATCTTTCTCCGGAACATGGTCAAGCAGCGGGTCCGGAAACAATATCACCGTGAGCATCAACATTCCTGATCTCAATGATTTCAATGCGGACTGGATGCTTCACGAACTGGAGCAATACGAAGGCGAATTCGAGGTAGATCTGAGGATGGCCAACGATGACGAGCTGGAATTCAGAAGCAGCTGTACCCCTTAACCTATGAATTAACGGGAGTGTCCTGGTCTCCATTTATAAGCCCCTTGGGTCCGGGATGCTCTCTACTTTTCATTCACTTCTATTAACTATATAAAGATCATATCCCATGAAAAAGTTTCTTTTCACCTTCAGTATCCCGATCCTTTCCATCCTTCTTACGCAATGCGCCTCAGACAGTACGGATGATAACATGCAGGATCCTTCAGTAGTCGCTCAGGCAGTAACGGACCTCGCGGTATCCGGGACCTGGGTGATCAGCAGTTATATCGACTCGGGTATGGATGAGACCGGAGATTACAACGGTTACACCTTCACCTTCAACGCCGATGGAAGCCTTGTAGCCGATAACGGCAGCAGTACGATAAACGGTACCTGGTCCGTGACCACGGACGACAGTTCCGACGACGATGATTACGACAGCCCGGACGATGTGGATTTTAACATCTTTTTCTCTGCCCCGCCTGCTTTTGAAGAATTGACAGACGACTGGGATATTGTCTCCAGGTCTTCCACCCGAATTGAACTGATCGACATCAGCGGGGGAGACGGTAGTACAGATACCCTGGTGTTTGAGAAGAACTAAATACGCTATGGATTGGAAATTGTTCGGACCTCTTCTTTAACATCCCCATGAATTAAAGATGGCGGTCAATTGAAACTGTCCCTTCGATGGGGCAGTTTTTTTTTAGGGATACCTAACCCCCTGTTCTGGCTTCAACACGGGGTGTTGTGTGCAATATTAAATGTTTCTGTGCGTTAGGGATCATACTATAATTGTCGAATTTTCAGTCAGTTCTGTAAAAAAAAAACGAAATTTTTCAGGAGTTCCTTTAACTGAGATGTTCTATATACAAAAGGAGGTCGAAGAGTTCGGCCCCGCCCTGAAAATAAATGATAACCTATTAATGCTTTACTTATGAAATCAATTAAAAATGTATTCTTTTCTCTCCTGGCCATAGGACTGGCCAGTTGCTCGGCAGAAAGTGATGAAGGAAAGATCCAGCTGAGGATTGAAGGAGTTCGATCCTCTTCAGCATCAGGGAAAGCCGCAACGACTGCCAGTAAAGGCAACGAGAATGTGGTCTTTACCGATTTTAAGATCTCCATCCGGGATGTGGTCTTTAAGAACGACGATGACCCCAACAGCAGCCTGGATACAGACGAGATACAGTTCCGCGGCCCATACCAGGTCGATCTCCTCGACGGTTCTGATGCCCTGACGCAGACCATTGGTACGGCGGTGGTTCCTGACGGAATCTACAAGGAACTGAGGTTCAAATTCCACAAGGATGAAGCCCTTCCAGTTACCCATGCCCTCTATGATAAATCCATATTCATCGAAGGGACTATAGATGGTACTCCTTTCGTATTCTGGCATGATACCAGTGAAAACCTGGACGTTGGCAGAAGCACAGGGGTGCAGGTGGTAGATGGCGTGGTTAACTTTACCGTAACCTTTGACATTGACCAGTTCCTCAGCTCATTTAACCAGATCGACCTGAGCCTGGCGACCGATAATAACCAGGACGGTCTCATCGAGATCTATCCCAATGACGAGGATGGAAACCAGGATATTGCAGACAGCCTGAAAGAGAATATCAAAGCTACCGCCGATATCATCGACAATTAAGAAGTCCGTAAATAAAAATGAAGGAAGTCCTGAGCATACCTCAGGACTTTTTTTATGGATCTCCCCGGTCCTACAGCCTGATGAAGTGAATACGGTCCCCTTCCTTCAGGCCCCATTCATCACTTTGCCCGGCATTGACCTCCAGGACATACATGACCGGTTGCGTGGAGGGAAGGCTTTTCTCCTGAAGAGGTCGTGCATTCTTCACGATACTGGTGATGACCGAATCCCGGTCCAGGTAGATGATATCGAGGGGGAAGCGGGTGTTCTTCATATAGAAGCTGTGGTAGGCCTCTTCCGGAAACACAAAGAGCATCCCCTGATCTTTCCCTAATCCATCCCTGTACATAAGGCCGGTCTGGGTCTCGTACTCCCCCTCGGCGATCTCTATGTCGAGTCGGGCGATCAGGGAATCCGTTTCACCTCTGTACAGGGACAGGGTCCCTTCTTTGGTAAAGGTGATGGGGGCCGTGGTGACGATCTTTTTGGGTTCCTCTTTGCATCCCATCAGAAGGAAAAGAGAACTCAATACAATGGGTAAGATCCGGATTCTTCTTTTAAAACTCATCACGCTCTATCCCCTGGATGGTTTGAACATAAAATAGAACCCGACCAGGATAAAGGGCAGGCTCAGCCACTGGCCCGTAGAGAGGAGACCGAGGGACTCCTCAAAACCGCCCTGGCTCTTCTTCACGAATTCTACAAAGAATCGGATGGTCCACAGCAAGACCAGGAAAAGGCCGAACAGGAAACCGGGACGGTCCTTTTTGTCTGTCTTCCAGTAGAGATAATACAAGAGTAGGAAGACAAAGATATAGGCGATTCCCTCGTACAGCTGTGCGGGATGCCTGTATGGAATGGCCTCCAGGTATTCCGAGAACTGGGGATTGCTTTCAAGGGCCTTGTAGGCCGCGTCAGGGTTTTTTTTCTGTGTGACCCTCATGGCCGTTGAGGCCGGCATATCGTCACTGTCCCGGACGAATTTAGTGGCAAAAAGAAAGGATTTTTCCACGATCTTACCGTTGATCTCAGAATTGAAGAAATTACCCAGCCTGACGCAAAAAGCACCAATGGAGACCGGGATGACCACCCTGTCAAGAACCCAGAGCATATTAAAGCCCTTGTGTTTACGGACATACAGATACATGCCTATGATGATCCCAATGGCAGCCCCATGGCTCGCCAAACCCGTAAACCCCGTGAACTCATACCCGCTGATGAGCCCAAAGAGGTTGCCGCCCGCCCGTTCACGGATAGGGAGGAGTATCTCGATCAAATGCTGCGAATAATAGGACCAGTCGTAAAAGAATACATGGCCGAGTCGGGCACCCAGCATGGTGGCGATCACGGTGTAGATAAAAAGGGAATCCAGTTCCTGTACGGTCTTCTTCTCGTTGAGGAAGATCCGTTTCATGATGAACCACCCCAGAGCAAAGGCGACGATCCACAGGAGGTTGTAATACTTGATCTGCAGGAAGCCGATCTTGAAAAGGGTGTCGGCAGGATTCCATATAAAATCTAAAAAATACATGGGTTTGTTTTAAGGGTCTAAGATAAACAAATACACAAAGAGGAAAAGGTTTTCACAGGCTTCTCTCTATTTTCTTTCTGTTGACGAATCCCGGCAGACTAAGGGACAGGGTCATAGCCGCTGCCTCCCCAGGGGTGGCAACTGAAGATGCGTTTGAGAGAGAGCCAGCCTCCCCTGAACAGGCCGTGCTTTTTCAGGGCTTCCAGGGTGTACTGGGAACAGGTGGGTGTATACCTGCAGCTAGACGGGAGATAAGGGGAGATAAGGAGCTGGTAGCCCCTCACCAGAAAGATAAAGGGAGCGATGAGGACCTTTTTCATGAGATGCTGAAGGTAGTACCTTCTTTCCCGTCCATAAGTTGTATGCCAAGGGCTGAGAGCTCATCCCTGATCTTGTCTGAAGTGGCAAAATCCTTGCTTGCCCGGGCCTCATTGCGCATCTCTATAAGGAGGGAGACCACTCCCCCGAGCTTATCCGAAATGGCATTGTCCATGGTCCTGGACTCCAGCCCAAGCACGTCAAAAACGAAGTCGTTCATGGTTTCCTTCAGGATGGCGAGGTCTTCTCCGGAAATTTTTGCTTTTCCTTCCCTGAGCTGGTTGATATAGCGGACCCCTTCGAAGAGTACGGCGATCAGGACAGGGGAATTGAAATCGTCATTCATGGCATCGTAGCAGCGCTGTCTCCATGCGTGAATATCCAGGTCCGAAGTCTTGCCGGCCTCCAGGCTTTCGATGATCCCCAGGGCATCCATGAGCCGGTGATACCCTTTTTCAGAAGCCATGAGGGCCTCGTCGCTTAGGTCGAGGATGCTCGTGTAATGGGCCTGCATCATAAAGAATCGCACCACTGCCGGTGAAAAAGCCTTGCTGAGCAGTGTATTCTCTCCCGAAAAGATCTCATTCGGGAGGATGTTATTGCCTGTAGACTTGGCCATTTTCTTCCCATTCATGGTGAGCATGTTGGCGTGAAGCCAGTATTTTACCGGAGCCTGCCCCGTGGATGCTTCGGACTGTGCGATCTCACATTCGTGGTGGGGAAATTTCAGATCCATGCCACCCCCGTGAATATCAAAGGTCTCCCCGAGGTATTTGGTACTCATGGCCGTGCATTCCAGGTGCCAGCCGGGAAATCCATCTCCCCAGGGGGAAGGCCATCTCATGATATGCTGGGGCTCTGCCTTTTTCCAAAGCGCAAAGTCCTGGGGGTTGCGTTTCTCGTCCTGGGCGGTCAGCTCCCGGGTATTGCTGATCATATCCTCCAGTTTGCGGCCGCTCAGTTTCCCGTATTCATGGTCCTTGTTGAATTTGACCACATCAAAATACACGGAACCGTTGATCTCGTAGGCGAATCCTTTTTCCAGGATCTCCTTGATGATCTCGATCTGCTCTATAATATGCCCTGTGGCTGTGGGCTCAATGCTGGGGGGCAGGAGGTTGAATTTCTGCAGGATATTGTGAAAATCAACTGTATATCGCTGTACAACCTCCATAGGTTCGATCTGTTCCAAACGCGCTTTTTTGGCGATCTTGTCTTCCCCTTCTCCCGCATCATCGTCTTCCAGATGGCCGGCATCCGTGATGTTGCGCACATACCTCACCTTGTATTCCAGATGTTTGAGGTATCGGAAGATCATGTCGAAGGACATAAAGGTCCTGCAGTTGCCCAGATGGACATTGCTGTATACCGTAGGCCCGCAAACGTACATGCCCACATGGCCTTCGCTGATGGGTTCAAAAACCTCCTTTTTGCCGGTAAGGGAATTGTAGATCTTAAGTTGCTGGTCTCGGTAAAGCGCCATTGGGATCCTCGAGGATTAAAAGGTCGTATCCAGGTTGATGTATTCCAAAAATTCCTTCCTGATGGCCTCTTGCTTGAATCGGCCTCCGTATTCTGCAGTGACGGTGCTGCTCTCCACGTCCCGTATGCCCCTGGAATTCACACAGAGGTGTTTGGCATCGATCACGCAAGCCACATCCTGTGTACCCAGGACCTTCTGGAGCTCACGCACGATCTGTATGTTCATACGCTCCTGTACCTGCGGCCTTTTTGCAAAATAATCCACGATGCGGTTCATCTTGGACAGGCCTACCACGGATCCTGCGGAGATGTAGGCGATATGGGCTTTCCCTACGATGGGAAGCATATGGTGTTCACAGGTGGAATAGACCGTGATGTTCTTTTCCACGAGCATTTCACCGTATTTGTATTTGTTCTTGAAGGTGGATGCCTTGGGTTTCCTCTTGGGGTGAAGCCCACTGAAGAGCTCTTCCACGTACATTTTGGCTACCCTCCTGGGGGTGCCCTTCAGGCTGTCGTCATCCAGGTCGAGCCCCAGGGTCAGCATGACGTCCCTCACACTTTCCTCGATGCGCTCTATCTTCTCCTGGTCCGAAAGGACGAACGCATCCGGCCTCAACGGGGTTTCTTCGGCAGCGGAAAAATGGTCCTCTCCAACGCCCTCAAAATGATCTTCCAGTGAACTTTTTATTTTCATGAGATCAGCTCTTTAACAAAGGGCAAAGATATACATAAAATGGCACTTTACGCGGTATAATGGCCCATACACAACATAAATTAGTGTTAAGGTAGGCCGTCCGTTAATTTTAGGTTTTACACCTAACGTCGGGCCTGATTATGAGAATCCGCTTCGGTATTCTTATCCTATTCTTCCTTTTTGCCCTGAACGCAGTGAACGCTCAGGTGGCTGAGGACTGTCTCAATGCCATTCCCATCTGTAGCAATACCCCGGTAAACGGGGGTACCCAGGGATATGGAGTTGACGATTTTGACAATGCCCCCAACAGCGGATGCCTGGAACCCACCATCACGGGGTTTATCGAATCCAATTCTGCCTGGTACCGCTTCAGGACCGGGGCCTCGGGACAACTGGGTTTCAACATTGGTTTTGATACCTCTGAAGACTGGGACTTCGCCCTCTACAAGACGTCGGACTGCGGTGCCCTGGGTGATCCCGTCCGATGCAATTTCTTTGACAACAGTGACGAAGATGCTTATATGGGCGTGGGAGAAGACCCCACAGGCAACACGGAAAACGTGCAATATGAGGACTGGCTGCAGGTGGAACCTGGGGAGGACTACTACCTGCTCATCAACAATTTCAGCAACAACAATTCCGGTTTTTCCATCCAATTCTCCGGCCAGATCTTCGAAACAAATCCTGATGATGCCCTGGATTGCTCCATCATAGACAACCTGCTCGGGGCGCCCATCGCAGCTTGCGACAACGAGACCATCATCCTGGACGCCGAAACCACCAATGCCCTGGGATATACCTGGTATACAGATACGGGTATGGGGTACCAGGTGATGGTGGGGGAGACCTCTCCCACGCTCACTGTGAATACATCAGCCATGTACAGGGTGCAGGTAGAAATGCCGGCACCGCCCAATATCATCAGCGAGGTTCAGGTCGCCTTTTCCGTGGCTCCTGTCACCTATCCCCTGGCGGATGAGGCGGTATGTGTGGAAAACGGGACCTTCGACCTGAGACAGAAGGATGCCGAAGCCCTGGGCCCTCAGGATCCCGCAACACACGTGGTGAGCTACCATTCCGGTCAGGCCGATGCGGACAGCGGCTCCAATGCCCTGCCCCTGAATTACACCATCACTTCGGGGTCAGAAACGATCTATGTACGGGTCTCAAGCCTCGAAAACCCCAGGTGTTTTGACGCTTCTGAACAATTTACCCTGGAAGGTGTGGCTACGCCGGATCTTACTTTTGAAGACGAAGTGTTCATCTGCCAGGATACTGCCGGTGAACTCATAGGAGAACTCTATCCCAATGCACAGTATACCTATCTCTGGGACAGCGGGGAGACCACTCCCAGTATCAGCGTGACACAGCCCGGGGAATACACCCTCACGGTGACCAACACCACGGGCGGACTCGCATGTGCGGCGAGCAGGACGGTTACCGTAACGGTTTCCGAACCTCCCGTGATCTCCGAGGTATTGATCGATGACCTGCAGACCTCAAATACCGTGGAGATCGTCAATGAGGTCCCCGGCAATTTCGAATACCGGCTCGATGAAGGGCCTTTCCAGGCCTCCCCCGTTTTCAGGGAGGTCAGCCCTGGGATGCACACGGTCACGATCAATGACCTCAATGGCTGTGGCACGGTTACCGAGAACATCATCGTAGTGGGTTTTGCGACCTTCTTCACACCCAACGGAGATGGGATGAATGATTACTGGCATGTCGTTGGGATAGAGACCCTCAGGGAGCCTGTAGTGCGGATCTTTGACCGCTATGGGAAGTTGCTCTTTGTGATGGAGGAGGACTACCTGGGATGGGACGGCACCTACAATGGGATTCCGGTACCCTCATCAGACTACTGGTTCAAGGTCTCTTACCTGGATGAGTACGATCAGCGCGTGGAGGCCAGGTACGTCAATAACCATTTTTCCCTGAGACGCTGAGAACCTCTTGATTTCCGGTCTTTCCGTTCATCGATTATGCGTCAAAAAAGTGGGTTGAGCATATACTAAATCAGCCCCCTTCATGTTATACATACTGTTTGAACCTCGTTTCTTAGCCCCGAAAACCTATGCGTACGTTCGTTTGTGGTATTTTCTTCTTTTGTGCAGGGTCATTGGGCTTGTTCGCCCAGAATTCCCCGGATTGCCGAAGTGCCATTCCCGTATGTGCGGATGCCCCCATCACCTCTTTCACCGACGGGGGGGGGGACATAGACGATTTCGATCCGGATGTGATCCGTCAGAGCGGGTGTTTGGAGAAGGGAAGCGTCAGTTCTGCGAATATAGAGAACAACACCTCCTGGTACGTATTCCGGGCCGGCACGCGGGGCCAGATCGGTTTTGATATCGAGGCCCTGCCGGGTACAAGCGGTACGGTTACGGCCGAGTGGGATTTCGCCCTCTACGGGCCCGATGTGGACTGCGGCAGTATC
The DNA here is from genome assembly GCA_041628355.1 of Muriicola sp. Classification (GTDB taxonomy): domain Bacteria; phylum Bacteroidota; class Bacteroidia; order Flavobacteriales; family Flavobacteriaceae; genus Muriicola. The sequence goes on along the minus strand of JBFKPJ010000011.1, from coordinate 5,852 downwards.
AGCAACGGCACCGCCCAGCCCATACGCTGCAATTACGAAGTGAATGATACCAATTTTACCGGGGTGGGTGTCAACCCGGAGAACGGACAGGAAGGCGCCCCCAACCTTACGGGCAGCCAGAATACCTATGACGAATGGCTGATCGTGGAAGAAGGGGAGATCTATTACCTGCTGATCAACAATTTCAATACGAATTTTGACGGGGATCCCGAGCCGTTCAGGCTGACCTTTACCGGGTATTCCGTGGACCAGGACCAGAACACGGCCCTGGACTGTACCCTGAGGGACGAATTCCTGGGCCTCGACATAGCCGCCTGTGAAGGAGACCCAGATATCGTCCTCTCTGCCCTGAATTCGCCGGCAGGCCCTGATATCGCCAACGTGACCTGGAGTGTGGATTATGAGGATGACGGAGTGATCGACCAGGTACTTGCCTCGGGCCCGACCGAAACGGAATATACGGTGACCAGCCCCAATTCCGGGCGCTATTTCGTGGAGATCATCACCAATATGGCTACTACCTATACCGATGACATCCTGATCACCTTTTACGGGATTCCCGTATTGCAGGAGGTGATCATCCTGGACGACCTTTCGGACAGCAACAACATAGAGATCGTCGTAGACGGGAACGGGAGCTATGAATACGCCATCAATGCGGGCGGGTTCCAGGATTCCCCCATTTTTTACGACGTCCCTCCGGGCGAGAATACCGTGATCATCAACGACAAGAACGGTTGCGGGTTTACAGACCCCATCCCTTTCCTGGTAGTGGGCTATCCCAAATACTTCACCCCTAATGGCGATGGTATACACGACGCCTGGAACATCCTCGGGATAGAGACCCTTACAGACCCTGTGGTCTTTATTTTCGACCGTTACGGGAAGCTGCTCAAGCAACTGGACGAGACCACCATCGGGTGGGACGGGACCTTCAATGGCCGGCCCATGCCCTCTTCGGATTACTGGTTCAGGCTGGATTATTCCAGGGATGAGCAGGGGATCATTGTCGCCAGTTCCGTGAGGACGCATTTTTCCCTGGTACGATAAAAAAAGCCGGCAGGTGCCGGCTCAAATCTTATATCAAGTTTCCCTTTACAGGTTTAAGGTATATCCCACCAGGATATTCGTATTGATGTTATTCACAATGGCCGGGGAAGGGAATCCCGTCACGAAGAGGGAGTTCTGGCTCGCCTGCTCGGAACGGCTGAAGGCCAGGTCGAGCCGGCTGCCCCCGAAGTTAAATCCGAGGCCGAAGGAAAAAGCCTCCAGGTCCCCGACGGTCACCCCGTCCTTATAGGGGCTGCTCTCGAAGCGGTATCCTCCTCGAAGGCTGAGATTGTCAATCCGGTATTCCCCTCCAATGCGGTAGGAGTTCACAGCACCTAACTGGGAGGCGATAAAGGTGTTCTCATCGTTGAAAACAGGGTCAATTACAGGCCTTAATTCGGCTTCAGCCATATCCTGATAGCCGTAATCGAAACTGATCAGGCCCTGAGGCCCAAAGACGTAGGCAAAGCTTCCCGTGAGCTTGGCAGGGGTCTTGATAGTATATTCGTCAAAGAGGTTCACCACGTTGAAATCGATAAAACCGATCTCGGAGTCAGCCAGGTCAGAATTGATGCGCTGGGAGGTATCGTCCAGCAGCCTGTACCAGGTGGGGGACTGGTAGCTTCCTCCGATACGAACATTCTCATTCATCACGGCAATGGCCCCCAGGCTAAAGGAAAATCCGGACCCTTCCGTTCGCAGGTAATTGTCAAAGTTTACGAAGGAGATAGGGGAACTCGGATCGTATCCCGTCTCCGTGAATTCGGTATACTGGTCAAAGAAGACATCGTGGAAATTCAGGGAAGCACCCAGGAAGAGGTTTTGCTGATACTGTCCGGCCAAATTCACCGTGAGTTTACTGTTGTACCCGTTGGTCCTCCTGAAATATTCCTGGTCCACGTTGTTGTAGACCGCGTTGGAGACGTAAGCCGTATTGTTGTTGTCCGTTTCATCCACAGGGTCGATCACGCCTCCATAGTATCCCAGGAAGGCCTGTTGCTCGCGGAATCCCAGGTTTGCACCAATGTCGAGATAGGCCTCTTCTATGAACTCCCCGTCCTGGACCAGGAGAGGCCCGAAGGGCACGCCCTGGGCAAAGTTGAGGAAGTAATTGTCGATCCCCTGATTACCCCTGCCCACGGTAAATACCTCATTGTCAAAATTCCGGGCCATGTCGTAATTCAGGGCCAGTGAGATTTTCTGCCAGGGTGAATTCGAATTCCGGCTCTTGAAGACAAAGACGCCCCCAAGCTGACTGATATCCACGGAATTCCTTACCTCAGAACCTACAGACCCAAAATAGGTGGATTCATTGTTCTGGTGGTAATTGGCCCCTGTGATGGTAAAGAGACTGTTCGCGAAAATGGCTGAGCCTGCGGGGTTGATATTCAGCGCAGACATATCTCCCCCCAGTGCCCCAAAGGCACCTGCCATGCCCTGGAATCGCGCAGTCCCCTGAAGGTTTTCCGTGCTGTATCGGAGTACATCATCGATGTTCTGGGCCGTTAAGGCCAGGCATGACATACCCATCATGAAGGTTAGAAATCTTTTCATTTTACCAGTTTTTAAATAGTGAATGTAAAAGGGAATATTAAATCCTGCCACCCCGGCCTGAGGACCTTCCGCCGGAAGACCTGCCGCCGCCGCTTCTCGCACCGGCACTGGAGGACCTTCCACCGCTTGAGCTCCTCATGCTGCCCGAGCTTCGGCTGCTGCTGCCAGAACTTCTGAAGCTTCCCGAGCTTCGGCTGCTGCCACCAGAACTCCTGTAACTGCCTGAACTTCGGCTGCTGCTACCTGAACTCCTGTAACTTCCGGAATTTCCGGAACTTCGGTACGCTCTGCCACTGCTGGAACTCCTGACCCCTGATGATCTTGAGTACCCTGAAGAGCGTGGGATCCCGGAGGAGCGGTAACTATCCGAATTTGATGGCCTGGCGGTAGCTCCACTGCTTCTCCTGTAGATATTGCTACGGGAAGAGGAATACCCATTATACCTGTTCTGGGCAGAACTTCGGTTGTAATTGGGGGAAACCCGCGAACTCCTGCTGGTTCGGTAGCTCCTGTTCCTGCTGATCGCATCAGCGCTTACGGAACGCCTGGCCGTGGTACCTCCCCTGTATGTAGAGGAACTTCTCACCCCACTTCGGGAGCTGATATTAGACCTTCCTGTGTTATCCCGAAGACGTGTACCGGTACGAGGCGTATCCAGGTTAGACCTTCCCCTGAAGGAATTGGATGCCAGTGAATTTCTGTCGTAATAGCCCCGACGGGTATTGTTGAATCGGGATGGGTAGTACCCTCGTCCGAAGCGGTTGTAACCGTAGTAGGGATACCCGTAGTAGCCTCCCCAGCCCCAGTTGTTCCAGCGGTTCCAGCCACCCCAGCCGTAATTCCAGGCCCAGGCACCACCCCAGCCCCAGTTGTTCCAGCCCCAGTTGTTCCAGCCCCAGCCCCAGTTATTCCAGCCCCAGCCGTAATTCCAGCCCCAGTTGTTCCATCTCCAGGGACTGTATAGGCCACCCCAGTACCAGCCGCTATAACCCCAGAAGGGATCGGCCCAAATGGGGTTCCAGCCCCAGTTATCATTGATGTTGATGACCACGTTGGTCGGGTTATCGCCCCAACCCGGGTTACCTGCATAGGTGTTGTCCTCATCAAAATACGAGGGGTCCCTCATCATGGCAAGGCTGTCACTTTCCACTCCGCTGTAGTAGGAATCCACATCGGTGAAGATCTCGCTGTCCATATACTGGTCTATCTCCTCGGCTTTCCTGCCGAAGTAATCCCCGTAGATACCGTCACCTTCTTTTTGTACGGATCTCTGTACGGGGCGTTCAACCGTCCTCGGTGCGTTGTACACCATGGGTTGCTCCACACCGGTACCGTAAATACCGTCGTTGTCGTAATAGGATGCCTGTTGGTAGGTTCCGCATGAGACCATCCCGATGCCCAGAAGGCCCAGGACAATTCTTTTGAGGTTTTTGGGGTGGGGTAAGGAAACTATCATGAGTAACTAATTATATTGTTGAACATATTAAAAATAGTTAGTTTTGCGCAACTATTTCTGATAATAAGTTGCAAGTTTTATGCCAAAGTACACCAGATGGGTAAAAATTTAACGACGCGAAAGGAGGATTATTCCAAATGGTATAATGAACTCGTGGTAAAGGCTGATCTAGCGGAAAACTCAGGCGTGAGGGGCTGCATGGTGATCAAACCTTACGGGTACGCCATATGGGAAAAGATGCAGGCCGGGTTGGACAAAATGTTCAAGGATACCGGGCATGAGAATGCCTATTTCCCCATTTTTATACCAAAATCCTATCTCAGCAAAGAAGCGAGCCACGTGGAGGGTTTTGCCAAGGAGTGTGCCGTGGTCACTCATTACCGCCTGAAGAACGCCGAGGATGGGAGCGGAATTGTGGTCGACCCAGAAGCAAAACTGGAGGAAGAACTCATCGTGCGGCCCACCTCGGAGACCATTATCTGGGATACCTACAGGCGATGGATTCAGTCTTATCGCGACCTTCCCCTGCTCATCAACCAGTGGGCGAATGTAGTGAGGTGGGAGATGCGTACGCGTCTCTTCCTAAGGACGACTGAATTTCTCTGGCAGGAAGGGCATACGGCCCACGCCACGGAACAGGAAGCCATTGACGAGGCTGAGAAGATCCTGGAAATATACGCCGATTTTGCCGAGAATCATATGGCCGTTCCCGTGATCAAAGGGACCAAGACCGAAGGAGAACGCTTTGCCGGGGCTGTGGAGACCTATTGCATAGAGGCGCTGATGCAGGACGGTAAAGCGCTCCAGGCCGGGACCTCCCACTTTTTGGGACAGAATTTCGCCAAAGCCTTTGACGTGAAATTCGCCAACAAGGAAGGGCAGCAGGATTACGTGTGGGCTACGTCCTGGGGGGTGTCTACCCGACTCATGGGTGCGCTGATCATGACCCACAGTGATGACAACGGACTGGTGTTGCCCCCGAAACTTGCGCCTATTCAGGTGGTGATCGTGCCGATCTACAAAGGCATGGACCAGCTGGAGGCCATTTCTGAAAAGGTTCTGCCCCTGGTCAAAGAATTGAGGTCCAGAGGGATCACAGTAAAATACGACGACCGGGATACGCATAAGCCCGGATTCAAGTTCAACGAATACGAACTGAAAGGGGTACCGGTAAGGCTCGCTGTCGGGCAACGAGACCTGCAGAACGACACCTTTGAAGTGGCACGGAGGGATACCCTGGAAAAAGAGACCGTACAGGCCTCGGAGGTGATAGGGCATATCGAACAGTTGCTGGAGAAGATACAGCAGAACATATTCAATAAGGCACTGGTATTCCGGGAAGAACACATGACCCAGGTAGACAGTTATGAGGAATTCAAGACCCTGCTGGAGTCCAAAGGCGGCTTTTTCCTGGCCCATTGGGACGGGACGGCCGAAACAGAGGAGAGGATAAAGGAGGAGACCAAGGCGACCATCCGTTGTATTCCCCTGTATGAGGGGAAGGAAGCCGGAAAGTGCATGGTCACCGGCAAGCCGTCAGCTCGAAGGGTCATATTCGCCAAGGCCTATTAATGCGCCCTTAAAAAATAATCGGTGGGTGTTGTGGTAGTAAAAAATAATTGTATTTTTGCATCCGCAATTGCGCAAACCCATGGCCCGTTCGTCTAGGGGTTAGGACGCCAGGTTTTCATCCTGGTAACAGGGGTTCGATTCCCCTACGGGCTACTGAATACCGTATGTGGAATAAGGTTGATTTATTGAATTACGGCCCGTTCGTCTAGGGGTTAGGACG
>JBFKPJ010000010.1:0-31225 GCA_041628355.1 Muriicola sp. | reverse complement strand
TTGTACTTGTTGATCTTGTAACTGGTATCAAAAAATTCGAAGACCATGTTCAGCTCCTTGAGGATCTTTTCGTTCGCTGTGAAGAGGGTATAGTCCGTATAGACCCTCCCGGTGGTCTCATTGAAATTCCCGGTACTGATCAGGCCGTACCGTCGCATTCTGTCTTCCTCCTCCCGTTCGATCAGGCAGATCTTGCTGTGCACTTTCAACCCGGGGATCCCGAAGATGAGTTTTACCCCCTCTTCCTGCAATTGTTCCGCATAACGGATATTGGCCGTCTCGTCAAAACGGGCCCGGAGTTCGATCTGCACGGTGACCTGTTTCCCGTTCTTGGCGGCATTGATGAGGGAGGCTACCACCTGGGAATTATCTGCCAGCCGGTAGAGGGTGATCTTGATGGTCCTTACCTTGGGGTCGAGGGCCGCTTCCCTCAGGAACCGGATGATGTAAGAGAATTTGTGATAGGGGACGTACTGCAGGTAATCCTTATTCCGGATCTGGTCGAGGAAGCTTCCTTCCGGGTCGATACCCCTGATGGGAAGGGGTTTGATCTTCTCGTACATCAGCTCCTCCTTCCCCAGGCTTGGAAAAGACATATAATCGCGCCTGTTATGATACCTTCCCCCCGGGATAACGCTGTCCGTATCGGTTATTCCCATTTTCTCCTGCAGAAATCTCAGGGTGTCCTTCCCAATGCTCTTGTCATATACAAAACGTACCGGGTCACTGATCTTCCTGTTGTCCACACTGGAGGAGATCTTTTCGATAAAGCTTTTGCTCAGGTCGTTGTCGATATCGAGTTCTGCATCCCGTGTGATCTTGATCATATGGGCAGTAATGGTCGAGTAATCGAACATGGAGAAAATACTGTCAAGGCAGTATCTGATCAGGTCGTCGAGGATGATGATATAGTGCTTGTCCCCCTGCCTGGGAAGGACCACGAACCGATCGATCCCCTTTGGGATCTCGATAAGGGCAAAACTGATGTCCTGTTCCTTTCTCCCGGTCTCCGTCTCATGGTCCGAGTTCAGGACCATTTTGACCGCCAGGTAGGCCGCACTGTCCTTCAACATGGGAAAAGAAGTAAGGTCGTTCAGGATGATCGTCATCAGCTGCGGGCTTACCTTTTCCAGGAAATAGGTTTTTAGGAAATCCGACTGGTCCGGGGTGACTTCCTGCTCGTTGATCAGGAAGATATTCTCTCCTTCCAGTTCCCGCTCTATGTCCTTATGGATCTCCAGGCTGCGCGTCTGCTGCTCGATCACGATCTTGGTGATCTCCTCCAGCAGGTCTTTCGCTACCTCTCCTCCAAGAACGCTCTTCCCGGATTTGCCCGCTTCAGCGATCCGCTTTACCGTCGCATACCTGACCTTGAAAAATTCATCGAGGTTGTTGGAGAATATCCCCAGGAATCTCAGTCTCTCGATCAGAGGTACCGTGGGATCGGCACTCTCCTGCAAAACCCGGTCATTGAAATTCAACCAGCTGATTTCCCTGTTGATATACTGATTCTTGCTTTTGATCATAAACTGAGTGCTTTGGGGATCAAAAATTGCTCTGTCTTACCCTTGCGGACATCATACCAGTTCTCTATATCAAAGGCGAGGTGCACCAGGCCGGTGGTGGGCACGTTCTCAATGGGACGATCTCCCAATTCATTGGCCACTTCCGTAAAAGCGTGGTTGTGGCCGAAGATCATGACCCTGTCCTCCGAATTGGGCAGGTCGGCGATAAAGTCGATCAAAGGTTCCCCGGAAAACACGTATAACCCCTCGGCGAGGGAGAATTTTTGATAGGGGATCCTCATGTTGCGTAAGAATACCACGCAGGTGTGCAGCGCCCTGATGGCCGGACTCGAATACACGGCATCCGGAGTGAAGCCGGATGCCCCGAAATGGCAGGAAACCTTGTGGGCATCCTTTATACCCCTCTCCAGCAAAGGCCGGTCCCGGTCCTCTGCTCCGTATTCCCAGGACGACTTCCCGTGTCTGACCAATATGAGATGTTTCATCGTTTTTCTTTATATAGATTCTACCGAATACCCTGTATTAATTCGGATATCCCGGCTAGGGTGCGAGTCTTTCTATTTTCCAGTTGTAATCCTCCTGCAAGGAGTATCTCAACCGGTCGTGCAGCCTGTTAGGCCTTCCCTGCCAGAATTCGATGCTGACAGGCCTTACCAGGTATCCCCCCCAGTATTCAGGGCGCGGGATTTCCTTTTGCCCGTACTCATTTTCCAGTTCTTTGAGCTTCTCCTCAAGAACTTCGCGGGAAGAGATGACCTCGCTCTGGTTCGATACAATAGCCCCTAATTTACTCCCTGTGGGCCTCGATTCAAAATATCCGTCAGACATATTCCCGGGGATCTTTTCGGCCCTGCCTTTTATGATCACCTGCCGTTCCATGGCAGGCCAGAAGAAGGACAGGCAAACCCTGGGGTTTTCCTCAATGGCCTTCCCCTTCTCACTTTCATAATTGCTGTAAAAAACAAAACCCTCAAAGGTAAATCGCTTGAGCAGGACTACCCTCCCTTTGGGATAACCGTCAAGGCCGAGGGTACTTACTGTCATAGCATTGGGTTCATCCATGGTTCCCGACTTCTCGATCTCGTAAAACCACTTTTGGAAGAGCTCCATAGGGTTGTCTGAGACCTCCGTTTCCAGCAAGGCGCTCTTTGTATAGGATTTACGGTAATCACTCAAGTCTTTCTTCATAGCTTATCCGTTCAAGGACATCAATAACAAAGTTGGTGAAAACTTGACAAAAAGGGAAATTCCCGGGCTGCTTTTGGCCTTAAAGTTCAAAGACCTTTCCATCCTCGGCCAGCTCCGCAGAGGGAAAGACAGAAAGGGCCTCTTGCAGGAACATCTCTTTATCCCTGTAACGGGTTGAGTAATGCCCAAGGATCAGTTTTTTCACGCCGGCCTTCTGAGCGATCAGAGCAGCTTCTTCTGCGGTGGAATGCCCGGTCTTCTGGGCGAGAGCAGCTTCTGTACTGAGGAAAGTGGCTTCGTGGTAAAGGACGTCCACACCAGAGATCCAGGGGACCCTGGCTTCGTCATAGGCTGTGTCACTGCAATAGGCGTAGGTCTTGGGATCCGGCGGGTCAAAGGTCAGGTCTGCATTCGGGATCATCTCCCCGGAAGGAGTGATGGCATCCTTCCCCTTCTTGATATTGTTGAAATACGCCTTGTCTATCCTGTGCCTGCCCACGGCCTGCATGTCCAGCCCCCTTTCCCTGGGTTTCTCCTCAAAGAGAAAGCCGTTGGTATAGACCCTGTGCTTAAGCGGGATCGTGGACACCTTCACTTTTTCATCCTCGAAGATCAGTTCTGGAACCGTTTCCCTCAATTCGTGGAAGACCAGTTGAAAACCGGTCCAGGAGTTCCCCACCCTGAGCAGGAGGAGGATCACTTCTTTGATCCCTTCCGGGCCGTACACGTGGAGTTCCTTCTCCCTGCCCAGCAACTGGAAGGTGGAGATCAGGCCCGGCAGCCCGAAAAAATGGTCCCCGTGGAGGTGCGAGATAAAGATATGGTTGATCCTGGAGAATTTTACCTTGTGTTTGCGAAGTTGAACCTGTGTGCCCTCCCCGCAGTCGACCAGGAAGATATGATCCCTGATCTCCAGTACCTGGGAGGTGGGATTACCCTTCATACTCGGCGTGGCCGCATGGCAGCCCATGATATGCAATTTCATAACCGGGAAGGTTTTGCCTTCGGATATGCCGATACCTCCGTTTTTGAATTAGATTCTTTCAAGAGAAATGAATACGGAGTTTCTGTTTTGAGATCGAGAGGGTCAAGATTGGATTTTCCAATGGCAATTTTGATCTGTACGAAGTAAAAAGCCATGTTTTAAAGTTCCAGGTCGCGTTCAATATCCTCCATCTCGATGATATCCATGGCTTCCTGCAGGGTGGGCGCCAGGCTGATCTCCTCGGGCACGTCCTCGTAATCCACCTTATCCGTGACCAGCACGAAGGATTTCTTCGCTTTTTTGTGCTTTCTGGAGAGCTCGAGAAATTCCAGCAGGTCGCCCGAAGTGAGTTTGGTGAAAGAAAAAAGATTGACCACAATATGGTCCTTGCTGATCTTTTCGTAGGCGTTTTTCAGGTTTTCAACAAATTTCAGCAGGCTGATGTTCTCCTGGTAAACGACTGTTGTGTTTCCATCCTTATCAAAGATCATGACTCAGGTTTTTAGTTGTGAGGCCAGCAGGTAGATCACGGCCATGCGGATGGCAACCCCATTCTCCACCTGGTGTAGGATGATGGACTGGGAGGAATCTGCCACGTCGCTGGTGATCTCCACTCCCCTGTTGATCGGACCGGGATGCATGATCACGATCTCCTTATCCAGGCTGTCGAGCAATTCTTTATTGATACCGAATTGTTGTGTATACTCCCGGGTAGTTGGGAAATAACTCATTTCCATGCGCTCATTCTGAACCCTGAGCATATTGGCCACATCGCACCAGGCAAGTCCTTTTCTCAGATCGGGTTCCACCTCCACCCCCAGGCTTTCGATATGTTTTGGGATCAGGGTCTTCGGGCCGCACACCTTTACCCGGGCCCCCTGGAGCTTCAGGGCGAAGATATTGGATAAGGCTACCCTCGAATGCAGTATATCCCCCACGATGATCACTTTTTTCCCTGCCACATCCCCGAGTTTTTCCCTTATGGAATAGGAATCCAGCAAAGCCTGGGTCGGGTGTTCATGAGCCCCGTCGCCGGCGTTGATGATGGAAGCCTTTACATGTCTGGAAAGGAAGATGCCCGCACCCGGGTTGGGATGGCGCATCACCACCATGTCTACCTTCATAGACAGGATATTGTTCACCGTATCGATCAGGGTTTCTCCTTTTTTGACTGAAGACTGGGAGGCTGAAAAGTTCAGCACGTCCGCAGATAACCGCTTTTCTGCCAGCTCAAAACTGAGTTTGGTGCGCGTGCTGTTCTCAAAAAATATATTGGCGATGGTGATGTCCCTGAGGGAGGGGACTTTTTTTATAGACCGGTTGATGACCTCCTTGAATTGATCTGCGGTCTCAAAAATCAACTGGATATCCTCTTCGTTCAGATACTTGATCCCCAGTAGATGTCTTACGCTTAATGCCGGCATTTTCTTATCTGTTGACTAAATAAACAACATCCTTACCTTCGTTCTCCTTCCACAGCACTTTTACCTTTTCCTCATTGATGGCATCCACCTGCCTGCCCCTGTAATTGGGCTGAATGGGGAGGTGCCTGCTGAACCTTCGGTCGATCAGGGTCAGCAACTCGATCTCTTCGGGCCTGCCGAATGACTGTATGGCGGTCAGAGCCGCCCGGATGCTCCGTCCCGTGTACAACACATCATCGATCAGGACCACCTTCTTGCCCTCCACCAGGAAGTCGATCTTGGTGGAGCTGGCCTCCAGGGGCTTGTCTCCCCTCCTGAAATCATCCCGGAAAAAAGTGATGTCCAGAAGGCCCAGTTTAATATCCCTGACCTTGTATTCCTCCTTGAGGAGTTTTGCGAGACGATTGGCCAGGTAGGTCCCCCTGGGCTGCAGTCCGATCAGTACCGTGTCCGAAAAATCGAGGTGGTTTTCTAAGAGTTGGCACGCCAGTCGATGTAAAATAATGTGGATTTCTTTTGAGGAAAGAAGTACTTTTTGACTCATGGTTTGCGCTACCAACATATTTGAAAACAAAAATAGCGATTTCTCTTCAATAAATGAGTTGGAAGGAAAGGATAGAGAACGGGGTCCTTCCATCCGCCTTCAGGGCTAAAAAAAGCCCCGACCGGAAGGTCAGGGCTGTTTCTTAAGTTTCGATCGGATATCACAGAGGACTATTTTTTGGTCTTGCCTTCCATTTTATCCTTCAGGGCCTGCAACTGCTCATTGGCATCTCCCAGCGTGGGTTTTGACTCCTCTGCCTGGGCAGCGGCCTTCTTCCTGGCCGCTTTCACGTTGCGTTGCTCCTCTTCCTTGAAGATAGCGGTGTGGCTGGCCACGACCCTCTTGAATTCCTTGTTGAACTCAATGATCTTGAACATGGCCTCTTCGCCTTTACCTAGCTTCTTACCGTCCTCTTTCTCCATATGTCGCTGAGGGACGAAGGCGGTGATATCTTTATTGAAGTCGATCACAGCTCCTTTATCAACGATCTCGGTGATGGCAGCCTTGTGCTCGGTTCCAACGGCAAACTCCTCTTCGTATTTGTCCCAGGGGTTCTCCGTGGTCTGCTTGTGGCCAAGGCTCAATTTGCGTCCTTCCACATCCAGCTCCAGTACTTCTACCTCCAGCGTATCCCCCACAGTTACGAATTCTGATGGGTGCTTGATCTTCTTGGTCCAGGAGAGGTCTGAGATATAGATAAGTCCGTCAATCCCTTCCTCGAGTTCCACAAAGACACCGAAGTTGGTGAAGTTCCTCACGATACCCTTATGTCTTGATCCCACAGGGTATTTGGAAGTGATATCGGTCCATGGGTCCGGAGTAAGCTGCTTGAGTCCGAGAGACATCTTCCTGTCCTCGCGGTCAAGGGTCAGCACCACGGCCTCCAGCTCATCACCCACCTTCACGAAATCCTGAGCAGACCTCAGGTGAGTAGACCAGGACATCTCTGAGACGTGGATAAGTCCTTCCACACCTTCGGCTACTTCCAGGAAGGCACCGTAATCAGCGATGACCACGACCTTACCTTTCACCTTATCTCCTACCTTTATCTCATCGCCCAGGGCATCCCATGGGTGTTTTTCAAGCTGTTTCAATCCAAGCTGGATCCTTGATTTGTTGTCATCGAAATCGAGGATCACCACATTGAGTTTCTGATCCAGGTCTACCACCTCGCTTGGGTGGTTGATCCTGCTCCAGGAAAGGTCGGTGATGTGGATCAGTCCGTCAACACCGCCAAGGTCGATAAAGACCCCGTAGGAAGTGATGTTCTTGACCACCCCTTCGAGTACCTGTCCTTTTTCGAGCTGACTGATGATCTCTTTCTTCTGCTCTTCAATGTCTGCCTCTATAAGGGCTTTGTGGGAAACCACGACGTTCTTGAATTCCTGGTTGATCTTAACGACCTTGAATTCCATGGTCTTACCAACGTACTGGTCGTAATCCCTGATGGGTTTCACATCGATCTGGGATCCGGGAAGGAAGGCTTCGATCCCGAATACATCGACGATCATTCCCCCTTTGGTCCTGCACTTCACAAAACCGGTGACCACTTCTTCCTTGTCATGGGCGGCATTTACGCGATCCCAGGCCTTGATGGTCCTCGCCTTCCTGTGGGAAAGTACCAGCTGGCCGCTTTTGTCCTCGCGGATATCGATAAGCACCTCAACCTTGTCTCCGACTTTCAGTCCGGGGTTGTAGCGGAATTCATTCAGGGAGATCACTCCTTCTGATTTAGCGTTGATGTCGATGATCGCTTCCCTGTCTGTAATATGGGTTACGGTACCTTCTACAACTTCTTCATCCGCTGTATCTACAAAATTCTCTTCTACCAGTTTCTCGAATTCCTCCAGTTTGGAATCCTCTACCCGTTCAATTCCCTCTTCGTACTTCTCCCAGTCAAAGTTCTTCAGGAACTCCTGAGGATCCTGCTTGGGGGTTTCTTTCTTCTCTGCCTGAACGGCCTCAGCTACCTGAGTTTCTTCTGTTGTTGTTTTTTCTTCAGCCATCTGCTGATTATTATTTGTATTCCATAAACCTCCAGGAGCGAGACCATGCCTATGGAAGGAGTTGATGTTGTTTTTGTTTCTTCCCTTTTCCTCCTGAATACTAGTCAAAAAGGTGTGCAAAAGTACAATATTATTCTGGTTTTAACAATCAATTCGACAGTCTCATCAAAAAATTAAAGAATTTGGTCTAAACACCCCGCGATCCTTGGGCATTTCGTATCTTTAGAGCCGCAGCATTTAACCTATAAATTAATACATTCATGAGCGTAAAAGACAAATATCAGCCCGTACTGACGCTGGGCGAGAAATTAGGCGTTAAAGACGGTAAAGTCACCGTTGAAGATGGGATCCTAAAGGTCAAAGGAGAGACCAATACCCAGTATGAAAAGAACCTGCTTTGGGACAAGATCAAGGAAATCGGGGGCGAAAAACCCTCTGACATCAAAGCGAATATCACCGTGGCCGATGAGAGCATCTACCACAGGCACGTGGTACAAAAAGGGGAATCTCTCAGCAAGATCGCAAAACACTATTACGGTGATCCCATGAAATACAAGGCGATCTTTGCGGCCAATACGGATATCCTGAAAAACCCGGATCTCATCCACCCAGACCAGGTACTGGTCATCCCGAAGATCTGATATCCAAAACAACAATGGCGCCACGAGGCGCCATTTTTTATGTGGAATTGATCCTTATTTGTGCCAGGGAAAGAGCCCTTTCGAATTGTTCCTCCTGGCTCATCGCGCTGTTATCTATGACCACGGCATCTTCTGCCTTTTTCAAAGGAGAGTGTTCTCTGTGGGAATCGAGGAAATCCCGTTTCTGTACATTCTCCAGTACCTCCTCAAAACTGATCAGCGTTCCCCTGTCCAGCAATTCCTTATATCTCCTTGTTGCTCTGATATCCGGAGATGCAGTCATAAAGATCTTCAACTCGGCATCCGGAAAGACCACCGTGCCAATATCCCGTCCATCCATGACCAGGCCTTTTTCCCTGCCCATCTCTTTCTGCAGGGCCACCAGTTTCTGTCGCACTTCGGGTACCACCGAGATCTGACTTACGAAGTTCGAAACTTCCATGGTGCGGATGTCTTTCTCCACCTTTACCCCATTCAGGTAGATCTCTGAATACCCGAGTTCAGGGTTGTATTTGAAACCCAGTTCGATCCCGGGCAAATCGGCCAGGAGGGAATCTTTTTTAAAGTCTTTTTCATCGATATACCCTTTCTGCAATGCACAAAGGGTCACGGCCCTGTACATGGCTCCGGTATCTACATATACATACCCCAACGCCCTGGCCAGCTGCTTCGCCATGGTACTCTTCCCGGTGGAAGAGTGCCCGTCAATAGCGATAGTGATCTTTTTCATGTGCCAAAAATACGGAGTTTCCCTGAACCTTGCAGGCTTCAGGGACCTGATCAAATTTTCCCGGGTCCGTTGGGGTCAGAGTTTTTTGGCATTCTTCACCTTCTGATCGGTGATCGCCAGTTCGATGACCTCACTCATATCGGTCACATAGTGGAACTGCAGGCCTTTCAGGTACTCCTCCTTGATCTCCTCCACATCCTTCCTGTTGTCTGCGCTCAGGATAATATCCTTGATCCTGGCCCGTTTAGCGGCCAAAATCTTCTCTTTGATCCCGCCCACAGGGAGGACCTTTCCCCTGAGGGTGATCTCACCTGTCATGGCCGTACTCTTCCTTACTTTCTTTTGAGTGAAGAGGGAGACCAGGGAAGTCAGCATGGTGATCCCGGCACTGGGGCCATCCTTGGGGGTTGCCCCTTCGGGAACGTGGATATGCACATTGTACTTCCCGAATACCACCGGATCGATACCGTAGTCTTCCGCGTTGGACTTGATGTACTCCATGGCGATGGTCGCCGATTCTTTCATGACCTGTCCGAGGTTACCGGTGATATTGAGCTGCCCCTTTCCCCTGGACAAGATGGACTCGATAAAGAGGATGTCGCCCCCAACGCTGGTCCAGGCAAGACCGGTCACTACCCCGGCCACTTCATTGTTCTCGTACTTATCCCTTTCCAGTCGGGCAGGACCCAGCACCTTTTCTATGACCTCATTGGTCACTTTCACCTGGTATTCTTCCTCCATTGCGATCGACTTGGCAGCGTAACGAACCATCTTTGCGATCTGTTTTTCCAGGGTCCTCACCCCGGATTCGCGGGTATATCCTTCGACGATCTTTTCCAGCTGCCTTTTGCCGATCTTAAGATCCTTTGGACCCAGACCGTGCTCCTTGAGCTGTTTGGGCAATAAATGCCTCCTGGCGATCTCCACCTTCTCCTCAATGGTGTACCCGGTGACCTTGATGATCTCCATTCTGTCACGCAATGCGGGCTGAATGCTGGAGAGGTTGTTCGCCGTGGCGATGAACATGACCTTGGAAAGGTCGTATCCCATTTCCAGGAAATTGTCGTGAAAGTCGTTGTTCTGTTCAGGGTCCAGGACCTCCAGCATGGCAGAGGAAGGATCGCCCTGATAGCTGCTGGAAAGCTTGTCGATCTCATCGAGAATAAAGACAGGGTTCGAGGTCCCGGCCTTTTTGATATTCTGTATGATCCGTCCGGGCATTGCCCCGATATAGGTCTTGCGGTGCCCCCTTATTTCGGCCTCATCCCTCAAACCACCCAGGGACATGCGCACATACTGTCTTCCCAAAGCTTCTGCAATGGATTTCCCCAGGGAGGTCTTTCCTACTCCGGGAGGTCCATACAGGCAAAGGATGGGTGATTTCATGTCGTTCCTGAGCTTTAGCACGGCCAGGTATTCAATGATGCGCCTTTTCACATCTTCCAGGCCGTAGTGGTCCCTGTCCAGGATCTTTTGTGCCCGCTTCAGGTCGAATTTGTCCTTGGAGAATTCCTCCCAGGGAAGTTCCAGGAAAAGGTCCAGGTAATTGCGCTGTATACTGTATTCTGCCACCTGGGGGTTCATCCGCTGCATCTTGGCCAGCTCTTTGTCAAAATGCTCTTTGACCTTTTCCGCCCATTTTTTCTTCTTCGCCCTGAGCTTCATTTCGTCGATCTCCTCGTCGTAAGAGGCACCTCCCAGCTCTTCCTGAATGGTCTTCATCTGCTGGTGCAGGAAGTATTCCCTCTGCTGCTGGTCCAGGTCGCTCCTGACCTTGGACTGAATGTCCTTTTGCAGGGCCAGTTTCTGAAGCTCCACATTCATGTGCTTCAACGTGGCCAGGGCACGATCCTTCAGGTTGCCTATCTCAAGGAGGGTTTGTTTTTCCTTCACGCTGAGGTTGAGGTTGGACGATACAAAATTGATCAGGAAGGAATTGCTGTTGATGTTCTGAATGGCAAAGGAAGCCTCACTGGGAATGTTAGGGTTGTCCTTGATGATCTGCAGTGCTATGTCCTTGATCGATTCGATGATGGCAAGGAATTCTTCTCCCTGCTGGTCGACCTCCTCATCTTTCACCTCCCTGATGGTCGCGGTCATATACGGTTTCTCGGTAAGGACCTCGGCGATCTCGAACCGTTTCTTTCCCTGAATGATCACAGTGGTGTTTCCGTCCGGCATTTGCAGGACCCTTAGGATACGAGCCACTGTTCCCAGGGTATTGATATCCTGAACCCCGGGATCCTCGGTTTCCTCGTCCTTCTGGGATACCACCCCGATCACCTTGGAACCCTTGTTGGCATATTTGATCAGATTGATGGATTTATCCCTCCCGGCGGTGATGGGGATCACCACACCCGGAAAGAGGACCGTATTCCTCAATGGCAGGATAGGTAAGGTCTCAGGCAGCACCTCGTTCTTCATCTCTTCCTCATCCTCAGGGGTAAGGAGGGGGATCAGTTCTGATTCCTCATTGATATCCTGCAGCGACATATTGTCAAATCTTATAAATTTTGCGTCTCCCATAGCTTTTATTTCCGTCATTCTGTCATTTTAAGACGAATGCGTTGTATGTATTATAGCAATTTTTTACGTCTTCCATATGGGAAACCCTCTGAAAACAAGGATTTTCCAAAATGGAAGCCTCACCATAAGGACAATTCCCATGCCAACCCCTGAAATTTTCACGAAAAACTGTAACAATGCGTAAATTCCTCTATCTCTATAACAAATCGAATACTTTTTGAGCCAAGTAGGAGAACATACAGAATCCTTAATTCCCCTGTGTCTGAAGGGTGACCAAAGGGCACAAATGGAGATCTATAACAGCTATTACAAAGCGATGTACAACACGGCATACAGGATTGTCAAAGATCGGGCAGAGGCGGAGGATGTCATGCAGGAGTCCTTCCTGAATGCATTTACAAAGCTCGATTCTTACAGAGGGGAGGTTACATTCGGGGCCTGGTTGAAGAAGATCGTAGTGAACAAAAGTCTGGTATACTACCGCAACCGTAAGAAAAAGAATGAGGTACCCCTGGACAGCACCTTATACAAGGTCGGGGACAACGACGTACCCGAGGCGGACCATGCCGAAACAGAACAACTGGCTCAAAAGGTTTTGAAGACGATGGATACGCTTAAGGAAAATTACCGAGTATCCCTGACCTTACATTTGATCGAAGGGTATGATTACGAAGAGATATGCGGCCTGATGAACATCAGCTATGCCAATTGCAGGACGATGATCTCCCGGGCCAAAGAGAGTTTGAGAAAAAAATTAGAACCCGCACTATCATGAAAGAACAAGATCTGAAAGCCCTGTTCGGGCAAATAGGACCGCTACTGGATAAAGAAGAACCGCCTGCTGGGCATGAGCAGCGGTTTCTGGCCCGACTCGAAGCACAGCATTCGGGTGGATCCAGAGGAGTGGCCTGGTGGAAACCGCTGGCTATCGCCGCCTCCATCCTGTTCCTGTTCGGGATCTTCCTGGGATCCTTTACGGACATCATCCCAACCGGGGATCGAATGGCAGAGATATCCCCCGAGGTCTCCAACACTGAGCGCTATTTTGCGGGAGTGATCGAGCAGCAAATCAATCTGCTCGAAAAGGAAGATACCCCTGAAGCCAGGAAGATGGTCTCCGATGCCATGCTGCAGTTAGACCTGCTCGAGAGCGATTACCAAAAGCTCAGGACCGACCTGCTCGAAGGAGGGGACCAAAAGATCCTCCTGAGTGCCATCGTACAGAATTTCCAGATGCGCATCGACCTGTTGAAAGATGTAATGGACAAATTAGAAACCGTCAAAAAACTTAAAGTACAAGACAATGAAAACAATACTATTTAAAAACCTCGTATTATTCCTCCTCGCTGCCCCTTTTGTGGCCGGGGCTCATGGAGACCCCATGAAAGGGAAATTCACCAAGGAAAAGACCCTCAAAAAGGAATACAATGTAAATTCCAACGCCACCCTTAAGGTCTCCAACAGCTATGGGAATATCGTGATGGCCTCCTGGGATGAGAACCGGGTGGTGATCGAAGTGAGCATCAGGACCAACGGCAACAACGAGACCAGGGTTCAGGAAAAACTCGACGAGATCTCCGTGGCCTTCGAAGCCGATGCATCCATGGTTTCGGCCAGGACGACCTTCGAAAAGGACAGGGGATGGAACTGGGGCTGGAGTAAGAACAATAATGTGAGCATGCAGATCGATTACACCATCAAGCTCCCGGTGAAGAACAGCATCCATATCAGCAATGATTACGGGAATATCACCCTTGACCGGATAGACGGTTACGCCAAGATATCCTGTGATTACGGCAGGTTGCAGATTGGGGAACTCAGAGGCAGGAACAATGACCTCAGCTTTGACTATACCTCCAAATCCTTCTTCGGCTACATCAACAGCGCCAAGATACGGGCAGATTATTCAGGGTTTACCGTGGAAAAAGCCGGCGACCTCGTTATCAGTGCGGATTATACGGATGCCGTTGTACAGGAGATGGGGAATCTCCAATACTCCAATGATTACGGTAGCCTGGAGGTCAATGAGGTAAGGAATGTGCAAGGGAATGGCGATTATATCAACGTGAGCCTGGGGACCGTTCACGGAAACGTAGACATCAACGCGGATTACGGGGCTGTCCGGATACAGGAAATGGCTTCGGATGCAGGAAACGTGAATATCCGGACCGATTATACCGGGATCAGGATCGGGTACAGCCCGCAATACAATTTCGACTTTGAGATCAGCACGGACTATGCAGGGGTTAGCGGAAGAGAAGATCTGGAAGTTTCCATCAGTAAAGAGAAAGACCGGCAACGATACTACAAAGGGTATCACGGCAGGGAGAACAGCGGGAACCTGATCTCTATCAGTAGTGATTACGGCAATGTGGCATTTAAGAGAAACTAAAATCCAAAATATTTGTTGACATGAAAAAAATTGGACTTCTGACCGTGCTCCTGATTGCGGCGAACATCACCTTCGCCCAGTGGGGCAAAAAAATAAAAGGCAATGGCCAGGTGGTCACTGTAGAGAGGAACACTGGCGACTATGATGAAATATCAGTCGGCGGTTGGTTCGATGTGGAGATCGTGGACGGGAAAGAAGGTTTGGTTCGCCTTAAAGGCGAAGAGAACCTGCTGGAATATATCATTACCGAGGTAAAAGATGGAAAACTGGTCGTCAAGGTGAAAAATGGGATCAATCTCCAGCCTTCCTCCTGGTTCAACGGGGGAATTACCGTAAGCATCCCAGTGGAAGAGATCCGTTCCCTGTCCATGTCCGGTTCGGGGGACCTCGAAGGAAGGACCGTCCTCAGGGCCAGGGACATGTCGGCCAGGCTTTCAGGCTCAGGAGATATGGATATCGCTATAGAAGCGGAGAACCTGGAGGTGACCGTTTCAGGATCGGGGGATATGAACCTGGAAGGAGCAGCGGAATACCTGAAAGTTCAGATATCAGGCTCCGGGGATATCCACGCCTACAACCTTCAGGCGAACCATGTGGATGCCCTGATTTCCGGTTCAGCCAATATACAGGTCACCGCAAGGGAATCCCTTAAGGCGAGGGTTTCCGGTTCCGGGGATATCACCTACAAGGGAAATCCTGCCAAGATAGACAGCAAAACATCCGGCTCGGGAGATATCTCAAAAGGATAACCTCCCCGGAGTCGCTGACAACAGGCCCCTTTACCCAGGGGCTTTTTTGTTGACCCTGAGCAGGAGGAAAGCCCCCAGGATAAAAAAGAGCCCCAGAAAGATGGTCGCATTGCGCATACTGCCCGTGAACTGGGCAACGAATCCGTAGAGAAAGGTCCCGATGATGATCCCGATCTTTTCAGCCACATCGTAAAAGCTGAAAAATGAGGTAGTGTCTTTAGTCTCGGGCAGAAATTTGCTGTAGGTAGAACGGGACAGGGCCTGTATGCCTCCCATCACCACGCCCACGAATCCCGCGGCGATATAGAATTCCATCGGACTCTGAACGGAGTATGCGTAGATGCAGATGAGCACCCACACGAAATTGATGACGACCAGGGTACGGATATTCCCGAAGGCTTCGGAAGCCCGGGCCGTGAGCGTTGCCCCCATGATGGCGACCAGCTGTATCAGGAGGATACTCACGATCAGCCCGATCGTCCGTTCCTCACCGGAACCCCAGTGCACCTCTTCCTCTCCGAAATAGGCCGCGATGAGCATGACTGTCTGAACGGCCATACTGTATACAAAAAAAGCACCCAGGTAGCGTTTCAGTTTCTTTTCATTGCCCAGCTGCTTCCATACACTCTTGAGTTCCCTGAACCCGTTAAGGATCACGTGATGCCGCTCCCCAACCCGTTTGTTCCCTTTGGGCAGGTAATAAAAAGTATACTGGCTAAAGGCGATCCACCAGATCCCGACAGAGGCAAAGGAGTATCGCATCGCGAGAAGTTCCGCACCTTCGCCCTGTATCCCGAAAAACCCGGGTCTCATCACCATGGCCAGGTTGATCAACAAGAGGATGACACTCCCGATGTACCCCATAGAGAAGCCTTTGGCGCTGATCCTGTCCTGCTGTTCGGGGTAAGCAATGTCAGGTAAATAGGAATTGTTGACTGCGAAACTCACCCAAAAACCCACCAGACCGAAAAAGTAACAGACCAGGCCGGCCTCGATGTGCTCCAGGGAGAACCAGTACAGCCCAATGCATGCAATCCCGCCCATATAGCAGAAGAATTGCATAAAGACCTTTTTGTTTCCCAGGTAGTCCGCGATCCCCGAGATCAGTGGGGTAATGATGGCGATAAAGACAAAAGCGATGGAGGTGGTATAGCTGATCAGTGGTGCCCTGGCGATCTCTCCACCAAAGACACTGACCTTCTCGATCCCGGCCACCCTGAAAAGGGCCCCGTAATAGATCGGAAAAATAGCCGAAGCGATGACGAGGCTGTACACTGAATTGGCCCAGTCATAGAATGCCCATGCATTGAGTAATTTTCTACTTCCCTTTAAGAGGATGCTACGGGCCATGAATTCATTTTAAGTATGCCTCTAAAGAAGAGACAGATGTGTATGCTTGTGACGGATTGAACACTGATCCCTAAGCATTACTGAAAACTGGTCACCCCAAATTTCCTCGCCTCCTCCTTGGCCAGAGGCGCCCAATTCGTGAGGTTGGCGATACGCGTTTCGTTGGACGGGTGCGTACTGAGGAATTCAGGAGGAGCCTGTCCGCCGGCCTTGGCTTTCATCCTTTTCCACAATTCCGCAGCCTCATCTGGGTTATATCCGGCAATGGCCATGATCTGCAACCCGATCCGGTCTGCCTCGGTCTCGTGGTTCCTGCTAAATGGCAGCATGACGCCTACCGTGGATCCTATCCCATAGGCCTGGTTAAAAATATTCCGTTTCTGGGGATCGTCAATGGCTATATTCCCTGCAATGGCCACCCCCTGCTGTACCATGGCGGCACTCATACGCTGGGCCCCGTGGTCTGCCAGAGCGTGGGCTATTTCATGTCCCATGACAACGGCAACTCCTGTTTCCCCTTGACAGATAGGCATGATCCCCGTGTAGAAGACGATCTTTCCCCCCGGCATACACCAGGCATTTACCGTTTCGTCCTGTACCAGGTTGTATTCCCACTGATAATCCTTTAAATATCCCGGGTAACCATTGGCAGTCAGCCATCGTTCTGCAGCCTTGGCGATCCTTTGGCCCACGTTCGTGATCATCCTGGATTCCTCTGTTTCGGAAACCACCTTGTTCGTCTTCAGGAATTCGTCGTACTGGGCGAATGCCGAAGGAAAAATGGCGTTGTTCTGATAAAAGTTCAGGGTGCTTTTGCCCGTAAAAGGATTGGTCTTACAGCCAGCGACAGCCAGCAGCGCGAAAGCGGCCAGGAATAATCTCTTCTTCATCACTTCTTGTTTGAGTGGAATTTACAAAAAATCACTTTCCCAGAATGTGAAGGACGGAAAATTCTTTGGTCACATGTATCGTATTATTGCCGTTCATCTTTACATCTTTAAGCGCTATGGCTTCATTGTCCAGCTTGATCGACTTGATCTTGAAGGGCAGGCCCATCAGGTTGAGTTTAAAGGTCTCGTAGGAGGTGATGTAGTTTCCGTCCTTGAATTGTTGCAGGATGAGCTCCTTCTCTTTTCCGATGAGTTTGAAATTCCTCAGACTGTATTCCCCCTTTACATAGTCGTATCCGTCCTGGGCATCCTCGTAGATCATGGAGTTCTCCACACCGTTCTTGTAGTACACGTCGAGCTGGAGTTCCTCTATCTTCAACTCCCCTACGTATTGTTGTACGGGGTATTTGGGGATAATAGCCCCTTCCTTGATGAAGATGGGGATCTTGTCGATATCGGCATCTACCCATTTTTCGGCACCTCCCTCCAGCGTCTCGTTGGTCCAGTAATCATACCATTTTCCCCTGGGGATGTACATTCGGCGCCCCCTGGCGTTGGGCTCCTGAATAGGACACACCAGGATCTGCTCCCCGAAGATGAACTCATCCGTCCGGAAATGGGTCTGGTGATCGTCCTGGTCGTGGTAGACCAGGGGCTGTATCATGGGGATACTTTCCTTGTAGTATTTGTAAAAAGCGGTATAGAGGTAAGGCAACAACTGGTATCTCAGTTCAATGAATTTCCTGACGATCTTAGTGACCTCTGGATCAAAGGACCAGGGCTCCTGGTCTCCATGGTCACCGCTGCTGTGTACCCTGCAGAATGGGTGGAAGATCCCAAGCTGTATCCATCTGGCGAACAGTTCCCCGTTGGGTTGCTCTGCAAATCCTCCTATATCCGTTCCAACGAAAGACATGCCGCTCATGCACATCCGCTGTATCTGTACGTTCGCGATCCAAAGGTGTTCCCAGGTGGCCACATTGTCGCCCGTCCAGGTAGAGGAGAAACGCTGGGTTCCCGAATAGGCGGCCCTTGTGATGACAAAGGGCCTTTTGGGATACACGTATTTTTTCACCCCTTCATAGGTAGCCCTGACCATCTGCATCCCGTATACATTGTGAGCCTTCCTGTGACTGCAGGGATGTCCGTCAAAATCATGGCGCGTATCCAGGGGGGCGGTCTTGGTTGGAACCTCCATGACCGCGGGTTCGTTCATATCATTCCAAACGGCATGGGCCCCTACCTCAGACATGAGTTCCTTGTAGAGCCCTGCCCACCATTCCCTTACCTTGGGGTTGGTGAAATCCGGAAAATTACACTGTCCCGGCCAAACCTTTCCACTCATCAGGGGTCCGTCTCCCCTCTTGCAGAAATAATCGTTCTTCACGGCTTCCTGGTACACCCAGTAGTCCCTGTCTATCTTGATTCCCGGGTCGATCATTACCACCGTCTTGAACCCGTCCTTCTGCAGGTCCTTGATCATCTGCTTGGGATCCGGAAATTTGGTCTTGTCCCAGGTAAAACACCTGAAACCATCCATATAATCGATGTCGAGATAGATGGCATCACAGGGGATCTTCAGCTTCCTGAATTTGCTGGCGATCTGTTTTACGCGGCTTTCGGGGAAGTAACTCCATTTAGACTGGTGGTAGCCGAGGGCCCAAAGTGGTGGCAATTCCGGGGTTCCGGTCAGATCCGTATAGGATCTCACCACCCTGGACATGGCCGGTCCGTAGAAGAAATAATAGTTCATTTCCCCTCCCTCAGCCCAGAAACTCGTCACATTTCGCCTCTCATGGGCAAAATCAAAATGGGTTTTAAAGGTATTGTCAAAAAAGATCCCGTAGGCAATATCGTTGTGCAGGCCGATGTAAAAAGGCACCGCCTTGTACAGGGGGTCCTGGTCCTTCCCAAAGGCGTACTGGTCCGTGACCCAGTTGTGCACTCTTTTCCCTTTGAGGTTGAAGTGGGTGGCCTTGTCCCCCATCCCGTAGAAACTTTCTCCGGACTGGGTGATCTTGCTCATCTTCACCGTATTTCCACCATAGGTGTAATTCTCCTCGTAATGAAAGCCCAGTTCATCTTCATTGATGATATTCCCTTCCAGATCGGAGATCTGGACGCGTAGGGATTTCTTATCCACCAATATCCGGACCTTTGAGGTACGGATCAGGTATTCGGTTTCTGTCTCTTCGGGTTCGAAGTGACTGTACCCCCTGGGGGCAGTGGGACTAATAGCATACGAAAAATCGGGTTGAAACACGTGGTTCGTAGCATACCGGAATCGGATGGTACTGTTTCGTATGAGGGTTATTTCGAGGATTACACCGTTTTCGGTGGTGAAGTAGAATTTATCAGAATCTTGTTTGAAGTCAACTATATTATCAGGGTATAGATTCCCCTTATATTCTAATTCCGTATTAGTGATCATAGGTTGCTATCTTAACAATCGAACAAAAGAAAGACATTACCCTTAATAATGGAAACGATCCGGCCATCATTTATAAACTATAACGATATAGTATCCCGGGATCAGTGGAAAATGACCAGCCCGAGAGGAGGTATGTCGATCTCGATGGACTGCTTGTGGCCGTGCCAGGGTTTTTTGGCCACTTTCCTGATGGTGTTCTTGGATCCGCTGCCCCCGTACTTTGCAGCATCCGTGTTGAAGACCTCCTTGTACTGCCCGCCTCTCGGCACGCCCACCCGGTAATTATCCCTGGGTACCGGGGTAAAATTACAGGCGATGAGAAGGTCATCCTCCTCCTTATGGCCCTTTCTGAGATAGGTGAGTACGGAATTCTGGTGGTCTCCGTAGTCGATCCACTGGAAGCCCTCAGAACTGAACTGTTTTTCATACAGGGCCGGATGTTTCTGGTAAAAGGCGTTGAGGTCCTTGATGAGTTCCTGTATCCCCTTGTGAAGGTCGTATTGCAACAGATGCCAGTCCAGGCTGTTCTGGAAATTCCATTCGGAAGACTGGCCAAATTCAGCCCCCATGAAGAGCAGGTTTGTTCCGGGATGGGTGAACATATAGCCGTAGAGAAGCCTCAGGTTGGCAAAGCGCTGCCATTCATCCCCGGGCATTTTGTAGAGGAGGGACTGTTTTCCGTAGACCACCTCATCATGGGAAAAAGGCAGCATAAAATTCTCAGTGAACGCATAGGTCATGCTGAAGGTGAGGTCGTTCTGATGATGACGCCTGTAGATGGGTTCTTTTTTGAAATACTCAAGCGTATCGTGCATCCACCCCATCATCCATTTCATCCCAAATCCGAGTCCTCCTATACTCACAGGCCTCGATACCATGGAAAAGGAAGTAGATTCTTCTGCTATGGTCTGCACCCCGTCGAAATTCTTGTAGACCTCCTCGTTCAGTTCCCGGATAAAGGATATGGCCTCGAGATTCTCATTGTTCCCGTAAATATTGGGTTCCCATTCCCCGGCTTCCCTCGAATAATCGAGGTAGAGCATGGAGGCGACCGCATCAACCCTCAACCCGTCTACGTGGTACTGGTCCAGCCAGAACAGGGCGTTACTGATCAAAAAGGCACGGACCTCGTTCCTTCCGTAATTGAAGATCAGCGATTTCCAGTCAGGGTGATATCCTTTTCGTCTGTCGGGGTTCTCATACAGGTGTGACCCGTCGAAAAACCCGAGTCCGTGTGCATCTTCCGGAAAATGGGAAGGCACCCAGTCCAGGATCACTCCGATACCGTTCTGGTGTAGGGTGTCAATCAGTTTTTTGAGCCCTTCGGGTTCCCCGAAGCGGGATGTGGGGGCAAAATACCCGGTAAGCTGGTAACCCCAGGAAGGATCGTAAGGGTATTCCATGACCGGCATGAACTCCACATGGGTGAAATTCATCTCCTTCACATAGGCTACCAGTTCTTTTGACAGCTCCTCATAGCTCAGGAACTCGTTCTTATCGTTCCTTCTCCATGAGCCCAGGTGGACCTCATAGACGGAGTAAGGACTGTCCAGGCTGTTCTTCGACTTGCGCGCTCCCATCCATTTGGTATCCTTCCATTTATAGGTCTTATCCCATACAATGGAAGCTGTTTTGGGGGGGTGTTCTGAATATCGGGCGAATGGGTCGGCCTTCTCGGTCTTGATATCGTGGTTGTGGGAATGTATCTTGTATTTGTAACGGGTTCCCGCCATGACCCCGGGGATAAACCCTTCCCAGATCCCACTGGCATCCCAGCGCACGTTTAATTTGTGATCTCCTTCGATCCAGAAATTGAAGTCGCCCACCACGGAGACCGCCTTGGCAGATGGAGCCCAGACCGCAAAATAGGTCCCTTTTTCTCCATTCACTTCTACGGGATGGGAACCTAATTTTTCGTAGAGTTTGAAATGCTTTCCTGCCTTAAAGAGATTGATGTCAAAATCCGTAAACAGGCTGTGGGGTATAACGTTTCCCATTTGTCTTCAATTATTTAGATTCATTTATAATACTCATGATTCCCTGCAGGGGTATGACCGCCCACAGGGGTCTGGAGTTCATTTCATACCCCAACTCGTACACGGCCTTTTCCAGCATGCAGTATTTCAGGATAAAGATGCGCTCCTGGCTGTATCCGATGTTTAAATTTTGTTGCTGGATAAGATCCACATAGGTTTCCAGAAAGACCCCGACGAAATAGTTGTACAGAATTTCGCCTGCTTTGAAGAGCTCTTCCCGGGAATACGGGTATGATTCCTCATTGTTGAAGATCGTGGCGTATACCGCGTAATGAAAAGAACGGAACATTCCGGCCACGTCCTTCAGAGGCGGTTGTTTCACCTTTCGGTCACGGATGGTACTCTCGGGCTCCCCCTCGAAATCGAGGAGGTAAAAATCGTCTTCTTTCACCAGTACCTGTCCCAGGTGATAGTCTCCGTGCACCCTGATCCGTTCACCCTTTAGTTTGGTCCAGTCGAAATTCACAAAGCGCTTCCTGATCTCGTTCTTGCGTTCCAGGAATTCCTTGGCGAGTTCCAGGGAGAGGTCCTTGAGCCGGTGCAGGTTGTTCTCCACGGTATTGAGCCTGTTCTGGAACTGGTACAGCATGCGGTTCTTCAGCCATACTTCATAATCGCCCGTAAAATGGGTGGGGGTAAAGGCCGTGTCCTCGAATTCCGATCCCAGGGCGATGTGCATCTCTGCGGTCCTCCTGGCCAGCATCTGCAGCTTGAGAAAGACGTTGAGTCCGGCCCAGTCAATGATCTGGGGAGGCACATCGTTGATCCTCAGGCGTTCGAACAGGGGTACAGTGGGCAGGTGATTTACGTTGATATGCTTGCTCTCCAGGTTGCCGAACACTTTGTGGAGTTCTTTTAACATATAGTCCCAGGCGTCTCCCTGGTTTGGCACCAGCTCCTGCATCAGGGCGATGGTCACCCCAACATTGTCTGAATCGATGATACTCAGGCTTCCCTGGTATTCCGGGGTATTCTTGTATCCCTTTCGCTCGGAGAGGAACCGACTCATCTCGTAATCCGGGTTCTTGTCGGCATAGATGCGACGGAAGAACTTGATGACCGACTTCCCATTGATGATGATGGAGGTATTGCTCTGTTCCATCCCCATGAATTTGGAAGAGGTATAGGGATCTCCCTGAAAATTGATGCTGTGATGATACTGAACCCGGGTGGTGTCGTTGGGTTCTGCAGTGATGATCCTTTCGTAGACCAATTTTCGGAAAGCCTCCAGGTTGAGGGCGTCTATGATATACCCTTCCTGTCCTTTGATGCTCAGCGGAAGGATGCGGTCCTTTTCCGCAAAGGATTCATCGGAAACAAAGGCGATGGGCAGGAAATAATGCTGGTAGAAGGCCTCTTCAAAATTGACCTCCAGAAGCAGGCCATAATACACCTCCCCTTTTTGCTGGATCCTGAAGTATTCCTGCAGTTCAATATATTTCAATTTACTGCTCTTCCCCCCGTACCAGCGCTGTTTTACGACATAGGCCTCGAGGATCTCAGAAAGAAAGGCCGAGATGAACTTCTTGTCATCCATCAGGGATTCCCACTCCACGTCAAAGACATAGGGTTTCTGGAGTGCTGTTTCCTGTTTTTTATCGGCCATGACTATTTTTTAATCTGAAATATATGGAAGGGAAGGCTCGCCGGCAGTTCCACGAAGTTCCATTCATTGTACCAAATATAGCTATTGTCCGTGACCAGGTCCCTCATCTGTATGGGTTTTCCGGCTTCGACGCCCAGTTCCCACAATGGCAATTGTACCATCCCACGCTGGGGATAATAGGAATCCAGGTTGATCACTACCAGCAATTCGTCTTTTTTCTCCTCATCCCATTTGTAAAATGCCAGGAGGTTGTCGTTCTCGATGGTACAGAACCGGATATTGTTCGTCTGCTGCAGTGCCGGATGGTCTTTTCGGATCTGGTTGATCTTCCGGATCAGGTAGGTGATCTTGTTTTCGATGGACCAGTCCCAGAGGCGTACCTCATACTTTTCCGAATGCATGTATTCTTCCTTGCCGGGCATGGATTCCGTGACCATGTATTCATACACCGGACCGTAGATCCCAATGTTTCCGCACAGGGTTGCAGCCATCGCATAACGGATCAGGTGCATACTCTCATTGGCGCCCTGCAGGTGATAGGGGTTGATATCCGGGGTGTTCGGCCAGAAATTAGGGCGGTAGTACTCTTTCATCTCCGATTGGGTGAGCTCTACCATATATTCCATGAGTTCGTGCTTGTGAACCCTCCAGGTATAATAGGTATAGGACTGGGAAAAGCCCTGTTTCGCCAGTTGCTGCATGACCTTGGGCCTGGAGAAGGCCTCGGCCAGGAATAACACGTCCGGGTGTTCCTTTTTTACTTCCGAGATCAGCCAGTTCCAGAAATAATAGGGTTTGGTGTGTGGGTTGTCTACCCGGAAGATCTTTATCCCGAAGCTGATCCAGTGCAGGGTGACATCCAGGAGTTCTTTCCAAAGGCTCTGATACTCCTTGGATTCAAAATAGAAATTAACGATGTCCTGGTACTTTTTCGGGGGGTTCTCCGCATACTGCATGGTCCCGTCCGGCCTTTTCCTGAACCATTCCGGGTTGGAGGTGATATAGGGGTGATCCGGTGCCGCCTGGAATGCCAGGTCCATGGCCACTTCCATCCCATACTCATCAGCCTTCCCGATAAAAGACCTGAAATCCTCCTCCGTACCCAATTCGGGGTGGATGGACTTATGGCCTCCGTGACGCGAACCTATTCCCCAGGGCACGCCGCTGTCTCCTTCCTTGGCCACGGTGGTATTGTTCTTACCTTTCCTGTTTACCTCCCCGATAGGATGGATGGGTGGCAGGTAGACCGTATCGAATCCCATGGTTGAGATCTTCGGCAAGATGCGTTCAGCGTCCTTGAAGGTGCCGTGTTTTCCGGGTTCCGAAGCCGTGGACCGGGGAAAGAACTCGTACCAGGTGCTGAAATTGGCCTTGGGGCGGTCTACATAGACCTGAAGGACCCGGCTGGAATTGACCAGGTTTTTCAGGGGATAACGAACAAAAAGCCTGTGCAGCCTGTCCGAGACCGCTTCCTTTATGGCGAGTTTGTAGGAATCCCTGTCCTCAAACGCCCTGGCGAGCTCTGCGACGTATTCCCTGTCCTTACCCTTGAGTTTCTTAAGGAGGACATCCAGGTACTGTACACCGTCCAGCAATTCACTGGTCACCGTCTGCCCGTCCTTCAGCTTGGCTTCGATCCCATGCTGCCAGTTCAGGGGGTTGTCTACCCAGCCATCGACCCTGTATTCATAAAATCCCTGCTTCTCGACCTTAAATTGGGCCTGGTAGACGTCATTGCCGAGATGTTCCATCCGGACATAAGTAAAGGATTTATCATCTTCGTGCTTGCAGGCTACCTCGGCCTGGATCACATCGTGTCCATCGCCCAGTACGTCGGCATGTACGACCACGGTCTCTCCTACGACCCTTTTGATAAAATAGGTACCACACTGGAGTTGTGGATTCACGTTTTCGATCACCACCCGCTCTTGTTTCATCGGCATTGCTGGTTTCTTTGGTTTTGGCTAAAAATAGAAAATATTATGGAATAGAATTGGCTTGGCCCGGTAAAATTAGAGGACTTTTCCAACCTGTGATCCCACGTTTTGATATTTTTTGGAACGCTTTTTGAACAGGTTAACGGACATTTGATAAATCAGACTGTAAAATAAAGTAGAAACCGCTCCGTTTTTTCAAAGACGGATCTTAAAAACAGAAGAAATCATGAAAAGAATCGGACTTATTTTTAGCGCAATCGCCCTGGCACTGACAACCTCCTGCGAAGGCCCTGCCGGACCTCCCGGACCTCCCGGGTTTGACGGAAGGGATGGACTGGACGGACTGGACGGGGTGAATATCCTCGGAACTGTCCTGGAGATCGAAGGCACGTTCAGCGCGGCAAACGACTATACGCTTTTTTACGAGTTTCCCAATACCGTGGAGGTATTTGAATCAGACCTGGTCCTGGTCTATATCCTGTGGGACCAGACTGAGGACGGCAATGGAGAGCCGGTAGACATCTGGAGGCTGTTGCCACAGACCCGCATTCTGAACCAGGGGCTGCTGCAGTACAATTACGACCATACCTTCTTTGATGTAAGCGTATTCCTGGAGTCCGATTTTGACCTGAGCACCCTGCAGCCAGGGGATACGGATAACCAGATATTCAGGATAGCCATTGTTCCCGCGGAATACGGGCAGACCTCGAGGCTGGATGTATCCAACATCGAATCCGTCATGTCTGCATTAAAAGTAGAAGAGGGAGACATCCACCGCATCATTTTGGATTGAGACCCGAGATAACCATAAGCAGCCCCTGGAAACTTTTCAGGGGCTTTTTTATTCCTTATTTTTGAAAGGAAAAAAAAGGAATACGACCAATTCAAAAATGTTGCTATGAAAAAGATATACCTCATCGGGTTTTGTATCCTCGCCCTGAGTTGTAAAGGAGTCTCACAGGAAAAAGAAGCCGGGAAGGCGGCTGAGACCACGGAAGCCAGGGAAACCTTCGCCGTGAACAAATCGGAAGCCGAGTGGAAGGCAGAGCTCACAGACATGCAGTTCTTCGTCCTCAGGAAGGCGGGAACAGAAAATGCCTGGAGCAGTGACCTTTTGGATATCAAAGCCCCAGGAACCTATGTATGTGCCGGGTGTGGCACCCCCCTTTTCCGCAGTGAGCACAAGTTCGATTCAGGTACCGGATGGCCCAGCTTCGACCGGGAGATCGAAGGGAATGTGGCCTATGATGTAGATTACAAGATCGGATATCCCCGGACAGAGGAACACTGCGCGGTCTGTGGCGGCCACCTGGGCCACGTATTCAATGACGGGCCTTCCAGTACCACCGGGAAACGCCACTGCATCAACGGGGCTGCACTGGAATTTGTCCCGGAGGACTAAGCGCATCAAACTCTCTTTCAGATCCTTAGGACAAATCCCACCATGGGTGTCCCTCCCGCGTTTATTTCCGTCTTCAAACCCCTCGGTTTCTTGGACAGGTTTCGGATTGGTTTTGTACCTTTGCGACCGCACGTAAACAGATCAAAAAGACAAAACAGATGAGCACCTTCGATGTAATTGTACTGGGCAGCGGGCCCGGCGGATATGTAACTGCCATCAGGGCTTCCCAGCTGGGTTTTAAAACCGCCATTGTTGAGAAAGAGAGCCTGGGAGGCGTCTGCCTGAACTGGGGATGTATCCCGACCAAGGCCCTGTTAAAATCTGCCCAGGTCTTTGAATACCTCCAGCATGCAGGAGACTACGGGCTCAAGGTCTCCGGGGCCGACAAGGATTTCGACGCAGTGGTGAAGCGCAGCCGCAACGTGGCCCAGGGGATGAGCAAAGGAGTGCAATTCCTGATGAAAAAGAACAAGATCGAGGTGATCAGCGGATACGGGAAAGTAAAGCCCGGTAAAAAAGTATCCGTTAAAGGGGAAGACGGAAAAGAGACGGAATACAGCGCCAGCCACATCATCATAGCCACCGGGGCCAGGAGCAGGGAACTGCCCAGCCTGCCTCAGGATGGTAAAAAGATCATTGGGTACCGCAAGGCTATGACCCTGGAAAAACAGCCTGAGAAGCTGGTTGTAGTGGGTAGTGGTGCGATCGGGATAGAATTCGCCTATTTCTACAACGCCATGGGTACGGATGTGACCGTGGTAGAATTCCTCCCGAACATCGTTCCCGTGGAAGATGAAGAAGTATCCAAGCAACTGGAACGAAGCTTTAAAAAATCCGG
Source organism: Muriicola sp. (assembly GCA_041628355.1). Taxonomy (GTDB): domain Bacteria; phylum Bacteroidota; class Bacteroidia; order Flavobacteriales; family Flavobacteriaceae; genus Muriicola. Next base: position 4,024 of record JBFKPJ010000010.1, on the reverse strand, counting down.
GGTCAAGATCATGACCTCTTCTGAAGTTACCAAGGCCGATACCTCCGGAAACGGAGTGAAGGTGACCGTCAAGACTCCGAAAGGAGAAGAGGTGATCGAGGCCGATGTGGTCCTTTCAGCGGTAGGCATCAAGACCAATATAGAAAACATAGGCCTGGAAGAGGTGGGCATCGCCACAGACCGGGACAAGATCCTGGTGAACGACTACTACCAGACCAACATCCCCGGCTATTACGCCATTGGTGACGTGACCCCTGGTCCGGCCCTGGCCCACGTAGCCTCAGCAGAGGGGATCCTTTGTGTGGAAAAGATCAAAGGCATGCACGTGGAACCCATTGATTACAACAACATTCCCGGCTGTACCTATTGTATGCCGGAAGTGGCCTCCGTGGGATTTACCGAGAAACAGGCCAGGGAAAAAGGATTCGATATCAAGGTGGGTAAGTTTCCCTTCTCCGCCAGTGGTAAGGCACAGGCCTCTGGAAATTCCGAGGGCTTTGTGAAGGTCATCTTCGATGCGAAATACGGAGAGTGGCTGGGCTGCCATATGATCGGGGCCGGTGTGACCGATATGATCGCGGAAGCGGTCCTGGGCAGGAAACTGGAAACCACAGGGCATGAGATCCTCAAAGCCGTCCACCCCCACCCCACCATGAGTGAGGCTGTGATGGAAGCGGTGGCTGATGCCTACGGGGAAGTAATCCACTTGTAATCTACGTCTGTATATGTTGACACTCATGCGCGCCCTGGCTATTGTCGAGGGCATATCATACCTTCTTTTGTTCGGCTTTAGCATGCCCCTCAAATACTGGGCAAACATACGGGAACCCAATATCTATATCGGATACGTACACGGCGGACTCTTTATCGCCTTCATCGTGCTGGCGTACGTCTTCTGCAGGAAGCAGGGATGGGGGATGAAGAGATACCTCAAATTCTTCCTGGCGTCCCTCCTGCCCTACGGGACCTTCTATATGGATAAAAAATATTTAGCTCCCCTTGAAAGGAAGGCGTAATATCCTTTGGGTATTGCTGTGTTTAATACCTTTTTTATCCTGTATTTCTTACAGTTCGAAAATTAGTCGCCCCAGGGAAGTTTTCCCCCCTTACCGTTCCTGTGGGCAGGACATACTTATTTCAGACCCTCCTGCCGACTATGAGATCAATAAGCTCAAGGACTTGGAAGATATTGGGTATTCCACCACCTATCATCATATTATTTTCCCTGCAGATTCACTTGAAAAAGAGGAGATCCGGCGATTTACATCCAACCTGAGCCAGTATATTGTAAGAGATGTATTGCCGGAGGTGTCAAAAGTATCAGATCATAAATTCCGGAAAATGTCCTACCTGGACTATTTCGAGGCTACGAAAAGGCTTTATCCGACCTACATCCCGAACAGATCGAGCCCAACTGCAATAGAGAATTTACTGGTGCCCTCCCCATACAGGAAACAACTTTTTATGAATCTCAGGACATTTATCCGCAAGAAGGATGAATTTAGTAATTACCTTCACGTCTATGTGTTTGATGCCCAAAAGAAAACGATCCTGTACTATGACTTCCTGAAATACACTTGTGATATTCGGGATTCGGTTGCATTCAGCCTTTTTATGAATTATTCGCTGAGCAAAATGAGAACCGCTCTTCCCGATGGTTAGCTCATGACCTACCTCGAATTTTCTGCAGGTGCTTTTGTTTCACAGGTTCCCGGTGTTTGATCGCGAAGGGAGTATGGTAGCGGTGATTTTCCAGGAACGTGACCTGCTTTTCACGCCACTCTTCTTCTGTGAGCTCTACCCCGAAATGCTTTAATTCCCTGAGTAACTTACTGCTTATCTGGTCGTAATCATCGCGTCCCAGATAGTCCAGGTCGGCATCGCAAAGAATGCTTTCGAGGAGGTTTGTGGGGCTCTGAGGTACCTCTGTGGCGCGGATGAGTCCTACCACCACCTTCCGTTGAGAAGGGCTATACCCGAATTCCCTCATGTAATTCAGGGACAGGGCGATCCCGTGATCCTCGTGGAGCTTATATGAGACGGTAAAACCGAGGTCATGGCATAAAGCGCCGGTGCGGAGCAGCAGGGCGTCCTCTTTGGAAATATGCATACGCCTGATATAGTCATTGCAAACCTTCAGGACATCAAGGGTGTGTGACAGGCCGTGGTAACAAAGGTCTGGTGAGAGTTCTTCCCGAAGCAGCTCGAGAACCTTCTTCCGCAACTTCAAATATCCCGTCATGACGATGGCGCATTAACTGATGACCTGCACGAGCCAGAAAATAAGGCCCAACATGGCGAACACAAAACTCAGGGCAAAAAATCTCAGGGCTTTGTGTACGCTGTCAAATTTATCGGCTATGATCTTGCTTTCTGCATGGATTTGTTCGGCCAGCTGGGTGTAAAGCTCTTCCTCACTTCCGCAGATCTCAAGTAGTTTTTTTGTGTATTCCTCGGTGCTCCCGTAAGCCCTTACTGCATCCAGAAAAAAGAAGACGTTGTCGTCGTATTTCATCTCCATCTGGGGCATAAAGCATTTAAAGCAGAAAAAGGTGGAAATCAGGACACAGAGCAGCCAGAGACAGGCAAAGACCGTAAACCACATATTGGTTTCAAAAGAATGTTGAAAAGCGTCCAGCCGGTCTGCAAAGAGCCCGAGGATAAGGCTGTGGAAAGAGAAAATGACCCCAGCTTTGAATTCGGAGGCCCTGATCAGTTTTTCCAGGCGCTCAAGCTGTTCCCAGTAATTGTTAGGATCCTGTCTACTCATGCTCTATCCTTGCTTGTGGACCACAATTTAGGCATTTACTTCTTCTTTGGATTTGGCATGGCGAATTATTTTCCTTCTGATGACATAATACATCTCCATTTCGCCCTTGTTCTTCACCATCACCTTGCCCCTGGATTCGCACTCATACACCTCTTTGATCCGCTGGTAGGTATTTTCTGAAATATTGATCCTTCCGGGTTCCGAGAGGGATTCCATGCGGGAAGCCACGTTGACGGCATCCCCCCAGATGTCATAGGCAAATTTGTTAAGCCCTACCACTCCGGCGACCACAGGCCCTGAATTGATCCCTATCCTCACGTCGAAGGGAACGATATCCTCTTTGGGGTGTCTTTTGATTTCTTCCATCACCGCTGCCATTTCAAAGGCCGCTTCCACCATCTTAAAAGGGTGGTCTGTGGTGGGGAAGGGAAGTCCGCCGGCACACATGTAGGCGTCTCCCACGGTCTTGATCTTCTCCAGGTCGTACTTGTCCATGATCTCATCGAACCGCGAGAAATAATAATCCACGCTTTTCACCAGGATCTCCGGGGATAGGTTCTGGGCATAGGAGGTAAATCCCTGGAAGTCTGAGAAGAGAATGGTTACAGATTCGAAGCGCTTGGCGGCTACCTTTCCGTTTTGCTTGAGTTCCTGAGCGGTCTCTTCAGGGAGGATGTTGAGCAGTAATTTATCAGAGCGGTCCCTTTCGTCAGCGATGATCTTGTTGGTCCGTTTCACATACTTGTAGCGGCTGTAAGCACCAACCGCCATGACGAAGACGAGGATCAGGGAGATAATGGTCCCATAGATGACGTATTTCTGTCGTTTGGCCTGGAGTTCGGCGATCTCCTTTTCCTTGTTTAACAGGTCTATCTTGTCCTGGTTCTGCTGGTTCTCAAAATCGAATTGCAACCCACGGATCTTGTCATCGGTCTCCTGGTTGTAAAGAATATCCTTTTGGGCCAGGTAGCGGGATTGATAATCGTACGCTTTCTGATAATTGCCAAAGGCCGAATAGGTTGCAGACAACCCGTTATACACGTCTCTCAGTCCCTTGTCGGACGCCAGCTCCTTAGCCATGCTCTCCGCCTCTTCGTACAACCTGATGGCCCTTGAAAAATCCGTCTTTTGATATACTGTACCCAATCCTATGAGGGCATTCAGGGTTTCCAGTTGCTGATCCTTTTCCTTTGCCGTTTTGTAGGAGAGCGTGAGATGTTCTATCGCTTTGCTCCTGTTACCCAGGGTGTTTTC
>JBFKPJ010000009.1:0-33403 GCA_041628355.1 Muriicola sp. | reverse complement strand
AGGTGATGCACAACACGGAAGCTGAACTCGTATCCGACCTCAGCGAAGCTGAACTCAAGGAATTGAATACCCTATTAGATAAATTTTAAAAATTACTATGAAATCGTATTTAGACAGTTTGAACTGGCGATATGCCACTAAAAAATTTGACGCCGATAAGACCATTTCCGAAAGGGACCTGAACCTCCTGGTAGAGGCTACCCGACTCAGTGCCTCTTCCTTTGGCCTGCAGCCCTACCATGTATTTGTGGTCTCCGATCCCGAGATCAGATCCCAACTGAAGGAAGCGTCCTGGGGGCAGTCACAGATCACTGAGGCTTCCCATCTTTTTGTCTTTGCCAATAAAAAGACCTTTGGACCGGAACTGATCGACAGTTACCTGAACGAAGTGAGCCATGTCCGCGAGATTCCTCAGGAAGGACTCAAAGCCTATGGAGATTTCATGAAATCCAAACTGGTTCCCCTTCCCGAGGAAGTCAAGGAAACCTGGGCAGCAAAGCAGACCTACCTCGCCGTGGGCAACCTGCTCTCCGCCGCCGGGGTGATGGAGATCGATTCCTGCCCCATGGAAGGGTTTGAAGCAGAAGCCTATGACCGCATCCTGAAACTGGGCGAAAAGGATCTGACCACTTCTGTGGTAGTTGCCCTGGGATACCGTTCCAAAGAGGATGAGACCCAGCATTTCAAGAAAGTCCGAAGGCCCAAGGAAAGTTTATTCACTCATATATAAGTCTATTAACAAGTATCTAATCCTAAAATTTAAAACATGAAAAAAACAATTCTCAGTATCACCATGGCAGTAGTTTTCGGAAGTTTCGCTTCTGCAGCTACAGAGCCCACAGAAGTAGTAACCAAAGCAGTTAAAACCGATGCCAGCTCCGTTATGTGGAAGGCCTACAAAGTAACAGGTTCTCATACAGGACTGGTAGACCTCACAGAGGGCAACCTGAAGTTCGACGGAAATACGCTGGTAGGTGGAAATTTCACCGTTGACATGACCAGCCTGATCTCCACCGATCTCGAAGGCGATTACAAAGCCAAGCTGGAAGGTCACCTGAAATCTGACGATTTCTTCGGTGTGGCCAATCACCCAACTTCTACGCTGGTTTTCACTGAGGTGAAATCTACCGGAAAGAATTCTTACGAAGTAACCGGAGACCTGACCATCAAAGGCATTACCAAGCCGATCACCTTCGACGTTTCTATCTATGGCAACAAGGCCACTGCCACTGCGAAGATCGACAGGGCTGAGTACAACGTACGTTACGGTTCTGGAAGCTTCTTTGAGAACCTGGGAGACAAGACCATCTATGACGAATTTGACCTTGTTGTAGATCTGGAGTTTTAACAGAAGACACATTGAACAGAAAATCCTGTACAGTTTTGTACAGGATTTTTTGTTTCCGGACGCCTTGCCGCGTATTTGGACCTAAAATTCTATTTTTGAGCAAAATTCTCAAAATGACCCAATTCCGAAGCATCCTGTCGACTATTATGATCGCCTTATATTTCATGCTCCTGAACAGTTGCAGCTCAGGTTTTGATTATTCCATAGAACCTTCCCTCAACCCCAATGAGATCGCCCCCCTGACCGCCCTCCTGCACATCGAGGCAGAACAACCGGTAAAGGCCTCGGTAAAGGTACTCGGGAGCATTCCCGTTGAACAACATTTCGAGGAAGAGGGCAAGGAACTGGAGATCCCGGTGGTCGGTCTTTACCCGGATCGGGAAAATCTCGTGGCAGTTACGCTGACCCATGCCGGGGGAGAGGTCAGGGATACCCTGGAGATCCGGACCGGTAAGCTCCCCTCGATCTTTCCGCATGTCGTGGTCAATACCCTGGACCGAAGCAGGATGGCAGAGGGAATGCACGGGTGCGACCTCCACCTGGCCAACCGGGGGACCTTCCGTTCAACCCCCCTTATCTTTGATGACGAAGGGAATATCAGGTGGTACCTCGACCTCAGCTTTGCCGGGAAAATGGTGAGTCCCTTCCAGCGCCTCAGCGATGGACACCTGTTGATGGTCAGCAGACACGTCATCTACGAATTCGACATGCTGGGCAAGATCATCAATGAGATCTCCATCGACAACAATTACGGGATGCACCACGACGTGGTGGAACTCCCGGACGGGAATCTGCTGATCTGCGTGGGCAAGCGGAACCAATTTATAAAGCTCGAAGGGAATTTCGTGGAATCCGACAGCGATTTCATCATCCTCTTCGACAGGAAACAGTCCAGGATCGCAAGGGAATGGGACGTCGCCAGGGTAATGGACGTCAGCCGGAAGGACCTGAACTTTTTCAGGCCGGGGGACTGGTTGCACATGAACGGCCTGGCCTTTGATGAACGTGACAATTCCATCATCGTTTCCGGAAAGAACCAGGGCCTCTTCAAGATCTCCTGGAACAATGAACTGCAATGGATCCTGGCCCCGAAGAAAAACTGGGGGGTCTCGGGTAGGAACAAGGAAGGCTTCGAGACCGCGCCCTTCCTGCTCACGGCGGTCGACAGTACCGGAACTCCTTTTTCAGAGGCGGTTCAGATGGGCACCCAAAGCGCTGATGAATTTGACTTTACCTGGGGTCCCCACGCTCCCAAACTGATGCCGGATGGCACGCTGCTCGTTTTCGACAACGGCACCTACCGCAATTACGACCCACAAATCCAGTATTCCCGGGCCGTAGAATACAGGATCGATGAGGAAAACAAGACGGTGGAACAGCTCTGGCAATACGGCAAGGAAAGGGGCACCTCCTTCTTCTCGACCATTGTCAGCGATGTGGACTACCTCCCACAGACAAATACGATCCTGGTAACATCGGGCTACACCAAGCAAGATGGCAGGCTGGCCGGCAAGATCGTGGAAGTGGACCGGGTGAGCGGGAAAGAGGTCTTTGAGGCTACGGTGTATATGAAGAGCGTGAACGGGAACAAAACCCCTTCCTGGGGGCAGACGGATATCCTTTACAGGTCTGAGCGAATGCCCTTAAAATATTAAGGGATTTAAGCCCAGGGTCACATTTTAAACAAGAATGTTCCCCCTGCTTTGAATATATCGGAATCCTTTCTATATTTGAAGCCATGAAAAGAAATACAGTACATACCTGGTGGTGGCTCAACTTACGTCGGAAGTCGTGAGCGAAGCACATTGAAGTACTACTGTACGAAAAGGCTTGTCTGTCACGACAAGCCTTTTTGCTTTCCTAGAGTCCTGAAGAACATTTTTAATGATTGATACAAATGCCTTATAAACTCCAGACACACTACAAGAAGATCCTCGCCGATACGATCACCCCGGTGAGTGTCTACCTGAAGATCCGAGATACTTTCCCCAACAGTATCCTGCTGGAGAGCAGCGATTACAGGGCCAACGACAATACGTTTTCCTATATCTGCTGCAATCCCATAGCTTCCATCACGGTGGCAGAAGAGCGCATCACGGAACATTTCCCCGACGGAAAAATACAGGAGACACAGATCGGGGCAACCACTGATGTGGCAAGGGCGATACACGATTTCGCCTCCCGTTTCGAAGTTTCCGAACAGGATTTCAAATTCATCAACAACGGGCTATTCGGGTACCTTGCCTATGACGCAGTCCGGTATTTCGAGGATGTGGAGATCCACAGGAAGAATGGGTTCATCCCTATCCCGGATGCCTATTACGCTGTCTATCAGAACATCATCGCCATCAACCACTTTAAGAATGAGGCCTATATCTTTGCCCATTGCTATGAGCGGGAGAACAATATCGAAAGGATCGAACAACTGCTGAACGCCCGTAATTTTGCCTCCTACACCTTTGCCAAAGCAGGCGGGAGGGAGACCAATCTCGAAGATGAGGCCTATAAGGAATTCGTCGGCAAGGCCAAGGAGCACTGCCACCGAGGGGACGTCTTTCAACTGGTCCTTTCCCGCAGGTTCTCCCAGCGGTTCAAAGGTGATGATTTCAACGTCTACCGGGCCCTGCGTTCCATCAACCCCTCCCCCTACCTCTTCTATTTCGATTACGGCGACTTCAAGATCTTCGGCAGTTCTCCCGAGGCACAGTTGATCGTAAAGGACGGGAAGGCCGAGATCCACCCCATTGCAGGGACCTTCAAAAGAACGGGAAACGATGAGGAGGATGCCGTGCTGGCCAAAAAACTCTCGGAGGATGCCAAGGAGAACAGCGAACACGTCATGCTGGTGGATCTGGCACGGAATGACCTCAGCAGGAACGGGACCCATGTGCAGGTGGAAAACTACAGGGAAGTGCAGTACTTTTCCCATGTGATCCACCTGGTCTCCAAGGTCAGCGCGATAAAAAAGAAAGATATAGACACGCTAAAGGTGGTCGCAGACACCTTCCCGGCGGGGACCCTGAGCGGGGCTCCCAAACACCGGGCCATGCAACTGATCGAGGACTATGAGCCGACGAACAGGGGGTACTACGGCGGGGCGATCGGTTTTATGGATTTCCATGGGAACTTCAACCACGCCATCATGATCCGGACCTTCCTCAGCAAGGACCACACCCTGTACTACCAGGCCGGGGCAGGCCTGGTGGCTGCATCCGACCCGGAAACCGAATTACAGGAGACCTACAACAAACTGGGTGCCCTCAACAAGGCGCTTGAAATCGCTGAAGAACTCTAGGACGATGAAGGTATTGATGATTGACAACTACGACAGTTTTACCTATAACCTGGTTCATTACCTGGAGGAGCTGGGATGCGATGTGACGGTAAAAAGGAATGATAGATTATCCCTTGCAGAGGTGGAAGCCTTTCAGAAGATCGTCCTGAGTCCGGGACCGGGGATCCCCGAGGAGGCGGGCCTCCTGAAAGAGATCATCAGGGTATATGCCCCTACCCGGAGTATCTTTGGGGTGTGCCTGGGGCAACAGGCCATAGGGGAGGTCTTCGGCGGTAAGTTGATCAACCTTCCCGAGGTGTATCACGGGGTGGCCACTGAAATAGATATCGTAAAGGAAGATCCCATATTTTCGGGTCTCCCATCAAAGATCTCGGTAGGCCGGTACCACTCCTGGGTGGTGGACCCGGATCTGCCGGAAGACCTCATTGGCACCTCCTTTGACGGCAATGGCCAGCTCATGTCCCTGAGACATGCTGAATACGATGTGTGCGGGGTACAATTCCACCCGGAGTCCGTACTCACCCCGGAGGGTAAAAAGATTATGGAGAACTGGATACAACACAGAGCATGAAAGAAACATTGAACCGACTGATCAACCACGAGGTGCTGAGCAGGGAAGACGCCCGATCCATCCTGATCAGGATGGCCAGGGGAGAATACAACCCTTCCCAGAAGGCCGCTTTCCTCACGGTGTATATGATGCGCAGTGTGACCATCGGAGAACTCGAGGGCTTCAGGGATGCCTTGCTGGAACTATGCCTTGCGGTGGACCTGGCAGAATTCGATCCTGTGGACCTGTGCGGTACGGGGGGTGACGGAAAAGACACCTTCAATATATCCACCCTGGCATCCTTTGTGACCGCGGGGGCCGGGATACCCGTCACCAAGCACGGGAATTACGGGGTTTCCTCTACCTGTGGCAGCAGCAACGTACTGGAATTCCTGGGGATCCGTTTCAGCAATGAGGAGGATTACCTCAGGAAATGCATGGATTCCGCAGGGATCTGCATCCTGCATGCGCCCCTCTTCCACCCTGCCATGAAGAACGTGGCACCCATTAGAAGGGAATTGGGGGTGAAGACCTTCTTCAACATGCTCGGGCCCATGGTGAACCCGGCATTTCCCAGAAACCAGATCGTAGGCGTATTCAACCTCGAACTGGCCAGGATGTATGGATACCTCTACCAGAATACCGACAAGAAGTACACCATCCTCCACGCCCTCGACGGATACGATGAGATCTCCCTCACAGGGCGGACCAAGACCATCTCCCACATTTCGGAATCCATGTTGTTGCCCGAGGATTTTGGGATCGGTCGGATCAGCCAGGGCGACATCGCCGGAGGTGATTCCATTGAGGCCTCGGCACAGATCTTTATGGATGTGCTGCAGGGCAAGGGTACGGAACCTCAGAATCATGTGGTCTGCGCCAATGCGGGAATCGCCATTGCCACCGTTCGGGATCTCAGCCCGAAAGAGGGCTTTGAGATCGCCAGGGAATCCCTGCTCAGCGGAGCCGGTTTGAAAACATTTAAAAAACTCCAGGAAATACACTGACCATGGATATCCTCCAGAAAATAGTGCGGCAAAAGGCGCGGGAGATCGCCCTGAAAAAGTCCCTGATCCCCGTGGGTGAACTCGAAGTTTCGGCCCTCTTTAATAGACTGGGCGCATCGCTTTCCCATGCGCTTCGGGAAAGCAGTTCCGGGATCATTGCAGAGTTCAAAAGGAGATCGCCCTCCCGCCCGAAGATCAATCAGCACAGTCCGGCAGACCAGGTGGCATCAGGGTATGAAAACGCAGGGGCTTGCGGGATGTCTGTCCTTACGAACAGCCATTTCTTCGGGGGGAGTCTGGAAGACCTGCTCATGGCCAGGGCCGTCACCCGCTTTCCCCTCCTGAGAAAAGAATTCGTCATAGACGAATACCAGATCCTGGAGGCCAAGGCACACGGGGCCGATGTGATCCTGCTTATCGCAGCCATCCTCGAAACCGGGCAGGTAAAAAGCTTCACCGACCTGGCTCACAGCCTGGGACTGGAGGTCTTGCTCGAGGTACACGACGAAGAGGAATTGCTCAGGACATTCACTCCCGGGATCCAAATGGTAGGTGTGAACAACCGCAACCTGAAGACTTTTGAGGTAAACCTGGAGACGAGCAAGAAGCTGGCACCCCTGATCCCGGAGGAGGTGATCAAGGTCTCCGAAAGCGGTATCTCCCGGACAGAAGCTATAAAAAGCCTTAGGGAACACGGATACAGGGGCTTCCTGGTAGGGGAGCATTTTATGGCCTCGGACGAGCCCGGGATAAAGGCAATGGAATTCATCAAATCACTGGAATCATGAAGGTCAAGGTATGCGGCATGAAATACCCCGAAAATATGGAGGAGGTGGCCCGACTGGCGCCTGACTACCTCGGATTTATTTTCTGGGAGCCTTCTCCCCGTTATTTTTCCGGCTCACTCCCTGAACTCCCTGAACACATCAGGAAGGTCGGGGTCTTTGTGGATGCCTCCATCGATGATATCCTGGAAAAGGCGAGAGACCTCTCCCTCGATCTGATCCAACTGCACGGAAAGGAGTCCCCTGAGTTTTGCAGCTCCCTGCGAACCGGGCTCGATGCGATCGAAAAGCCCGGCAGAACGGAGATCATCAAGGCGATTGCCATAGGGGGAACTTTCTCCTTTGACAATCTCATACCTTACGAGGGTAAGGTGGATTATTTCCTCTTTGACAGCAAGGGTCCGATGCCCGGGGGAAACGGCTTTGTGTTCGACTGGAAACTCCTGCAGGGATACAACCAGGGAACCTCCTATTTCCTGAGCGGGGGAATCGGATTGGACCAGGTGGAGGAACTCGGTAATTTCCTCGGGACACCCCTGGCTCAGAAATGCCATGCCATAGACGTGAACAGCGCTTTTGAAATGGAAGCAGGACTGAAGGACCCTCATTTACTCAGCACATTTATAAAAGAAATAAAGCATTGAAGATGAACAGATACCAGGCAGACGAAAAGGGGTATTACGGAGAGTTTGGCGGGGCATTTATCCCGGAAATGCTCTACCCCAATACGGAAGAACTCAGGCAGAACTACCTCCGCATCATGGAAGAACCCGGTTTCCAGGAAGAGTTCCGCCAACTCCTGCGGGATTACGTAGGAAGGCCCACGCCCCTCTATTTTGCCAAGAGGCTTTCCGAAAAATTCAATACAAAGATCTACCTGAAACGGGAAGACCTTTGCCATACCGGTGCCCACAAGGTGAACAACACCATCGGACAGATCCTGATGGCCAAGAAACTGGGCAAGAACCGGATCATTGCAGAGACCGGAGCCGGACAGCACGGGGTGGCTACAGCCACTGTCTGCGCCCTGATGGGCCTGGAGTGCATCGTGTATATGGGAGAGGTGGATATCGCCCGTCAGGCTCCCAATGTGGCACGCATGAAGATGCTGGGAGCCGAGGTTCGGCCTGCGAGATCCGGAAGCCGTACCCTGAAGGATGCTACCAATGAGGCCATACGCGACTGGATCAACAACCCTGTCAATACCCATTATATTATCGGTTCCGTAGTAGGACCCCACCCCTACCCCGACATGGTGGCCCGCTTCCAGTCCGTGATATCCGAGGAGATCAAATGGCAATTGAAAGAGAAAGAGGGTAAGGAGGATCCGGATTATGTGGTGGCCTGTGTGGGGGGCGGGAGCAATGCAGCCGGCACCTATTTCCACTACCTGGACAATGAACAGGTAGGCATCATAGCCGTGGAAGCGGCTGGGAAAGGGGTGGATTCCGGGGAAAGTGCCGCCACCTCAGCCCTGGGGAAAGTGGGCATCATCCATGGTAGCAAGACCTTGCTGATGCAGACCGGGGACGGGCAGATCACGGAACCTTATTCCATTTCGGCCGGACTCGATTATCCGGGCGTAGGGCCCATGCACGCCCACCTGTACAGATCAGGCAGGGCAGATTTTATTGCCATCACGGACGACGAGGCCATGGCGGCCGGACTTATGGTCTCCCAACTGGAAGGGATCATCCCGGCCATAGAGACCTCCCATGCCTTTGCCATCTTTGACCACCGGGAATTCAGGCCCGATGATATCGTCGTCATCAACCTGTCGGGAAGGGGCGACAAGGACCTGCAGACCTATATAGACTATTTTAAATTGTAAATTCTCTCGAAGACGTCATGAACAGAATTCAGGAAAAAATGCAGTCGGGCCACAAGTTGCTGTCCATCTATTTTACGGCAGGTTACCCGGAATTGGAAGACACCGTCCCCATCCTGGAGGCTTTGCAAAAGGAGGGAGCAGACATGGTAGAGATCGGCCTTCCCTTTAGCGATCCCCTGGCAGACGGACCTACCATACAGGCCAGTTCTACGGCTGCCCTGAAGAACGGCATGCATACGGAACTCTTGTTTCGGCAACTGCAGGGGATACGGGAGAAGATCCATATCCCATTGATCATCATGGGATATTTCAACCCCGTACTCCAGTACGGGGTCGAGGCCTTTTGTAAAAGATGCCGGGAAGTGGGCATAGACGGGCTCATATTGCCTGATCTCCCCTTAGATGTGTACCAGGAGGAATACGAAGCAATTTTTAAGGCCAACGGCCTGCTCAATATCTTCCTGATCACCCCCCAGACCCCTGAGGAACGAATCCGGAAGATAGACGAGGGATCCGATGGATTCATCTATATGGTGAGTTCGGCAAGTACCACGGGAGCCAGGGAAGGTTTTGGACCTGAACAAAAGGCATATTTTGAACGGATCCACTCCATGGGGCTGAAAAACCCCCAGATCGTGGGATTCGGGATCAGCAATTCCACGACTTTCGAACAGGCGACCACCCATGCCAAAGGGGCCATCATAGGGTCTGCCTTTATCAAGGTGCTGGCAGCAAAGGGGAGGTCGGGCATAGCCCCATTTATCAGATCCATCAGGCCCGCTTCCTGAAAAATGGGGGAAACTGCACGCGGCAATGGAGAAAAATGTACATTTAGTCACCAAATCAATGACATATGAAAAGATCGCTAGGAGTCCTGTCTTTCCTTTTCCTGGGGTTGCTGTGCCAGGCGCAGGAGGAGATGGCCCTGAAATCGCAGGTCCGCCACGCCATAGATGAACTTGTACAGTTCGTGGGCATCCCCAATGATGCGCTGGACGCCGCGGATATCAACCGGAATATCAGCTGGCTTACCCGCCAGTTCAATGACCGGGGATTCAACACCACCGTCCTTCCCACAGAGGGCAGACCTCTTTTCTTTGCGGCCCTTCCGGTGGAGGATGAAAAACCGACCGTCCTCCTGTACATGCATTTTGACGGGCAGTCTGTGGATCCTTCCAAATGGGACCAGCCCAACCCTTACAAAGTAGTCCTGAAAGCTCCGGAAAACGGTGGATTCTCGGCTAGGTCCTTCGATCAGCTGGAGGACGATATCGATTACGACTGGCGACTCTTCGGCAGGTCCACCTCGGATGACAAGGGCCCTATCGTCATGTTCCTCAACGCCATCGACCTGCTCAGGAAACAAAAGAAACCCATCCCCTTTAACATCAAGGTGATCCTGGACGGGGAAGAAGAAAAGAGCAGCAAACCCCTGCCGAAAGCCGTGAAACAATACAGGGACCTGCTAGCGGCAGATTTCCTGCTGATCAATGACGGGCCTGTGCACGCCTCCGGCCAGCCCACCGTGGTATACGGTTGTCGCGGGATCACCTCCCTGAGCATCACCACCTACGGACCGGAATTCCCACAGCACAGCGGGCACTATGGCAATTATGCCCCGAACCCCGGACAGCAGCTGGCTCAATTGCTGGCAGGAATGAAGGATGAGCAGGGTCGGGTGACCATCCCGGGATTTTATCAGGGGATCACAATAGATGAAGCTACCTTAAAGGTCCTGAAAAGCGTTCCGGAAGACAATGGAAAGATCAATGAATACCTGGGGATCCATACCCCGGACCGGGTAGGGCAATTCTACCAGGAATCCCTTCAGTACCCCTCCCTGAACATCCGCGGGCTGGGATCAGCCTGGATAGGCGAAAATGCCAGGACCATCGTCCCTGCCACTGCCACAGCCGAGATAGATATCCGCCTGGTGCCCGAATCAGACGGCAACCGGCTTAAAAAACTGGTACGGGACTATATCGGGCAGCAGGGATATCACGTGGTCGATTCCATCCCCACCAGGGAGGAAAGGCTGGCCTATCCGCACATCGTAACCCTGAGGGAAGGATCGGTCACCGATGCCTTCCGGACAGACCTGGACAATGCATACGGGAATTTCATCCTAAATACCCTCGGGAAAGTATTTGATCAGCCCGTGGTACAGATCAGGATCATGGGAGGCACCGTGCCCATCGCCCCCTTTGTCAATGAACTGAAGATCCCTGCCTTCATCGTCCCCATGGTCAACCCCGACAACAACCAGCACAGCCCTAACGAAAACCTGAGGATCGGGCAGATCGAATACGGCATCAGGGTGTTCTACCACCTGCTTAGCAGTCCCATGTAACTACTGGGATATCCCTGTTTGTTCAGGGTATTGATCTTCTGATCGCCGTGTACGGCAAGAGCTCCCCTTTCTAAGCGGAATTCCTGCTCGCATTGATATTTCCATAGAGGGAGCGGGTCACGATCTTCTCGTAGACCTCCCTGTGCTCGACGTCCTCATCCCCTATCCTGGCGAGGGCGTACTGTTGGATGACCAGGAGGGGCAGAACGATGTTCTCCCGGATCTTTATGGATTCACGGGATACGGATTCGTTCTGCATCAGGATCTTGAACCCGCTGATCTTCAAAAGCATGCGTTTGGAAAGTTCGTATTCCTCATGGAGGAGCTCCCAGAATTCCCCGAATTCGGGATCTTCTTTCATATAGGCAGTAAGTTCGAAATAACACTTAGACAGTGCCATCATGCTGTTGAGCATCAGGGCTTCAAAGAAAGGGACCTCCCGGTACAATTTCTTGAGCTCCCTGAGTTTACCTTTATCCACCAGGGTTTTCAGGGCCGTACCTATTCCGTAGTACCCCGGTACGTTTTGCTTGAGCTGACTCCAGGAACCCACAAACGAGATCGCACGGAGATCCGAGAGTTCCAGCTTGGCCTTTTGTCCCCTTTTTCCGGGCCTGCTGCCAATATTGGCCTTGGTATAGTACTTCAGGGTGCTTTTGTGTTCCAGGTAAGGGATAAACTTCGGGTGCTGTTTCAGCGCATCGTATTTCTCAAAACTCAGCTGGGAAAGCTCCTCAATGAGTTTGCGGGAGGAGGCAGTGATCACGTGTTCTTTCCCGAACAGATTATTGGAAAGTCCGGCCGTGAGGAGTTGCTCAGAATTATGGATGAACAGTTCCTTGGTACCATAGGTACTGGTGATCGTCTGTCCCTGGATCGTGAGCTGGATCTCGTTGTTGGCTATCTCACGGGTCTGGGCTGCGTAGAACCTGTGGGTCTTGCCCCCACCCCTCGCAGGAGGGCCGCCCCTCCCATCGAAGAATATGGCCTTATACCCGTGTTTTGAACACACCCTGGACAGTGTTTCCTTGGTTTTGAAAATGGACCAGTTAGCACGCAGGTACCCTCCATCCTTGGTCCCGTCTGAAAAGCCCAGCATCATGGTCTGTTTCTGTTCCCTCCTTTCAAGGTGGGCCTTATATTCCGGGAGGGAGAAGAGGGTGGTCATGATCTTTTCGGACCGGTCCATACCCTTCATGGTCTCGAAGAGGGGTACGATGTCAAAGGCGATCTCCTCAGGTTCATACCCGCACCATCGGAAAAGGGCGTATACGAACAGGACAGAATAGATATCCTCAGAATTGCTGATGATATACCTGTTGCACCCTTCATCCCCGTTCTTGGCCTTGATGGATCGGAGTTGTTTGATATTGCGGATCGTGTCCTTGTGGATCTCATCCTCGAAATCGGCATCGTTCAGCGCAAACCGCTCCTTTAAGAGGATTCGGGTGAGCTCTTTTTCCTGCAATTCGGACAGGGAGGATTTGATCTTCCCCTCCTTGATCAGAACCTTTTCCACGAGTTGAAGATGTTTGCTGTGGTCCTGCCTGATATCGAGGATGGCAAAGTGGGTCCTGAAGATCCGCACTTTATCAATCAGCCTATCGAGTTCATCCGCATAAAGATCCTTATACCTGTTCCTGATGATCTCCCTGATCTCTTCCAGGGGGGTGATGATCTCCTCGAAACTCAGGGCCTTTTCCAGGTCGAACATAGCCACGTAAAGCTTGTCCAGCAGTGAATTCAGGGGTTCCTGCGTTCCTTTGAAGGTCAGTTTCCTCCGCAGTCCCTTGAGCTCATTGTAATAACATTTCATCAGGGTAACCCGGAGTTCATCGGCCACGCTCCTCGTGATCTCAGCCGTTACATAGGGATTCCCGTCCCGGTCGCCCCCCGGCCAGAACCCGAGTTTCAGAATGTTGTAATTCTCAAACCTTTCCTTGCGGATATGGCGTTTGATATAGGAATACAATTCGCCCACCGCATCGTAGTAGATATGCCTCAGGATATAGATGATATTCCTGGCCTCCTCCAGGGGGGTCGGCTTTTTGGCGTTGATCAGGGAGGTAAGCCCCAGTTGCTGCAACACCAGGTCGATGTCATTGATCTTGTTGTCCAGGATCAGTCGCCTGAGCTCTTCTATGATGTCCAGTACCGCAGGGGTATAGAATTGGGTGGGATGGGCAGTGAGTACGATGCGGGCGCTGAAATTTTCCAGTTGCCTTGAGATCGCATTCCAGTTCCTGGATTTATTCGCCATCTGGAAGTAGTCCCTGATGGACCTGGAGGTACTGAATTCGTGCAGCCTGGGGAAGGCGGCGTCTTCCACGCTATCATAGAGGACCACCTGCCTTTCCACGTACTGGATGATCTTGAACATAAAGTCGATCCTGTCCTGTTCCGATGACAGCTGTGCGTAATACTCAAAAAAGTGGTCCATGATCTCCCGGGGGTTTCGCCCGGACTGCAGCCCCTGTTCACACTGCTGAAAGAGGAGGGGGATCATTACCCCGATATTCTCAATATTCTGGTAGGGAAGGTTCAGGAACAGGCTGTTGTAGACATAGAACTTGTTGGTGACCAGTTTCTTGAACTCTTCTAATCGTTTGGCATTTGGCATAATAGTGTGCTGTTAGTCGATCATCCTTTATTTTCCCTGAGGATATCACCGGGTAAAGGTCTGCAATAATCTGTTTAGGAGAGGCCGAAACCCAGCTAAATAACAAAATAACGCATCCTGACAACAAAACCAACAGCCTTCACAACACAAATTATTTTTCTTAGCGATCCCGTTCTATATTGCAGGTGTAAATCAAGAAAACAATTTTTCATTTTCACATAGTGTTCTCGTGAAAGGGCCCTGTTCAAAAGCAGGGCTCTTTTTAATTTCAGAAATAAGGCGTGTACTGCATCACCCTGAAATCGAGTGCCGTGAATGTGGGATCCGCAGCTTTTTTCTCCTTGAATATCCTCATACTCCCTACAGCCCGGTTGGCGGAACCCGAAGGTGCCGTGAGGGAAACCGTCCAGATCGTCCTGCCCCCGGGACGCAATTCAAACTCGTGTATCCGCGGCACCTCTTTCTTTATGGTGTACAACTTTATGCCCTTACCCTTGAGCAGTTTCCGGAAGAGGTATTCCGGTCCGTTCACGCTGTTCCCCCCGGTAAACAGGAGGGTATCTATCTTCGGGAATTCTTCCAGGTAACCCAGCAGATCCCGCAGTTCGATATCCCTCATCCCGAGATCCGAGGCGTCTATCTTTTCCCGTCTGGCCCGGGCCACCACATCACAGATGGCGATCTTCCTCTTTCTCAGGAACTTCTTGCGCTCTTCCACGGCAAGTTCCGTGGTCTCGAAGGGAAGGCCCAGGTTAAAAATCCGGTCGAGGATAGTCCATAACTGCCCGTCCCTGCTCCCGTAACAGAAATCCACGTCTCCCGGGAGCAGTGCCCCTGTCGTAAACCTGGGCGGGGGCAACGTACCCACGATCATCTTGGTAGCCTCAGGGAACAGAAAAGGGGGATAGGGGTGGATATGTTCGAACAAAGCGCTCATTTTTTTAAAGGCGAAAGGTAGTCTTTATCCCCTTCAGGTTCAAGGGGGAGGCAGGGGGTAACTTGCCCTTTTAGTCAACATTGATTACCTTAAAGAAAACTTTAAGACATGGGAAAAGGAGATAAAAGCAGTAAGCGCGGCAAGATCGCCAACAAGTCTTATGGCGTCAGGAGGCGCAGGAAGATCAAAAAAAGACCTACGGTAGAGGAAAAGGTCAGTATCAAGGGAAAGACCTAGTCGATTACGAATTCGAGGACGACCTCCCCTTCTTCCGTAACAGTAAGATCATACGTATAGAGGCCGATAGGAAGTTCCTCTTCGCCCACGAAATCGACGGGCTGAAGCACAAAGGTCTCCTCCCCTGAGGTGATCTCGATGTAGTTGTACCGGTAAGCCGATTCGTATTCCTGATAATCGGAAAAGGTATCTGTACCCACGTCTTCATAAACGTGGTCTTCACTCTCGACCAGGACCCGGTCGAAGATGCGTGAACTGGAGTTCTTGATGCGGATATTCACGGAAGTAAGATCGTCGTCCCTGTCTGAACAGGAGACTGTCAGGACCAAAGCAGAAAGCAGAAAAAAGATGGCTTTTCTCATAGGGAAGACATAAAGGGTTTACATGTAAAACGCTTACTTCCCGAAAATATTACCGGACAAATACGGGCTCGTTTTCTTTCAGGGTGTGTTCCCTGCTGTACTGGTACCCGTCTGAAGCAAACCCACGGATCTCTTCCAGGGTGCTTGCCCCTGACTCAATGATGTACCTCACCATGGAGCCCCTTGCTTTTTTTGCAAAGAAGCTCAACACCCTGAGTTTGTCGTTCTTCCAGTCCTTGAAGACAGGCGTGATGATCTCAGCCTTCAGTTTTTTGCTGTCCAGGGCCGAATAGTATTCGTTGCTCGCCAGGTTTACGAGCAGCTCCCCTTCTTCCATCTCCGCATTCAGGGAAGAGGTAAGGGTTGATTTCCAGAATTCATAGAGGTTCTTTTTCCGACCGATCTTCAGGGTTGTGCCCATTTCCAGTCGGTAGGGCTGCATCAGGTCCAGGGGTCTCAACATCCCGTAGAGTCCGGAGAGGATGCGCAGTTTTTCCTGTATGGCCGGAAGCTTATCCTCAGAGAGGGAGTATGCATCGAGGCCGGCGTAGACATCCCCGTTGAATGCATACAGGGCCGGCCTGGCATTTTCCGGGGTAAATGGCAGGTTGAATTGCTGGTTTCGTTCCCAGTTGAGTTCTGCGAGCTGGGTGGAAATGTCCATGAGGTCCATCAGGGCTTTCGGCTTCTTTTTCACCAGTACCTTGTGGATCTTTTCGGTTTCCTCCAAAAAGGCAGGGACGCTGTACTGCTTTGTGGGTAATGCAGATTCGAAGTCGAGCGACTTCGCAGGGGAAATAACGATCTTCATAAATGCCAATTTTAGGCGAAAATAAAAAGGATTATCGCAAAAAGGGAATCTCCCGGTTAATTGTTATCAATAGGGATATCGAAAGGGCTTATACTATTGGCTGTGGCGCGCGTATTGCCTCCATTTTTCTGCACAGGCAGCCATATCCTCCGGGATCTCGGAGTTGAACTGCATCCGTTTGCCTGTCACAGGATGATCGAAGCCGAGGGTCTTGGCATGAAGGGCCTGCCTGGGCAGGATCTTAAAGCAATTCTCCACGAATTGTTTGTATTTGGTAAAAGTGGTGCCTTTCAGGATCTTGTCGCCCCCATAACGCTCGTCATTGAACAGGGTGTGGCCGATGTGCTTCATATGCACCCTGATCTGGTGCGTCCGGCCTGTCTCCAGTTCGCAATTCACCAGGGTCACATACCCCAGTCGTTCCAGTACCCGGTAATGGGTGACCGCTTCCTTCCCCTGCTCGCCTTCCGGAAATACCTGCATCTGCAGCCTGTTCTTCGGGTTGCGGCCTATATGGCCCTCCACAGTGCCTTCTTCCTCCTCCACATTGCCCCAGACCAGGGCTACGTACTGCCGGTCACTGGTCTTCTCGTAGAACTGCCTGGCCAGATGTGCCATGGCCTCATCCGTCTTGGCGATGACCAGGAGTCCGGAAGTATCCTTGTCTATGCGGTGCACGAGTCCGGGCCTGCCGCTCGAATTCTCCGGAAGGTCCTTGATATGGTGGGCCAGGGCATTTACCAGGGTCCCGGAATAGTTGCCATGGCCGGGGTGTACTACCATCCCGGCAGGTTTGTTCACTACCAGGAGTGCATCGTCCTCATAGACGATATCCAGGGGGATGTTTTCAGGGGTGAGGAGGAATTCGTAAGGAGGATGTTCAAAAAGCACGCGGACCTCGTCTCCGGCCTTTACGCGGTAGTTTTGCTTGACCGCCTTGTTGTTCACCCAGATATTCCCTCCTTTGGCGGCCTGCTGTATCTTGTTTCGGGTCGCATTTTCGATGAAATTCATCAGGAATTTGTCTACCCTGAGGGGCTCCTGCCCCCTCCCCGCTACAAAACGGTAATGCTCAAAGAGGTCGTCTTCCCCGGGATCAGAGACCGGGTGCGGATCTGGAGTCTTACTGGGCATCGGCCTTGATCCTTGCCTGACCGGGAATGGTGCCATTGCCGCAGATCAGTTCTATCTTCGAAGTCTTGGGAAGCTTATCCCCGGGCTGTATGTTCTTGCCCTTGAAGCGGGCGTAATAGACCATATCCTTCCCGAGTTCATCGATATAGGTCACTCGTTCCACATCGAGACCCACAGCCCTCAGCATGGAGGTGGCATTGCGCTGGGTCACCTGCACGATATTGGGGACTGTCACCTTCTTATATCCGGAAGGATTGATCGTCACATAGATCTTTCTGTTCTCCTTGACCAAATTCCCGGCGGGAGGATTCTGTTCTATGACCGAGAACCGGGGATATTCCGGATCGTAATTGGCCGAATCCAGCACCTCATACCGGAGGTTGGCCTCTTGAATGGTTTCGCGCATTTCCATCACCGACATACGGGAAACATCGGGCACTTCCACGAGGTCTCCGTGATGGGTAGAGGCTTTCAGCCACTGAAGGGTGAGCCAGGAGATCACCAAAACAGCCACAAGGGCCAGGCCCAGGTTGATCAGGAAGGTCTTGCTGCGGAGAAAATCAAAAAAATTCCTCATAAAGTTTTGGGTAACGCCAGGCAAAGATAGGAAACGGAATGCTTTTTTCTTTACTTTGAACGAGTTATAAAATCGGTTTCCGGTATGTACACCCACCAATCCTACTACCTATGAAAGCGAATATCGCCATCATCATGGGAGGCTATTCCAGCGAGTATCAGATTTCCCTCCTCAGCGGTCAGAATGTCTACAAACATCTCGACCGGAACAAGTATAATCCGTACCGGGTTGTCATATCTACGGAAAAATGGGTTTGCCTGGATGAAAGGGATGAGGAATACGCGGTAGACCGGTCCGACTTTTCAGTCCAGCTCCGGGGAGAAAGGATCCGATTCGATTGCGTCTTCAACGCCATCCACGGAACCCCGGGGGAGGACGGCCTGATGCAGGCGTATTTTCAACTGCTCCATATTCCGCAGACCTCTTGTGATTACTACCAGGCGGCCCTGACCTTCAACAAAAGGGACCTGCTGAGCGTCCTGAAACCCTATGGCATCCAAACGGCTGTATCCTATTACCTGAATGCAGGAGATAAGGTGGATGAGGATGAGATCCTGAAAAAGGTCGGTCTTCCCTGCTTCGTGAAAGCCAACAGGGCCGGCAGCAGTTTCGGGATCACCAAGGTGAAGAAAAAGGAAGAACTCAAAAGAGGTATAGCACATGCGCTGAAGGAAGATGATCAGATCATCATAGAATCCTTCCTGGACGGGACAGAGGTGTCCGTTGGAGTCATCACGTACCAGGGGGAGACACGGGTACTCCCGATCACCGAGATCGTGAGCGAAAATGACTTCTTCGACTACGAGGCCAAGTACCAGGGAAAATCCCAGGAGATCACCCCGGCCCGGATCTCAGAAGAAGAAAGAACCCGGGTCGAAGAAGTAGCCAGGCTCGCCTATGAGGTCCTGGGCATGAAAGGGTATTCCCGCAGCGAATTTATCCTTATCGACGGTGTGCCTCATATGCTGGAGATGAATACCACCCCGGGGCTGACCGAGCAAAGTATCCTTCCCCAACAGGCCAGGGCCGCGGGCATTTCCCTTTTTGAGCTGTTCGAGAGTGCCCTGGAAGAAGTCTTAAAGCAAATTTGAGTACCTTTGACCAAGTAAAACGGACTATGAAACGCGCCATTTTTCCAGGTTCCTTCGACCCCATCACCCTGGGGCACTGCGACATCATCGAAAGGGGGATACAGCTTTTCGACGAGATCATTATCGCGATAGGGACCAATGCCGATAAGGCCTATATGTTTTCCGAGGAACAAAGGCGGACCTTTATCGAAAAAGCCTTTGCCGGCCACAAAAAGGTGAGGGTCGACACCTATGAGGGTTTGACCATCGACTATTGCAAGAAGGTAAATGCCCAGTTCATCCTCAGAGGTTTGAGGAATCCTGCCGACTTCGAATTTGAAAAGGCCATTGCCCATACCAACAGGAAATTATCCGGCATAGAAACCGTCTTTTTACTCACCTCTTCAGGCAAATCCTACATCAGCTCATCCATTGTGAGGGACGTGATCCGCAACGGCGGTGACTACACTTCCCTGGTCCCCGATACCGTGAAGTTCTGATCCCCTACCCGCAACCTGGGAGGTGCTTTATACGGATTCACAAGAAGGGAACCCCCTGAAAACAGCAAATTGAAATCCTTTTTTTGTAAGTTTTTTCTTACTTTAGTGTCGTATTAACCTACTTCCATTGGAAAACTATACGCACACAACGAGTTTAGGCGGATTCACAACAATCATTGAGGAATGTTGAATTATACGAATACATTAGTAGGAAATTACGACAGAATGTTGCGTGGAACCCCTACAGTGACTTTTGACTACCTCGTAAAACAGTTGCCCATGGCAACTGCTTTCATTAATAAAAAATACGAAGTAGTTTATGTCTCTGACCGATGGATCAATGAGTTTGATTTTGCGAGAAAGAAGGTCATCGGCCGTACACTCAAAGAGATCTTTGGAAGTGTTACCCGTGAATGGGATAAGGTCCTGAAGGATTGTCTCAAAGGGGTTAGCCATGAGGTCAGCCTCCACAAGCATACTGATGAATTCGGTAACCACCGGTGGTTTGAATGGACCAACATCCCCTGGTATGATGAAAAGGAGAACATCATAGGGGTGATCCTGCAGACCGAAGATGTCACGTATCGCATTCGCGCGGAAATTCAGGCCAAAAAGCTCGAAAACCTGCTGGATTCCAAATCGGAGATCACCAATATTGGCAGTTGGGAGTACGATGCGGAACGCAACCACCTGAACTGGTGTGAGATCACCAAGAAACTGCATGAAGTGGTCCCCAGCTACGAACCCCAGATAGACACCGCGATCAGCTTCTACAAGGAAGGATACAGTAGAAATACGATCGCCCTGGCAGTAGACAAGGCCATACAGGAAGGTGAGCCCTATGAAGTGACCTGTGAGATCATCACCGCCAAAGGCAATGAGATCACGGTGATCACCACGGGGAAACCCATCTTCAAAAAAGGAAAGCTGATCGGGCTTATCGGTACCTTCCGGGATATCACACCCAGCCTGGAACACGAGAAAAAAACAAAACTGCAGGAACGCCACTTTAAGAGTATATTCAATTCATCCTATCAGTTCACCGGCATCCTGGACACCCAGGGAACCTTCCTGGAGATCAATGAAACGGCTCTGACCTTTTCCGGCCTGAAACAGGAAGAGGTGGTCGGCAAAAAATTCTGGGACGCCTACTGGTGGCCCATTCCCGATTATATCAAAGACGGCCTCAAGCAGGTTGTTAAAACGGCATCCGAAGGGGAATTCATGAGGAGTGAGATCGTGGTACTCGACAAGGACAAGAACCCCATCCCCGTTGATTTTAGCATAAAGCCCATCTACGACGAGAACCGGAAGATCATTTCCCTGCTCGCCGAAGGCCGGATGATCAAGGAAATGGTGGCTGCACGCCGTAAACTCAAGGAAAGCGAACAAAAGTTCAGGGCCCTCTACGAACTCTCCCCTTCCAGCTATATCCTAAGTGATTTTGACACAGGGGAGATACTCGATTTCAACACTTCCTTCGAACAAACAACAGGGTATACCCGGGAACATCTGGGCAAGATCAAGGTTCAGGACATCCTGGTCACGGTATCGAAGACCCAGCTGCTCAGGATCAGGAAGGAGATTGAGAACAACCAGGCCTTTGGACCGGAAGTACAGCAGTACATCAAAAAGGACGGGACAAAATTCCCCGTGCTGGTCAGTGGTTCCCTGGTAGGCAATAAAAAAGGGAAG
Source organism: Muriicola sp. (assembly GCA_041628355.1). Lineage (GTDB taxonomy): Bacteria > Bacteroidota > Bacteroidia > Flavobacteriales > Flavobacteriaceae > Muriicola. The sequence continues at coordinate 12,294 of JBFKPJ010000009.1, read as the reverse complement.
AAACTGCTTTGGTCCTCTGCTTTGGACATTTCTGAAAGCAAAGGCATCGAAGCCCAGCTCAGGGAAGAGAAAAAGTTGCTTCGAACCCTGATCGATAACCTGCCCCTCAATGTGTTCATCAAGGACCTGGATTCAAACAAGGTTCTAGTCAACAAGGCCGAACTCGATTATGTGGGCCTTGAGGAAGAAGATGTTATCGGGAAGAACGATTTCGATTTTTATGACAAGGAATCTGCGGAGATCTCCCGGAAGGAAGATCTGGAAGTGATGGATTCCCTCAAACCCATGCTGCGGAAGGAAACGATCAGCGTCAAAAAGGACGGAACCATGACCTCCTTCCTCACTTCCAAGATCCCGCTCCTCGGGGAGGATAAAAACGTAAAGGGCCTAATCGGGATCAGCCTGGACATCTCCGATCTCAAACGAAAGGAAGAGGAGCTGCACGACCTGATCAACGTCACCTCGGTGCAGAACAAGAAACTGGTGAATTTTGCGCACATCGTCTCCCACAACCTCCGATCGCACACGGCTAATTTTTCGATGTTGCTGGACTTTCTCGTGAGCGAGACCGATGTGGAAGAAAAGAACAAGATCATCAAGATGCTCATGGAAGCTTCAGACAACCTCCTGGAGACCCTCGAAAACCTCAATGAGGTGGTCGCCATCAGCACCAATATCAACCTCGACAAAAAACCGGTCAATCTTTACCACAAGATCAGGGCCGTGGAACAGAACCTTACCGCCTACCTTAAGAATAACAATGCCCTGATCATCAATGATGTGGACGAAGACCTCGAGATCAGGGCCGTTCCGGCCTATGCCGACAGTATCCTGATGAACTTCATCACCAATGCCATCAAGTACCGTAATCCCATGCGCAAACCCGTGGTTCGACTGAGTGCTGAAACTCATGGCAACTATACCGTGTTAAGTATCAAGGACAACGGACTGGGAATAGACCTGGATGAACACGGGGATAAACTTTTCGGGATGTACAAGACCTTCCATAAAAATCCAGAGGCAAGGGGGATCGGGCTGTATATCACAAAGAATCAGATCGAAGCCATGAATGGGAAAGTGACCGTGGAAAGTACTGTAGGGAAAGGGACAACCTTCAAAATATTCTTCAATGAGCAAAATTAGCAGTGTATGTATCATTGATGACGATCCCATCACTGTATTCGGGATCAAAAAAATGCTGAGCATGCTCGATCTGGCCGAGGAGATCAAGACCTATGTGAATGGAAAGGAGGCCATAGACGATATTGCCGGGATGGTCGAAAGGGGGGAGAACATCCCACGCGTGATCTTTCTTGATATCAATATGCCCATCATGGACGGCTGGCAATTCCTCGAAAAATTTCTGGATCTCCATGTGGAGGACAAGATCAGGATCAATATCGTGACCTCTTCCATCGACACTTATGACAGGCAGCAGTGGGAGCGGTTCAAGAACCTGACCAGCCATATCATAGATTTTAAAAACAAACCGATCAGAAAAAATGACATCCTGGAGATCACCAGGGTGGCCTAGTGGAAATTATCGATCTCGAAGAGGCTGCGAATATTGGTATAGGAGTTTTCCAGCGCTTTTTTGATCTTTTTCGGCCCCTTCCACTTCACCTTCTCTATATTCTCGCTTTTTTGTCCGACGAGTTTTCCCTTATAGGACGTTTTCATGGCATACCAGTGGACTTCCTTGAGCATGTATTTACCCTTCCTCTTGAAGACGTGGTAGGTGGTTTTGAGGTAGTTCTCTATCTTCAGCCCTTCGACCCCTGTCTCCTCTGCCACCTCACGTATGGCGCATTCCTCCAGGGTCTCACCCTTGTCTAAACGGCCCTTGGGGAGGTCCCATTTGTCATTTCGGTAAATAAAGAGAACCTTGCCTTCCTTATTCGTGACCACCCCTCCGGCCGCCACATCGAGGGGGATCTTCTTGGTGAACTTTTTCAGGATCTCTTCGTGATTGGGGTGGTAGATATAGGCCGTCTCCAGCTTTTTCTTGGCCAGTGCGTCAATGGCCGTGAGGATCGCTGTCCCATTGAGGGGAAAATATTCCCCGTTGACGGTCTCCGAGAGTTTGTTTGTTAAAACAAGAGGAGCGTCATTTACAAAAACTTTATACATTTGTGCAATGATTTTGGACAAGCATACAGCCAGTAAAACGGCTGAACTCCTTTTGCAAATTAATGCAATTAAGTTGAGACCCGAAAATCCTTTCAAATGGGCCTCGGGCTGGAATTCTCCCATCTATTGTGACAACCGTATCCTCCTCTCATTCCCGGTCATCCGAAACTACGTTAAGGAAGAGATCGCGAAACAGGTGGAAGAGCTTTACGGCAAACCCGATATCATAGCCGGTGTGGCCACAGGGGCGATAGGGATCGGTGTGCTGGTCGCGGAATACCTCGGTCTCCCCTTTATCTACGTGAGACCCGAGGCTAAATCGCACGGGAGGCAGAACCAGATCGAAGGCCTGCTGGAGCCAGACCAGACGGTGGTCGTGATCGAGGACCTGATCAGTACCGGCAAAAGCAGCCTGAATGCCGTGGACGCTCTTCTCAAAGGTGGCGCCAGGGTCAAGGGAATGGTCGCGATCTTTACATACGGATTCGATGTGGCCCAGGAGAACTTCGAGAAAAAAGGGGTGGAACTCCATACCCTTAGCGATTACCAAACCCTGGTGGAACTCGCCTCCGACTCCCATTATATCAAAGAAGAACAACTCACAACCCTGATGGAGTGGAGGAAAGACCCCTCCCTCTGGAAACCCTGATCCCTATGCATCTAGAAACACCTAAAAAGACCGTCGCAAAAAGCAAGGAAGAGGTGTACAACTTCCTGACCGACCTGCGAAATTTTGAAAAACTGATGCCCGAATCCATTGACAAGTTCGAGATCCTGGATCAGGATACCTTCCTTTTTGCCCTCAGCGGAATGCCCCAGATCGTCCTTAAGAGAAAGGAACAGGTGCCACATGAACGCGTGGTACTGGGTGCGGCCAGTGATAAACTGCCTTTCACACTAAGTGCACTCATCGAGGAAGTAAATGCAGACAGCAGCGAGGTGACCCTGAGTTTTGAAGGGGAGTTCAACGCCATGATGGCCATGATGATCAAAAACCCCATCAGCAATTTTATAGGGACACTTTCAGAGAACCTGACCAGGATCTAAAGCAGAAAGGCGATCTCTTTCAGGGCATAGGTTTCCCTTTGCCCATCCCTATCCAGTATGAGTTTACCCTCCCGGGACACCCCCCTTATGATTCCGGAGACTACCTCTCCCCCGATCCGAAAATCAGCCTTTTTGTCCCTTGCGAAGAGCATATGGTCATAGACCTCATGGATTTTCCGAGCCTGATGACGATCTATATTTACCAGGTTTTTCTCAAGGCTTTGAAGGACCTGATCCAACACTGAATCCAGGTCATAGACTATCCCCGTGGTCAGGGACAGGGAGGACGCATGCGGAAGACCTTGAAAATCGGACTGGTTGACGTTGATCCCGATCCCGATCACGGAATGGGCAAGCCGGCTCCCTTTCAGCGTATTTTCGATAAGGATACCACAAATCTTTTTGCTGCCTGACATTATGTCGTTCGGCCATTTGACGGACAGACCCGGGATTCCGAGACCACGGAAGGCTTCGACAAGGGCCAGGGATACCGCCTTGGAGATCAGGAAGCCCTGGGAGGCCTCTTGCTTTTCAAAATACTTTAACACGCTAAAGGTCAGGTTCTTACCTGGCTCCGAAATCCATTGGCGCCCGGCTTGCCCCCTCCCCTTGTGCTGTTCGTCGGCCGTCAGTACGGTGAAGTCTTGCAGCTCGCTTTCGGCCATTGTTCTTTTTAAATGTAGATTGGTGGAATCCGTGGCACCGACTTTGATGATAAGCATAGTAAATATCGTCCCTTTTGGCTGTACAATGTTATGTTAAAAACTAGGGTCGAAAAAATAAAAAAATAATAACTTTGTATAAACTAAATCTTTTGGATGCAGAAAGGAAAGGCTAGCGCAGATGAGTTAATCGCTTTAATACTACAAGGAATAGAAGAAGTTAAAGGACTTGAAATCAATCTCCTCGACCTTAGAGAAATAGAAAATACTGTTTGCGACTACTTTGTTTTATGCAATGGCACCTCCAATACGCATGTCAATGCGATCGTAAATTCAATCCAAAAAACAGTTAGTAAAGGTATTCAGGATAAACCCTGGCATGTGGAAGGCTCTGACAATGCCGAATGGGTGCTTTTGGATTATGTCAATGTCGTGGTGCATGTCTTTCAGAAACGGGTCCGCGAATTTTACGATATAGAAGGACTATGGGGCGATGCGAAGGTGACCATGGTAGAAAGTAGTTTTAATCAATAAAAAATGGCTAAAGAAAACAACAATAATACCCCTCAGAAAAGACCAAAATTCAGTTCGTGGTGGATCTATGGGCTGATCGCGGTGCTTCTGATAGGGTTCAATTTTTTTGGGGGCGGAAGCCTGGCTACCACTAAAAAGATCACTACCTCCGAGCTGCAGGAATACCTCAGGACCGGGGATATTGCCAAGATCCTGATCATCACCAATACCGATCAGGCCAAAGTGTTCCTGACCGAGGAAGCTCTTACCAAGGATGTGCACAAGGATGTGGCCAACAAGCCGTTTTTCCCTACCACAGCAGAAATACCCCAGTACGTACTCGACTTTGGAGACCTGCAGATCTTCCAGAACGAGATCACCGAGATCAGGAAGGAGAATTCCCTGAACACCATTGTGGAATTCGACAAGGAATCCAATCTCTTTTTCGACTTGCTCATTACCATCCTCCCCTTTGTCCTCATTATCGGGCTCTGGATATACCTCATGAGAAGAATGTCCGGAGGGGGTGCCGGGGGTGCCGGGGGTCAGATCTTCAACATCGGTAAATCCAAGGCCAGGCTCTTTGATGAGAAAACGGATACACGTACTTCTTTCAAGGATGTGGCTGGACTGGAAGGCGCCAAGGAGGAGATCGAGGAGATCGTGGAATTCCTGAAGAATCCGGACAAATACACTTCCCTGGGGGGTAAGATCCCCAAGGGTGCACTGCTTGTGGGTCCTCCGGGTACCGGTAAGACCCTCCTGGCCAAGGCTGTTGCCGGGGAAGCCAAAGTTCCCTTCTTTTCCCTTTCGGGGTCAGACTTCGTCGAGATGTTCGTCGGGGTGGGGGCATCCCGCGTAAGGGACCTTTTCAAACAGGCCAAGGACAAGGCCCCGGCCATCATCTTCATCGATGAGATAGACGCCATCGGACGGGCCAGGGGCAAGAACAACTTTACAGGCTCCAACGACGAAAGAGAGAACACCCTCAATCAGTTGCTGACCGAAATGGACGGCTTTGGGACGAATACGAACGTGATCGTGCTCGCGGCCACCAACCGGGCCGATGTGCTCGACAAGGCCCTGATGCGTGCGGGCCGTTTTGACCGGCAGATCTACGTAGACCTGCCCGACATCCGTGAGCGGAAAGAGATCTTTGAAGTCCACCTGAGGCCCATCAAGACCGCTGAGACCCTCGACCTCGATTTCCTGGCACGGCAGACTCCCGGATTCTCCGGTGCCGATATCGCCAACGTGTGTAACGAGGCAGCCCTGATCGCCGCGAGGAAGGAGAAAAAGGCGGTGGGCAAACAAGACTTTCTCGATGCGGTCGACAGGATCGTGGGAGGTCTCGAGAAAAAGAACAAGATCATCACCAAGGAAGAGAAAAGGACCATTGCCTACCATGAGGCAGGACATGCTACCGTAAGCTGGATGCTGGAACACGCAGCTCCCCTGGTGAAGGTGACCATCGTACCCAGGGGTCAGTCCCTGGGATCTGCCTGGTATCTGCCTGAGGAGCGCCTGATCGTAAGGCCGGAGCAGATGAAGGATGAGATGTGTGCTACCCTGGGAGGGCGTGCCGCGGAAAAGGTCATTTTCGACAAGATCTCTACCGGTGCCCTGAGTGACCTGGAGAAGGTCACCAAACAGGCGAGGGCCATGGTGACCATATACGGCCTGAACGACACGATCGGGAACCTTACCTACTACGATTCCTCTGGCCAGAATGAATACGGCTTCACCAAGCCTTACAGCGAGGAGACCGCCCAGAAAATAGATGAGGAGATCTCAAAGCTGATCGAGGAACAGTATGCCAGGGCCCTGGATGTGCTCAAAAAGCACAAGGATAAGCTCGTAGAACTGGCCGAGCGCCTGCTCGACAAAGAGGTGATCTTCAAGGAAGATCTCGAAAAGATCTTCGGAAAAAGGCCTTTCGAAAAGAAGTTCGACAAGAAGGGACAGGAGATCACCAGCAATGAAGAGAAACCAGAGGGCGAAGAGGCACAGGTGAGTGAGAAAAAAACCGCTAAGAAGGAGAAACCCACTGAGGAGGAGAAAGAAGAGGAACTGACCAAGGATAATAAATAATTATCGCGTTTCGTTCTAGAAATGAGTACATTCGATCAGAATTAAATCGACCTATGGGACTATTTTCCAGTTTGTTTGGAGGAGGGAAAAAGAAGAAGGTTTCCAAGGAAACCGTCGAGACCCGTGGGGTCCATATGCCCGACCTGAACCTGCCCATAGACGAAAAATTCACCATACACTTTAAGAAGAACGGAGGGAAATTCCTCTACTGCGACTCCCTGGACGAGATCTCGGAAGCCCTGAAAAATATCGTGGAAGAAAACCGGTGGGAAGAAACCCCCTTTTTCGTGATGGACCAAAGGCTGGAGGAAAAGTTTTCGAAGGAACCTATCTCCTTTACCCATAAGGTCAGTGAAAGTGAAGTATTCTTCACCACCTGTGAACACCTCATCGCCCAGAATGGCTCCATCCTGGTATGCTCCAACCAGTTGAAGGAGAGAAAACTGAGTGAACTGCCTGAAAATGTCATCGTATTCGCCACGACAAGTCAGCTCGTGGAAAGCATTGGAGAAGGCCTGAAAGCCATCAAGAAGAAATACAGACAGGGTATTCCTGCCAACATCACGACCATTAAGCATTTTCAGGCCACCAACGAGAACGCGGACGATTTCCTGACCTACGGAAGCAGCTCCAAGCACTTATACCTTTTACTTCTGGAAGATTTGTAGGATGAGGGAACTTCTCAGGCGGTTACTTACGGGAGTGGTTTATGTAATTCTGTTGCTCTCTGCCGTCTTCCTGAGTTCGGATGCATTTGACTTCCTTTTTATGGTCTTTGGCCTCGCCTGCCTTTATGAATACAAAAAGCTGGTCGGGCTCCGGGGATACTACGTCTTCGCGGCCTACCTCGGGCTATGGTGGCTGTTTATCTACATTATCAGGGACCTGGTGCTGATCAACATACTGATGTTCCTCAGTATCACGGTGAACATCATCCTGATCTATTTCCTTTTCTCCAGGAAAAAATTCTACCGGGCCTATGAAAAGTTCATCATCGGCCTGTTCTATATCGGGGGAGGCTGCATCTTCCTGACCATGATTCCCTATAAGGACGACGCCTTTGCCAAATTGCTGATCATGGGGATCTTTATCCTGATCTGGGTGAACGATTCCTTCGCCTACCTGGTGGGCAAATCCATTGGCCGAAACAAGCTATTCCCCTCCGTATCCCCTAAAAAGACCATCGAGGGGACCATTGGCGGATTCGTCTTTACCCTGGTCGCTGCCTATGTGCTGGCACAATATGAACCTATCATAAAACTGCATGAGTGGATGATCCTGGCCTCCGTCATCGTGATCACCGGAAGCCTGGGCGATCTCGTGGAATCCAAACTCAAGCGACTGGCCAAGGTCAAGGACAGCGGTGCTATCTTACCTGGACACGGAGGTATGCTCGATAGGTTGGATAGTCTTATATTTGCAGCACCATTCGCCTATTTGTTGTTAAATATTTTTACCTATGTTTCATAGAGAGGGGCAGAAGATCATCCTCATTACATTTTTCCTCATCGCTGTAACCGTGATCCTGGCAGAGTATTTTATTCCTGTGGACTGGATTCGGATAACTGTACAGGTAGTCGCTATCCTGATCCTTGTTTCCATCCTTCAGTTCTTCAGGAACCCCAGGAGGATCTCGAATAAGAATTTCAATGAGATCCATGCCCCCGTGGACGGAAAAGTGGTCGTTATTGAGCGGGTCATGGAAACGGAATACTTCAAAGAAGAAAGGCTTCAGATCTCCATTTTCATGTCGCCGGTGAACGTTCACGTGACACGCTATCCTGCCAGCGGGGTCATCAAGTACTCCAAATACCATCCCGGTAAATACCTCGTGGCCTGGCACCCGAAATCGAGCGAAGAGAACGAGCGGACCACCGTGGTGATCAGGACCCCTAAATTCGGCGATATTTTGTACCGGCAGATCGCAGGTGCCATGGCCAGGCGGATCGTGAATTACGCAGAAGAGGGAGAAAGCGTACAACAGGGCGAGGAAAGCGGGTTCATCAAATTTGGTTCCCGCGTGGATGTATTCTTACCGGTAGACGCCCTGGTATCTGTAAAGCTCGACCAGAAGGTAAAGGGAGCGATCACGTGCCTGGCTTCTTTAAATACCTATGATGAAGAAGGATAAACTGAAAACCGAGTTTCAGAAGGCAGTTACCTTCATCAGCAATTATACGGATCCGCTGGCTCCCGACCTGTTGCTGAAACTGTACGCCTACTACAAGATCGCAAATCAGAACTTCGATAACCCCGGTAGCAAGACTCCGCTGATCAATGCCTTTAAGGCTAACGCACTGATTCAGGCTAAAAACCTTGGGCCTGAGGAGGCCATGGAAAAATACATCCTCCTGGTCAAGAAGGAATTCGGGATCGATTCCTTTTGATTTCAGGCATAGAGGTCGTCCGTGTCGGCCTTGCAGAGTTCAAAGAACAGGTCACCCATCTTTTCACTCACCTCCCGGAACAGCCTTTCTCCTTTTTCCTTTGTCGCCTTGGAAGGGTCCCCTACCCCTGTATCTTCCGAAATCTGTGACCACTTTCTCTCGGCCCAGGCCCAGCCCTCCGTAAAGGCCCCGATCCTGAAGTTTTTAGCTGCCCCCCTGCCCCAGAATTCCCTGTCCAGTACCAGGTCCGGCCTGAAGTACAACATGAGGCTGGTCTCCCGTTCGTCTGCGTGGTCTCCTTCCTCCTCGATGTAGTCCGGCTTCCCGATCACCTTGAACCAATGGGCTACACAAAGGAACATTTGTGGGAATTCCAGTCCCAGTTCCCTTACCAATGCTTTGAAATTATTGCCCCCGTGACTGTTAAAGATGAGAAGCTTGCGGATCCCCTGCCTGTTCAGTACGGTGATCACGTCCCTGAGTATCGCCATTTGTGTAGTCGGATTCAGGTTGATGTCGAGGTAGATGTCCGACTGACCCGTATTCACCCCAAAAGGGATGGCAGGAAGGACAATAGGCTTTGCCCCCCTGTCCCAGGCCTGCCTGGCAGCTTCAGCAGCCATAAAGTCAGCCTCAAAAACATCGGTGCCATAAGGGAGGTGGTAATTATGGGCCTCCGTGGCTCCCCATGGCAATACCGCCAGTTCAAATTCAGCGTCCTTTAACGAATTCCAGTTGGTTTCAGCCAGGATATAGGGTCTTACAGCCATAAGGTCTAGATTGCGATTTGTCGTTCTGATTCAATTCTTTCCACGAAAGTAAAATAATATCCGCCCAGGGCGGTGATCACAAAATATGTCCCGACGACCAGGCTTCCATAACTCCAAAAGGCATCCAGCCCAAACCAATCCCCGTTGATCCCTATGAAGGCAATTCCAGCCATACTCCTGAACATTTCAATGAGGAATGCGTACTTACGTCTGTCCATCAGGCTGGTATACCCGAATATCCCAAGGAAGACAAAAGCCCCAAATAGCAAAAGGCCGTCAAAGCCTATATGGGAATAATTGTAAAACATGAAGAGGGTCAGGACCAGGGTGCTGACCATCTGGAAGATGGCATATCCCTTGAGCCAGTGAGATGCAGGAGTTTCGTACCGCTTGAATGAGTATACATCCTCTATGACCTGCGTCGGGTAGCTCTCCCGCACATCAGCGGGCCTCCACCCGGTGGGCATGAACCAGATCCGCAATTTGTCCTTAAGGCTACGCGTGCGCCACGCGTCCAGTATCAGCCTCCAGAGATGCTGGAAATTGATCAGGATGGGGTTCCAGGTATGGGCGGGTTTCAATACGCCGTACTGGGGCGGCACCTCTTCCAATTCCTCCTGGAAGGTCCCGAACCAGCGGTCCCAGATGCACAGGATCTGCCCGAGGTTCTTATCGATGTATTCCGGGTTGATAGCGTGGTGTACCCGGTGCTGAGAAGGGGTCACAATGATGTATTCCAGCCATCCCATTTTTCCAATATGACGTGTATGGTACCAGAACTGGGCAAACAGGTGCACAGGGGCGATGACCGCGATCACTTCTGCCGGCACCCCAACCAGGGCAGCCGGGATCAAAAAGAGGGGAAAATAGCCCAGGAGGTTGGAGATGGACTGTCTCAGCGCACAAGCCAGGTTGAATTCCTCGCTGCTGTGGTGAATCACATGCTGGTTCCAGAAAAAGTTTACGTGGTGACTCAACCGATGGTTCCAGTACCCTGCAAAATCGATAACGAGGAAGGCAGCCAGCCACACTCCCCAGGTCGCCCTGATCTCAGTGACGGCCAGGTGTTCCAGCAAGAAAGGATAACTCACCAGGATCACGCCGAGGCCAAGAGAGTCCTTGACGATATTGGTAAGCCCTGAACTTATGCTGCTGACGGTATCCAGGACCTTGTGCTGCTGGTCCTTGACAAAATAGCCGTAGAGGATCTCTATCAACAGGAGGAGGATAAAGAACGGAATGGCATATAAGAGCGCATTGGCATAGGTTTCCATGATACTTGTACGAACAGTGATCCGGCCTTAAAGATACTTTATTTGATCGTAATTCGGAGAGAAGGACCTCAGGACTCCGACTGCCTCACCCTTAGGATAAATCCCTGTCCGTGCACATTCTCGATGCGGATATCCTCATCCTTTTCCAGGTATTTGCGAAGATGGGTGATGAACACATTCAGGCTTTTCTGTTTGAAATAGTCATGGCTCCCCCACAGGGCCATCAGGATATCCTTGTGCGGCGACAGCCGGTTGAGACGGGATGAGAGGAAGGTCAGTAACTCGTTCTCCCTGGAAGTGAGGTGGATCACTTCCCCCTCGTAATGGAGTTCCTGGTTGAGGGGGTTAAAAATGTATTTTCCCAGCTGGCGGATGTCGTTGGGTCGCTCCTCCCTTACAGGTTCCGTTCCCTTTATATGAGAAAGCAAGGCCTTGATCCGTACCACGAGTTCTTCTTCGTCTATGGGTTTTTTGAGATAGTCCACCGCCCCCAGGGAAAATCCTTTCAAGACATCCACCTTCAGAGACTTCGCCGTGAGGAAGATAAAGGGCAGGTCGGGTCGATTTTCCTTTATGTTGCGCGCCAGGGTATACCCATCCATCTCAGGCATCATGATGTCGAGGATCACCAGATCGAGGTCTTTCTCCCTCAATTTTTCAAGGGCCTTCTTCCCATTTGACACCCAGGATACCTGAAAACCCTTGAGCTGGAGGTATTCTGTAAGTAAGTACCCCAGGGAGGTATCATCTTCAACCAGCATTATTTTGGGTAGCTTTTCAGCCATGTATCAGGGGTATTTGGATAGTTATGAGTGTTCCTTCCTCGAGCTTGCTCTCCAGGCCTATCTTTCCTTTCATCGCATCTATGACCTTTTTGACATAACTCAGGCCGAGGCCGTACCCCTTCACCTTGTGAAGGTCGCCTTCCCCTACCCGGAAATATTTCTGAAAGATACGCTTTTGGTCATCAGGTCCTATACCCCTGCCGTTATCCTTGATCCTGATGTGGAGGTATCCCCTCTCAAGTGTTGACTGAAGATGGATCACGGGGTCATCCGAATATTTTTTTGCATTGTCCAGCAGGTTGTTGATCGCATTCTCCAGGTGGAAGACCTCTGCCCTTATCATGTACTTCCCTTCCTGCAGTTCGCAGGTGAAACGCACATCCTCCAGAGAGACCAGCATGCTGAAATCCTCGCAAAGCTTCTGCAGGGCCGGGCGAAAATCGATCTCGACCAGGTTGAAGATGTCCTTCTTCCATTCCATCTGTGCCAGGTCCAGCACGCGCTCAATATGCCCGGAAAGCCGCTCTGTCTGTTGCCGGATGATTTCGAGCACGGGTTTTTGCTTCTCCGTAGCCTCCTGGTCCAGGAGCTTACTGGCCAGCCCAATGGAGAATACAGGGGTTTTGAGTTCGTGT
>JBFKPJ010000008.1:0-36168 GCA_041628355.1 Muriicola sp. | reverse complement strand
TTCATGTCCTCCCTCATGTTCCATTCGTTCTCACGGAATTCGGCATCGAAGGTGACCGTTGGCAGCCCCCACTGGTCGAGTTTGTCATAGTCCAGTGTCATCCGGTTGTCTTCATAGGGCAGGACCTCCCCGAAACCTCCGATCCCAAAGGTCCACCCTCCGGGTTTCAGGATAGCTTCTTTCAGGTCTTTCCCATGAGACAATTCGGAGACAACCTCTTCCCAGTTGCCGCGGCTTCCGCTTCCCTGGTACCCGTAACCCCTTTTGAAGGTCGACATGTCGGATCTCCCTCCTAGGTTCCTGAATCTTGGGATATAAACTCCGTTGGGCTTTCTTCCTTTATATATTTTGTCGTCAAAACCATCATACTTTCCTGCAGCTCCCACGCCCAGGTGGTGGTCCATGATATTTCTCCCCAGTTGGTCGGAGTCATTGCCCAACCCGTTGGGGAACCTATCAGATTTTGATTGCATAAGAATAGATGCAGATGCGATCGCGGAGGCGCAGAGGAAGATCACCTTAGCCTTGAATTCATAGGTCTCCTTCGTCAGCCTGTCGATGACCTTCACCCCCGTGGCTTTTTTCGTATCCGGATCGTATATGATCTCGCTCACTATGGAATCTGGTCTCAGCGTCAGATTTCCCGTGGCTTCTGCCGCAGGCAGGGTGGAGGAGTTACTGCTGAAATAAGCACCAAAAGGGCATCCCCTTATACACCGGTTCCTGAATTGGCAGCGAATACGGCCGTCTCCTCCGAATTGTTTATCACTATTGATATGTGCCACCCTTCCGGAGGTGATCACGCGTCCGTCAAAGTGTTCGGCAACCTTCTCACGTACGTGCTGCTCCACGCAATTGAGTTCCATCATGGGTTCAAAAACACTGTCCGGCAGCTGGGGCAGTCCCAGTGCTTCTCCGGAAATCCCAACATAGGTCTCCACATAGGAATACCAGGGCTCTATGTCCTTGTAGCGAACGGGCCAGTCTACCCCGATTTTTTCCTTCTTGTTGGCTTCAAAATCCAGGTCGCTCCACCGGTAGCTGTGCCTTCCCCAGAGCAGGGATCTCCCGCCCACGTGGTAGCCCCGCATCCAGTCGAACCTCTTGGTCTCGTTATACGGATGTTCAAGGTCATTGACGAACCAAAAATTATGAGGGGCCTTTACGGTATACCCGGTGCGTGCCTGTTTGAACTGCTTCGCGGCTTCCTCAGGGGGTAATTCCCCATTATTCGGAAAATCCCAGGTATCCATATTGGCCGTTGTATAGTCCTCCCTGTGTCTTACCATCCGGCCGCGTTCCAGCACCAGTGTCTTGAGTCCTTTTTCGCAGAGTTCCTTCGCTGCCCAGCCACCACTCATTCCAGAACCGACCACTATGGCATCATAGGAGTCCTGCTCTTCATTGTAATAAAATTTGCTCATCCGTTTTTCTGTAGTTTGGAGGCTAAATGTATTAATTATAAAATTAATTGTATACATTTAATCGTCCTGATTCCTGAGGATTCCACGTTAATTAACAGGAATTTAAAGGTATATGATAACGAACCCGGGGCTAAACTACTATTTCCCAATAGTACAAAAGGCCTTTGTGAAGTTCGGCAGGTAATTTTTCAAAAAGGGTTCAATCAGCTAACACCTAAACCATGAAAAGAAGAAAATTTGTGAGACACACCGCCGCAGCCGGAGTGGGATTATCCGTCCTGGGCATATACGGATGCAAACAGGGTAAAAAAGAAGATGCGGAGCAGGCAGAGCCTGTGGCAGATACGGCTGAACCCTTTTTCAAGCTATCCCTGGCCCAGTGGTCTGTTCACAGGATGATCTGGGACGGGTATCTGGATCCCTATGAATTCGCTTCAAAGGCTTTTGAATGGGGGTTTTCCGGCCTGGAATACGTCAGTCAGCTATACGACAAGGAATTGAAGGCGGCTGATTACAGCGCCGAGGCCATGGCGGCCTTCGTGGACAGGTCGAATGCGGAAGCTGAGAAATACGGGTTGGAAAACGTGCTGATCATGATCGATGGGCAGGGCGACCTGGCCACCTCGGACGCAGCAGAACGAAAGAAGGCTGTGGAGAACCATCACAAATGGGTAGACGCCGCCAAAGCCATGGGGTGCCATGCCATACGGGTCAATCTCTCCGGAAGCACCGAGCCTAATACCTGGGTCTCCAATTCGGTTGATGGGCTCACACAACTCGCCACCTATGCAAAGGACAAGGGGATCAACATCCTGGTGGAAAACCACGGAGGGCTCTCTTCCAACGGCTCCATGCTGGCCAGGGTGATGTCTGAGGTGAATATGGACAACTGCGGAACCCTGCCCGATTTCGGGAACTTCTGTATTCGGAGAAATGATCCTGCGGACTATTCCAGGGGCTGTGCAGAAATGTATGACATCTATCTCGGCGTAAAAGAACTCATGCCGTATGCCAAAGCCGTCAGCGCAAAATCTCATAATTTTGATGAAGAAGGTAATGAGACGGAGATCGATTACACCAAAATGCTCCAGATCGTAAAGGATGCCGGGTACACGGGCTACATTGGTGTGGAATACGAGGGAAATACACTGGGAGAACAGGACGGGATCATGGCCACCAAGGCCCTGATGCTCAAATCAGCATCGAAACTGGCTTAATATCGACTTACACCTATGGAAGAATTCTTCAATGAACTCTTTGATTACAATTTTTTCTGTAATAAACAACTGATAGAGGCATTTGGTCAATTGAAGAAGGCGCCCCAAAAAAGCGCCTCCCTTTTTAACCATCTCCTCAATGCGCATCATATGTGGAATGCCAGGATCACCGGGGCAAAACCGGCCTATGAAGTTTGGCAGGAACACCCCATGGATTCGTGGAAGGATATCCATTATGAGAATCAGCGCAACACTTTCGAGATCATTACGAATACCGGTGATTTTGAAGCTCGTATCGATTATCAGAATTCCGAAGGGCGTTTGTTCACCAATACCGTTCAGGATATGCTGTTCCACATCATCAATCATTCCACGCACCACAGGGCCCAGATCCTGATGGATTTCCGTGCAAACGGATTAGAACCGGTTTCCCTGGATTATGTATTTTACAAGCGATAACAAACTAAACAGAGCGATATGAACACGAAAATTAAAGTGCAACTGTCCTTAATGATGTTCCTCGAATTCTTTATCTGGGGGGGATGGTTTGTCACCCTGGGGACATTTCTCGGGGATAATCTGAAGGCTACCGGAGGGGAGATCGCCATGGCATTTTCCACCCAGTCCTGGGGGGCTATCATCGCCCCATTTATCATCGGCCTGATCGCAGACCGATATTTTAATGCAGAACGGATACTCGGCATTCTTCACCTGCTGGGGGCTTTCCTTATGTACCAGCTTTACATTGCACAGGATTTTGCGGTGTTCTATCCCTATGTACTCCTGTATATGATCATCTATATGCCCACCCTTGCCCTGGTGAATTCCATTTCGTTCAACCAGATGAAGGATCCCGCCAAGGAATTTTCCTTTGTGCGTGTCTTTGGGACTATCGGGTGGATAGTGGCCGGACTTATCATCAGTTATGTCTTCCTGTGGGATTCTGCAGATTCACGGGCTGAAGGCATGCTGAAGAACACCTTCCTGATGGTGGCCATTGCCTCGGCCTTTCTGGGGCTGTTCAGCTTTACCCTGCCAAAGACCCCGCCTACTTCCATCAAGGATGGGAATTTGAATATTTCAACCATCCTGGGGCTGGATGCCTTGAAGCTATTAAAGGACAGGAACTTCCTGATCTTTTTTATCTCTTCCATTTTGATCTGCATCCCCCTGGCCTTCTATTATCAGAATGCCAACCCATTCCTTGCGGAGATAGGTATGGAGAACCCCACCGGGAAGATGACCATAGGGCAGGCCTCTGAAGTGCTTTTCATGCTCCTGCTCCCCTTCTTCTTCAAACGCTTTGGCTTTAAGGTCACCATACTTGCCGGAATGCTGGCCTGGACAGTACGCTATATCCTCTTTGCCTACGGGAACGCTGGCGACCTGGCCTTTATGCTGATCATAGGGATCGCACTCCACGGAATCTGTTACGACTTTTTCTTTGTCTCAGGGCAGATCTATACGGATTCCAAGGCCGGGGAGAAATTCAAGAGCGCGGCCCAGGGCCTGATCACTCTGGCCACATACGGGCTCGGTATGCTCATCGGATTCTGGGTTGCAGGGAAAATTTCCGATCTCTACCTCGTATCGGAGAACGTCCATGACTGGACAAATATCTGGACATTCCCGGCTATCTTTGCCTTTGTGGTCATGGCCTTATTTGCTATCTTCTTTAAGAACGAAATCATAGAATACAAAAAATAATATAAGTAATGCCAAAAAAAATCAGACTAGGAATACTCGGAGGAGGAGGGGATTCCCTCATTGGGGTTTTACACAGGGTTGCCTCATTCATCAATGACAATTATGCCATTACCGGGGCTGTTTTCAACCCCAATTTTGATGATAATATCTCTTTTGCAAAGCAAATCGACGTTCCTACAGACCGGATCTACACTGATTTTGACACCCTTGTGGAAGAGGAGATGAAGCTCCCTGAGGACAAACGCATACAGGTATGCGCCGTCCTGACGCCCAATTTTCTCCACTTTCCCATGGCAAAGAAACTGCTGGACAACGGCTTCCACGTGATCTGTGAAAAACCCATGACCACCACCTACGAGGAAGCGAAGATCCTCAGGGATGCCCATAAGAAGGCGGGGACCGTTTTCGCGGTGACCCACACCTATACGGGTTATCCTATGGTGAGGCAAATGCGGGAGATGATCAAAGCCGGGGAGTTGGGAAAGATCCACAAAGTGGACGCACGGTATTACCAGGGCTGGATCAACCCCATCATACACGATAAAGCCAAGCGCTCCACGGTCTGGCGACTCGATCCGAAAAAAGCGGGGATCAGCTCCTGTATGGGAGATATCGGGGTGCATGCCTTTAACATGGTGGAATATACGACCGGACTCAAGGTAAAGTCTCTCCTGTGCGACTTCAATTACCTGTACGCAGATAACCAGATGGATGTGGACGGCACGGCCCTGATCCGAATGGGGGATCACGTGAAAGGGGTCATCCGGGCGAGCCAGGTGGCCACCGGGGAAGAAAACGGCCTGGCGATCCGTATCTACGGAGAGAAATTCGGTCTGCTCTGGGAACAGGAAAATCCAAACTACCTCTACAAGATCAGCGACACGGAACCCATGGAGGTGTACAAGCCGGGACATGCCTACAACAGTGCCCTGTCTCTTGACGGGACAAAATTACCCCCCGGACACCCTGAGGGGATCTTTGATTCCATGGCCAACATCTATCTGGGGGTGGCCAGGGCGATCAGAGGGGAGAAGTACAACGACGGGGAATTCCCGACCATGAATGACGGGGTACGCGGCCTCAATTTTATAGAAGCTACCGTGGCCTCCCACAAAGGGGGGAACGTCTGGGTAGATATGGATTAGCGGGGGTTATCTTTTATCGAACACCTTTTCAAAGACCTCACAGACCACGATCATACTCTCACGGGGGACCCTACCATAGGGGGCCAGCTCCCGGGTGTAGTAGTCCCAGTGGGTCCTCTTCCAGTAGTTCAGGGATTTATCGCCCTCCCCTTCCAATTTGGCATAAGATTCCCGTATACTGAAAAAAGGTTTTAATTCCACACCCACGGTGCGGACGATGCATTTTGCATTTCCAGCCCAGTCCGTGATGATGGTGAAATCCCCGATCTTTGGCAGAGGTTCCTTCCTGAATTGAAGGCCCAAAAGGGAATGGGAGGTAGCCCGTTTGACCCCTTTGAGGACCAGTTTCAGGCAGGTATTCGCGTCCTTTTCATTATCGCAAAAATGGGTGATCCTGGGTTCTTTGGCGAAAGCGTATTCCAGGTGCTTGTCTAAAAAATCACCCCAAAGGTTCCTGGCTGATGCATTTTTCATAGACGTTGCAGGTTACGTAACAGCATTTGGAAAAAGAAACCGTGGGCTCCTGTTTTGGGTAAAGTCCCGATCCCTATTCGGCCCGACATAATGTCCGTCTCAATTCCCATTTAATTCTGTGTATTTCCTATATTTAGGACCTCACCATGTAAAGAAGCCTCCAAGGTTTGATAAATTAAAGATAGGACTAAAATCCGAAAGGGGCATAATGGACATTTTAAGAACGCAAGTAAAAAACTCACCATGAAAACAATCAAAGGACCGGCTGTATTTCTCGCCCAGTTCGTAGATAGCAAAGCACCATTCAACACCCTGGACGGGATGTGCAAATGGGCAGCAGACCTCGGATACAAAGGGATACAGATACCGACCTGGGAGCATTTTCTCATAGACCTGGACAAAGCAGCGAGCAGCCAGGACTATTGTGATGAACTCAAGGGGAAGATCAATTCCTATGGGCTGGAGATCACAGAACTGTCTACCCACCTGCAGGGGCAGCTGGTGGCCGTTCACCCTGCCTATGACCTCATGTTCGACAATTTCGCCCCCGACGCTGTAAAAAACAACCCTAAAGCACGTACAGAATGGGCAGTGGACGTGGTCAAAAAGGCGGCTACGGCAAGCCGCCGGCTGGGACTTAAGTCGCACGCGACCTTTTCAGGGGCCCTGCTGTGGCATACCTGGCATCCCTGGCCTCAGAGACCCAAGGGACTGGTTGAGATGGGATTTCAGGAGCTGGCAAAAAGGTGGATGCCCATCCTGGACCATTTCGATAAGGAGGGTGTGGATGTCTGCTATGAGATCCATCCGGGGGAAGACCTGCATGACGGGGATACCTTCGAACGTTTCCTGGAGGCCACCGGAAACCACAAAAGGGTGAACATATTATACGACCCCAGCCATTTCGTGCTGCAGCAGTTGGATTACATCACTTACATCGACCATTATCACGAATTCATCAGGGCCTTCCATGTCAAGGATTCCGAATTCAACCCCACCGGGAAGAAAGGGGCTTTTGGGGGGTACAACGACTGGGGTGACCGCGCAGGACGCTACCGGTCCCTCGGGGACGGACAGATCGACTTCAAGACGATCTTCTCCAAACTTACCCAATACGGGTGTGATGTCTGGGCGGTCATGGAATGGGAGTGCTGCATCAAAAGCCCTGAACAGGGTGCCAGGGAAGGAGCAAAATTCATTCAGGACCATATCATTGAAGCCACGGAAAAGACCTTTGACGATTTTGCCGGGGGGGATATTGATAGGGCCATGCTGCGAAAGATCTTAGGACTATAAAAACAAGTGTAATGAGAACATATCAGATCATAGGGGTCATCGCCTGTCTTTTCCTGGCACAATGCAGGGAAAACACCAAAACAGAAAACAAAGCTTCACAGGAAATGGCTGTCACAGAAAATACCGTCGATGGAGAAGGAGGATGGGAAGTGTTGTTTGACGGCACTTCCTTCGAGCATTGGAAAGGATATCTTCAGGACGGCATGGCCGACCATTGGAAGATAGAGGACGGGGCCATGGTTTTTTATCCCCCTGAAGAACGCAAAGCAGGGGAAAGCTTTAATATCGTGAGCCGGCAGGAGTATACTAATTTCGTCCTGTCCCTGGAATGGAAGGTGGCCGAAGGGGCCAACAGCGGTATTTTCTGGGGCATTCTCGAAGATCCTGCCTATGGACAGCCTTATGAGACCGGACCTGAGATCCAGGTCCTGGACAACAAAAGGCATCCCGATGCCAGGGCCGGGGATACGCATCAGGCGGGGGCCCTGTATGATATGGTGGCTCCCTCCAGAGATGTCACCCAGCCCGCGGGACAATGGAATACCTGTGTGATCACGGTGGATTATGAAAATCACAAGGGGAAGGTGAACCTCAACGGATTGGATATCGTGACCTTTCCATTAGACGATCCGGAATGGGATGCCATGGTCTCCAAATCAAAATTTGCGGACTGGCCGGGGTTTGGCAAACACCACACCGGGAAGATCGGGCTGCAGGACCACGGAGATGTAGTGGCCTACAGGAATATCCGCATAAAAAAACTCTGAAATGAAGAAAGCAATCTACGTTGGGATCTCTTTTCTTATGCTGTTAGCCTGTAAGGATTCAGGAACCCTGGAAAGAGATCAGACCAGCCCTGAGGAAGAAGGAATCGTATACGATGAGTATCAGGGGGAAGAGCCCACAACCCCCGAGGCGACAGAGCTCTATGAACCGGTACCCCCGAAAGTGGACCCGGCTGGGAACGACGGGGTGCCCGGCGATGCGATCGTCTTGTTCGACGGGTCCTCTTTTGACCAGTGGATGATGGCCAGGGACAGTTCGGAGGTCGTCTGGCACCTGAATGAAGACGGGAGCATGACGGTAAAGGACAAGACCGGGGACATCGTGACCAGGGAGCATTTTGGGGATATACAATTGCATATAGAATGGCGTTCCCCGGCTGAAGTGGCCGGAGCCGGTCAGAGCAGGGGGAACAGCGGGGTGTTCCTGCAGGGGTTGTACGAGGTGCAGGTGCTGGACAACAATGACAACGACACCTATGTGAACGGGCAGGTGGCCTCTATCTACAAGCAGCACATCCCCCTGGCCATGGCCTCTGTACCCAGTGGGGAATGGAACACCTATGACATCATCTATCGCGCTCCGGAATTTAATGAATCAGGTGCCAAGACCAGGTCCGGGACCATGACGGTGCTCCACAACGGCGTTCTGGTGCAGGACCATGTGGAGATCAAAGGGACCACTCCCTATATCGGCTGGCCCAAAAATCCACCGCACGGAAAAGGACCGATCCGGTTACAGGATCACGGGGACAACAGTCGGGTGAGTTTCCGGAATATCTGGGTCAGGGAATTATAAGGATCAAAAAGGAGGTTCCTGTGCAGGCCATTGAAAATAGTTACCTTAGCCAAATCAAAACGAAGATATGATCCAGTCCATGACAGGATTTGGGAAGCACGTGATACAGCTGCCCACTAAGAAGATCACAGTAGAGCTGAAATCCCTGAACAGCAAGTCGCTCGACCTGAATGCGAGGATGCCTCAGGGATACAGGGAGAAGGAACTGGAATTGCGCAAGATCATCGCCTCGGCCCTGATCAGGGGAAAGGTGGATTTCAGCCTGTACGTGGAGATCACCGGGGATGAGACCACTTCTCAGATAAACGACGCCGTGGTAAAGCACTACATGAAACAACTCCGTTCCATAGCCGATGGGGATGACCTTCGCCTGATGGAAATGGCCCTTAAGCTTCCGGACACCTTAAAGACTGACAAAGATGAGGTGGATCCGGAGGAATACAAAGCTATACAGGAGGCCCTGAGTCAAGCGCTGGATGCGATACAGGCCTTCAGGTCAGAGGAGGGTCGTATCCTGGAAAAGGATTTCTCCTCCAGGTTGACAAACCTGCATGATTTGCTGAAGAAGGTAAGTGACCTGGACCAGGAGCGACTGCAGGCGGTCCGGGAGAGGCTGGAGAAGGCCGTGGCTGATATCCGGATGGAAGTGGATTCCAATCGCTTTGAGCAGGAATTGATCTACTATCTGGAAAAGCTGGATATTACCGAGGAAAAGGTACGACTTGAGAACCACCTGAATTATTTCAGGGAGACCATGGCCTCGGCGGAATCCAACGGGAAGAAACTCGGGTTCATCAGCCAGGAGATTGGGAGGGAGATCAACACCATCGGTTCCAAGGCCAATTATGCGCCCATGCAGCAGGTGGTGGTCCAGATGAAGGACGAACTGGAAAAGATCAAGGAACAAATGCTCAACGTCTTATGAGTACAGGGGGAAAACTCATTATATTCTCGGCTCCGTCGGGTAGTGGGAAAACAACCATAGTGCGGCATCTGCTGGCCCAGCCTGAACTCAACCTGGCCTTTTCGGTATCGGCCACCTCCAGGGCCAGAAGGGGGAAGGAGAAGAACGGGGAGCACTATTATTTTATGACCCTCTCGGAATTCAAGAAACACATCAAAAATGAGGACTTCCTCGAATGGGAGGAGGTCTACAGAGACAATTTTTACGGCACACTGAAAAGCGAAGTGGAACGGTTATGGGCCGAGGGGAAGAATGTCATTTTCGACATCGATGTGGCAGGCGGACTTCGCATTAAGAAGAAATACCCTGAAAAGACCCTGGCGGTGTTCGTGAAGCCACCAAGTGTGGATGAGCTCAAGATCCGCCTTAAAAAACGCAGTACAGAAACCGATGAGAAGATCAATATGAGGATCGCCAAAGCCTCTGTAGAACTGGCTACTGCCCCTCAATTTGACAGGATCATCAAGAACTACGACCTGGAATCTGCCCTGAAGGAAGCCCATAAGCTTGTGGCAGATTATCTGGGGGTGGTCCCTTCTTTCGAAAAAGGGGGCTCCTGATTTCTGAAAGTCGGAATATGAAGAAAGTCGGACTCTTTTTTGGCACGTTTAACCCCATCCACATAGGGCACCTGGTGATCGCCAACCACATGGTGGAATTCTCGGACCTGGACGAGGTCTGGTTCGTGATCACCCCCCAAAGTCCCTTTAAGGTAAAACAGAGCATGCTGGCAGACCACCACCGGTATCAGATGGTGCAGGAGGCGGTGGAGCCCTACCCCAAACTCAAAGCGAGCACTATTGAATTCGACCTGCCCCAACCCAATTATACGATCAATACCCTGGTTCACCTGAGAGAAAAATTCGGAGACCAGTACAGCTTTTCCCTCCTGATGGGGGAGGATAACCTGAAAACCTTTCACAAATGGAAGAACTTCGAGGTGATCCTGGAGAACCACCCTCTTTATGTTTATCCACGTATTTCGGGAGGGGAGGTGCCTAAACGGTTTCAGGGACATGAGCATGTCCACCGTATCGACGCCCCGGTCATGGAGATCTCATCCACCTTTATCCGCAAGAACCACAAGAAGGGGAATAATATCCGGCCCCTGTTACCGGAGGCCGTTTGGCGGTATATGGATGAGATGAATTTCTACCGCTAGGCAGAAGAAGGCACATAAAGAAAGTGCTGCCTTTTCAGACAGCACCTCATTCCTTGTTTAATTATTCACTAAATAAAGCGGGGGCAATAGAGGTGGTTTTACAGGAATGTTCCTATATGATCTATTTTAACCCTCATTTTTTTGTCGCCGTTCACAAGTAGGAGCTTATAGATTTTTTTGGCGCCATTATCATCGGTGTAGGTTACACGGTAAACGTCTTTGGATACGGTCCAATTGGGGAACCTCTCCAATAATGCGGTCTTGACGCCATCAGGCAGTGCAACGTCTTTGAATTTTTCAATAGTCCTGATGACCTTTCCTTCAGCGTCATATTCAGCTACAATTTTACCATCGGGGATAAAGAAAGATACTGTGTAGAAATCAAAATCTTCCCGATAGAATTCAGCTTCGGTGACGTCATAAGAGGCGACCATACGTTCCAGCATTCTCACGGGAACGGCAGCCTCTCTGGAATCTATTGCATTCAGGTATTTGAAATTCATAGGCCTGATGACCACTTCAGAAAGCTCTTCAACCTTTACATCCTGGGTAAAGGCTGGGATGGCAAGTCCAAGAGCAAGTAAACCAAGGATAACTTTTTTCATGGCATTGAATTTAGTGTTATGAATGCCTTATTTAGTTTAACACTCAAGGGCTGATAAGGTACGAATACAGGATCGCGAACGCAATGATATTTGTCATCTTTCCTATTTATTTTGTAGGATTTTAGAACGGCCTGTAATCCAAGTTCGAAAAATAAGTTTAAATTGATCAAAAGAAAGATACCACCCATATCATAAAATGGAATTCGGATTAGTTCAAACATTGGAACTCCTGGGGGCGTTGGGCCTTTTTCTTTTTGGGATGAAGGTGATGAGCGATGCCCTGCTTTTGCTGGCGGGAAGCAGGATGCGGGGGATCCTGGCCACCATGACCTCCAATCGTTTCCTGGGGATCTCAACAGGGTTCCTGATCACCTCTGTGATCCAGTCTTCCTCTGCGACCACACTTATGGTCGTCAGTTTTGCCAACGCTTCCCTGCTTACCCTGCCGGAGGCGATCAGTGTGATCATGGGAGCGAATATAGGGACAACCATTACAGCCTGGCTGATCACGATTCTGGGCTTTAAGGTGAGTATGAGCCAGATCGCCCTGCCCCTTGTAGGGTTTGGATTCCTTTTCACCTTCTCTAAGAAGGAGCGTTTAAAGAACTGGGGTGGTTTCATCGTGGGTTTCGCCATCCTCTTTATTGGCCTCCAGTTCCTAAAGGAGGCTATGCCCGATATTGACAAGAACCCCGAAATCCTCGAATTCCTCCAGCGCTATACGGAATCGGGTTTTGTTTCTGTCCTCCTGTTCCTCCTGATCGGAACGGTACTCACCATCATAATTCAGTCCTCGAGTGCCACCATGGCCCTCACCCTGCTGATGACGGCAGAAGGCTGGATTCCCTTCGAACTGGCAGCGGCCATGGTCCTGGGGGAGAATATCGGAACCACGATCACGGCCAACCTCGCGGCCCTGGTCTCGAACTTCCAGGCCAAAAGGGCGGCACGGGCACACCTGATCTTCAACCTGATCGGGGTGGGGTGGATGTTGCTGTTGTTCTATCCTTTCCTGGGCGGGATCGATCTCATAAGCGGCTATCTGGGGAATGATTCCCCTTACGTGTCTGCAGCAGCCATCCCTGTGGCCATATCCCTTTACCACTCGTTTTTCAATGTGATCAACACTTTTGTCCTTGTCTGGTTTGTGAAGCCTATCGCCCGATTAGTGGAATGGGCCATACCGGAACGCAGCATTCCCGAAAGGGACATTGACGAGCCCAAATACCTCGACAAGAACATGCTCAATTTTCCTGAAACGGCCATCGCAACCCTGGTCAGTGAATCCAAGTACCTTTTCGAGAATGCGGTTTTCGAGATCGTCACCCATGCCTTCAACATCCACAGAGATGACCTTCGATCGGATTTAAAAGCCAAGAAGGTCATCAAGAGGACTCAGGAAGACCTGGGTGTCAACGTGCGGGAGCTTTACCTCACCAAAGTGAAGGCCATCTACGGATCGATCCTGCAATATGCTACTCAGGCACAGAGTTCACTCAGACTCACATCGGAGCAGAACAAACGCATCATGGAGATCAAACTGGCGAATCGCAAGATGGTGGAGATCATACGGTATACGAGGGAAGTCAACAGGAACATACGAAATTACTCCTCGATGGACAACCCGCACATGAAGAGGGAATACGACTTCTACAGGAAACTTGTGTTAACCCACCTGAGGGGGATCTACCTGCAGATCCCTCCTAAGGATGTTTCGGAGTACAAGAAAGATCTGAAGAAACTCAAGGACAAATCCCTGAAATCCCTGAACAAGCAGAATGATGTAATTGACCGGCTGATACGGGAGGGTCTGATCACTACCCTGATGGCCTCTTCCCTTGTCAACGATTTCGATCACCTTAACGATCTCCTCAAGAACATGGTAACCGTTACAGAATTGCTCTATTGCCGCTCGGATACCCTGTTTACCCAGGAAGGGTCCACTGAGGAGATGCATGCGGCATGAGGTGTTTCAAACCTGAGGAATGGGCCTGGCCTATTCCGTTGAAACACCGGCTGCCGGTACGGTTTTATCGTACTTTTGATAATAGAGTTCCAGCAACTCCATAGTAGCCTCCATAAGGTCTTTTGTCTCGAGCAACAAGGAAAAATAGAGGGTTGTATTCTTCGGACTGGATTCCTCGGAACGGGTCCTGGCGATCTGCTTCTCAATTTTTTCCTTGACGAGGGAGTAGAGTTCCTGTTTTTTCATGATGATCTGACCGATCTTCTCAAACGAACCTTTATCGAATGCGTCCTTCGTATCCATGAACAGGGTTTCCAGCTCATGGTTGATCTCTGTAAGTTCCTTGATCTGGTTGAATTTCAACTTTTTGTGATGGTTGTTCACGTGTTTATGGGTGATCTTGGAGATGTATTCCAGAGACTGGGAAATATCCGTCAAATGGCTCAGGATGTTGATATAGAAATTGCTGGCCTCCACGTTGGATTCGTCCAGGTTCTTAATGAAGTAGAATAAATGGTCGCGCAACTCGTCGATCTCCTTGGAGAGCTTCACCACGCTGGTCTTGTTCTTTTTCAACCTGTCGAGGTCCTGTCTGGCCAGGCCTTCGATGCAATTGCGGTACAGTTTGCCGCTTCGTTTCATGGCGTTGGAGATGTTCTTGGAACTCTCGGAGATCACACCCTGTATGGAACTGCTTTCCGCTTTGATCAGGCGGTCTTCAGCGACCAGTGCTTTTGATTTCTTGTTGTAGGAGATGTAATTACGAGCCAGGAGGAGGATAGCGACGAACAACAGGATCCCGATCGCCGTCCCTTTACCAAAGCTGATGATCGCCAGGATAATTCCGGAGGCGATAAATGCCACGATGGCGGTCAGGAACCAACCTCCGATCACGTTGAGTACTCCGGCTACCCTGTAGACAGCACTTTCACTTCCCCATGCACGGTCTGCCAGGGAAGTACCCATGGCCACCATAAAAGTGACGTAGGTTGTTGAAAGGGGCAATTTAAAAGATGTGGCTATGGAGATAAGAATCCCTGCGACCATCAGGTTGACGGCTGCCCTTACCATGTCAAATGCCGGCAATTCGTGTATCTTGCCTTTTGGCAACTCGATCACGGGCTTTTGGAAGCGAGTATCGATCTTTTTTGAAACCGAATTTGGAATGACGGTGGCCGTATACTGGGAGACCAGCATGGAAATCCGGACCAATGACCTGGAGAAATAGTTAGGTTCAAATCGCTCTTTCGCATCGTGCTGCCGGGCCAGGTTGATCTCTGTATCCGCCACATAGCGGGCTTTTTTAGAAAACCATAAGGTCGCCACCATGATCAATCCGGAAAGGAAGAGAAAGAGGGTAGGTGTGGGGACTTTAGAGGAAAGTACTTCCATACTGAATTCGGTTGCTGCCATACCGGAAGCACTCCATGCCTCGTAGGATTGATACGCCGCGATCGGGACTCCGATAAAATTGACCAAATCATTTCCGGCAAAGGCCAGGGCCAGGGCAAAAGTACCGACCCCAATGATGATTTTGTATATATTGACCTTGAAGATCACAGTGAGTAAATGTGAAAGAAGGAACCAGAAAACAAGGCTGATCATGACGATGGAGAATACCCGGTCTTCCAGAAAGGAGCTTATGGTCACTCCTCCCAGCACTTCGTAGCTCTCACCTGCATAGGGCGTACCCTTGATCCCTTTCATAAAGATGAAGTAGGTGATGGCGGATAATGCGATACCCCCGAACAGGGATCCCACCCATTTAGCTTTCCTTTCAAAATCGTATGACAACAGAAGGCGGGAGATCCATTGTACGATGGCCCCTATGGAGAAGGCTATTACCACGGATAACAAGATACCCATGATGATCTCAAAGGCTTTGGAAGTATTGATATAGTTGATGATATCACCGAAGGTTCCCCCGTCAATACCGATCTTGATAATAGACATGGCCACAGCGGCTCCCAGCAACTCAAATACGATGGATACCGTCGTCGACGTGGGCATCCCCAGGGTATTGAAGAAATCGAGCAGGAGGATATCTGTGATCATGACCGCCATGAAGATGAACATGATCTCGTTAAAATAGAATTCACCGGGGTTGAAGATCCCCTTCCGTGCCACTTCCATCATCCCGCTGGAGAAGATGGCCCCAAAGGCGATCCCCAGGCTGGCCACGATCATGATGGTCCGGAAGGATATAGCCTTTGAACCGATGGCAGAATTCAGAAAATTAACAGCGTCATTGCTTACCCCGACCACAAGATCTGCTACCGCGAGGGCCGCCAGGGCGATGATCATCAGGAAGTAAATATTTTCCATAAGTTCTTTAAAATAAGGGTGTAAATATCTAAAGTATCTTGAATTCCTGTGTTATATAATAGTTATTTCTAGAAATCAGAAATGCATGTCTACCTGCAAACGGAACATGACCTCATTGGATCCATTTTCGACAGAAAGATAACTTAAATCTGACTGAACTTTGAGTTTGTGGCCCACAATGTACTTGGAGACACCCAAGGTATATTGTGTTTCCGGGCTCCTTCCGGTGATCGCCTCGTTGAGTTCAATTTGGGTAAACCTTCCCGAGAGTTCCCAATTATTGGGGAAAAGGTATCCTCCCTGCAGGTTGATCCCATCCCCGACCCAGACGACATCTCCGGTCTCGGTGCCATCCGAATTTTTTGCTATCGGATCGGCTGCATCCCTCTTGGAATATTCCCCCATGAGGGAAAATCCTCGGTATTTGAACATGAGGTCGGCAAATATGGTATTGATCGTCGTCTCGTAAAGACCTGCGTCATTGAACATATAGGATCCGAGGTTGCTTCGGGTCCTGACGGAATTGACATTGGAGTCATAGGTAAAGGCCAGGAATAATTTCGGGGTCTGTTCCCTTTTCAGGTCGGCCCCGCTGTAATCTCCGTCACCTTCAAATTCTCCCAGGGGAAGCAACTCTACGCGTCCTGTATACTGAAATCCCCCTTCGTTCCCATCTGTGATATTCCTTCCTTCTCCCTGTGAGAAGGCGAGTTTTTCGCGGATGACAAAGGTGTCTGATACATTGAAATGATGCCTGAGCTGAATGCCCATATCACGGTCAATATTGAACCGGCTGTTGACCAGGGAGCGGTCTACCTGCTGAAGGTTGCCTGAGGATATCACACGCTCTATATTTCCCGGAAGCTTGGTCTGACCGAACCACAACTCAAAATTCTCGTAGAAATTCCACATGACCACGGCGTCCAGGATATATCGGGGCGTGTTACGGGTAAATTGGGACCCCCCGGAAATGTCCCTGTTGGAAAGCCCCAGCTCTATTTTATACCTGAGTTTTGGAGAATAGGCATAGCCGTCAAATTTCAAACGCGCCCTGCGTACCAGAAAATTCGTTTCATTATCTGAAAAAAAGCCATCCGAGTCGTCCTGCCCTTCCGAAATGGCCAGTAGCTGCATCCGGGCCCCGATCTTCATGGTAAAGGAACTGTCTTTCCCGACCAGATTGAACAGCCCTTTCCCAAAGGCGGGGGCGTTGGGTTCCTGGGCAGTAATGATAAAGGAAAATAGCAGGAAAGCTCCTAAAAGAATCGATTTAGTCTTCACGTCAGTATTAGTTTTTGTCTTGTGCAAAATACCTACATTAAGATCAGACGGGAGTTAAGTTAAGATTAACAAATAAAAAAACTGCCTTGGCCAAAGGCAGTTGTCCGCATTCGCTATAAAAAGTCGACAAAAACTAATTTAATGGAATGACTAAAAAGTGTTTAAACACGAGTAAAATTCAGTATTTTTTTCGTTATCAATGTAACCAAATGATTAATTATTACTTAAGATATTCATTCAGCCAAAGTTTTGACAATTATAAGATTGCGCGAAATCAGGCGTTAGCAATGTAAAATAATCGTAAAGAAAATATTGAAAAATTGTTAGAATAGGTTAATTTTAATATTCCAATAAAATGATTTCGACGTTATGAAAAAGTATATCCTGTCTGTGGCGGTTTTGCTGATGACCCTGGTCATGTACGGGCAAAGAGAGAAAGAATTGACTTTAAATGAGGAAACCGGCCTGATCGAAGCCGTGTATTATCACGAAAATGGAATGGTCAGTCAAACAGGAACGTTTAATCTGGACAGAAAGCTCCACGGGGAATGGATCAGTTTCAATGAAGAAGGAACAAAGATCAGTCAGGGTACTTATGAAAACGGTATGAGATCTGGCAAGTGGTATTTCTGGAATGGAGATACGGTGAAGGAAGTGGTCTATAACAACAACATTGTAGCCAGTGTAGACGGAAAGAAGGTATCTGAAGGGATCGTCAAGAACTGATATCCGATAGAACCCAACAATAAAAAGAATCCCGCCGGAAAGGCGGGATTTTTATTTTTAATCTGGGAATCGGATTTATCTTTTCAGATCGGTTCCGAGCTCTGACTCCCGGTTCGTACTGCTCACAGCAGGCTTCACTTTCAAGGACGAGAGGTCTTCCATACTCAACATTTTGGCAGACATGAAGTGTGTTATTTCAGTGCTTTCCCCGGCCCGGATCAATACCGGGATTTCCAGGGTCTCATATCCCGCATAGGACACCTCCAGGGTGTAGGTGCCCGGAGCGATGTTTTTCAATTCAAAATTGCCCCTGAAATTGGTTTGTGTACTGAGGTCGGTATCCTTGAGCCTGACCCTGGCGAAGACCACGCCTTCGTCAAAGACCTCCTGGTCTTTAATGGTTCCGCTTAAATTTCCCGATTCCTGGGCATACAGGCCGGAACAGAACAGCATGGTGAGCAACCAAAGAAGGTATTTCATACGAAATAATTTGGAGGCAAAGAACGGGCGGATATGTAAAAATAAGGTTAGCTTCAGATTATCATTGAGTAATGTGGAGAAGTAAAAAAACCCTGCCTGAAGCAGGGTTTTTTTCCGTCATTTCCAAGCTTTATCAGTTGATACCTACGGTCCATCCGGCGCCCCAGCTCGCCACATCAGTCCCGGTTCCGTTTCCGTCTCCGCTGATGAAATCGGCTTCGGTGAAGGTATATCCTGTCCCGTTGTTTATCCTGGTGGTCACGTTGTTAAAAGTGACGTCGATCACCTGGAGAAGATCATTCAGGACGCTCTGTCCGGTTGGGTTGGAGCCGGTATCCCCATCCAGATCGAAGGCCTCGTCAAAATTGATTATCAGCCAATTGGTGAAGATCCCCTGGGTGCCCGCCCGGAGTCTGACCGCCTCGCCTGCGTCGTTGGCGCCTGCGATGGTCACGTTGGTCACATTGGGAGCGGAGAAATACCCGCCTTCATTGCTGAAATCTGTATTGTAACCGTCACATTCGAAGGCTTTGTCATGGGAAATACCATGCTGGATATAGACATCGGTAAGATTCCCGATGTAGCCTTCCGTCCAGTCCACAGAATCATCTTCCGAATTCACGACTGCCAGATGGCTCACATTCACGGTTCCTCCAAAGAATTCCACTCCATCATCCGATCCTTCGAAGATCTGAACGTAATCTATGACGGTAGCATTACCCACGGCATAGAGGGACAGACCATTGAGCTCGGCGTTGCCATCGATCGCCCCACCTGCATATTCTATTCTGACATATTGCAGGGAGCCGGAGTTATCGGCAGGGATGTTACCTCCGTAAGACAGTCCGCCTACCTCCGAAGTAGAGGTGTCTGCTGAACCATCAGGGGTGGAATTGATTGGGGCCCTTCCGCAGATCACCAGACCTCCCCAGTCGCCCGATGCCGGACTATTTGCATTGGAAGTGAATACGATGGGGTTGGATGCAGTACCCACTGCATTGATCTGTGCCCCCTGTTGTATGGCGATATAGGCGTTTACACCTACGGGCTGTGCTTTGATGGTCATTCCTGCAGGGATGGTCAGGGTAGTTCCCGGAGCCATAAGCACAGGACCGGTGATCACATAATCATTAGAGGGATTAAGGGTAAGGTCTTCAGTGTATACCCCGCTGAGAGCAATGGCAGATGTGTTACCGCCATTGTTGTTTGAATTGCCATAATCGTTGATGATGATGGTTGACGTATCATCCTTTTCACAGGAAACGAATAACGCAGCCAGTATTCCGAGAAGTAAGAACTTGTTTTTCATTGATGTATGTTTAATTGACATTAGAATTTATATTTAAGGGTCAGGCCAGCATTGATCCCTCTCTTGAACTCCCGCAGGATGACGTCTCCGTCCCTTACGAAGCCCTGGACCAGCGGATTGTTTTCTTCCACTCCGGTATTTTCCCGTACCAGGGAGATATTCGGGTTCAGGATATTTTGCACGCTGAGGTTCGCTTCAAAATGCTCCCCGAAAGCATTGCGCCATACGAAGTTCATCGTAGGGACCGCCTTTTCAACCATATTGCCAAGGTTTCCGCTCCCGATCGCGTAGATCCTGTCCGAGAAGTAGGAGAAAGCCAGGGAGGCCGTGGGTTTGTAATTCTCAAATTTCGGGCTGTAGTTGAGATCGGCATTGACGATGACAGGGGAAGCTCCTTCCAGTTCTTCTGAGGTCCTGTTGGCAAAAGAGGTCCCAAAGGTGAACCCATCGGCCGTTGAGATGGTTTTCAGGTCCTGTTCGGTATGTGTGTAAGCCGCATTGGCACCCAGGGAAAGGATCGCATTTTCGTCTTCATCACTGAGGAGGTTCTTCCTGACCTCTACCTCTACACCGAATACCCTGGCCTGATCCCCGGTCCTGAAATAACGCTGGTTTCCGGTAGCGTCCGTGGCCACCACCCGGTTCACAGGATCGTTGATCGCCTTGGCGAATGCGGCCACAGAGATCAGCTCCCCCCGTTTCGGGAACCATTCATATTTTAAGTCGTAATTGAAGATCTCGGAATAGATAGGTCCGGTACCGTCGGGTTTGCCCAATAGGTCCGGGTTACCTCCCACACGCTGCACCACTCCTTCGTACACAAAGTTGGCTGCTTCCTTGAATTCCGGAAAGGAGGCCGTCTTGCTGAAGGAGAAACGCAGGTTGGTATCCTCATTCAGGGCGTATCTCACGTTTAAACTGGGCAGGTAGATATTTTCATAAGCATTCCTGAAGCCGGGATCTGTGGGGACCGGGTTGATCACGTCGTAAGCGATCCGCTGCTTGTAGGACTCCACCCTGAAACCGGGGATCAACAACCATTTGTCACTCAGGTTCATTTCGGCCGTAGCGTATACCCCGTGGATATCGAGGTTCCCGGTATAGGTGTTCTCATAGCTCTGGGGCCGGTTGATCAGTCCTATATTCTCATTCCCTGGATTTCGTACGATGAACAGGTCCCAAAGCCCGGAGCCCGCCGGGAGGTTGATGTTGGACACATCAAAGAAGTCGTTGAGATTGTTGAGGTCCGTTACCGGGTTGGCATTTTTGTCAGCGATGAGGTATCCGTATCTCCAGTTGTTGAATCTACGTTCTTTGCTCCGTCCGTTGTACCCGAAATTCAGGGTTACTTTTTCAGATATCTTTTTGGAGAGGTTGATAAAGCTGCTCAGCTCGTCATCCTCTATGCTCTGGAAGTATCGCTGATTGTCAAAAGCGATATTGTCGTAAAAGATAGGGTTTGTATTGGGATCGTTGTCCAGCGCAAACTGGTAGTCCTCCAGGGAGATCCGTTTTCTGTCGGGTTCATCGGAAAGGACCTTGTTAAATCCAATTCCCCAGTCGAGCCCCCAGTCATCTTCAAAAGTGTGCTGTCCGTTCAACTGGTTCACGAAGATCATATCCTGGTTGAACTGCACGTTGAGCTGGAAGAATCCTCCATCTCCGTTGTTGCTGAATCCGTCCCTGTTGAACCCGTTTCCGTCAATGCCATAATATCCCACGGCATCCCTAGCACTGTTGATGAACAGAGAGGTATATTTCAGTTTGTGGTCATTGTTTATCCTGTAGATGATGTTCCCCATAGCGGTGGTAGTAGTGCTGTAGTTGTATTCGTTCACCAGGGGAAATCTCACCTTGATATCGTTTGTAAAATCCAGGGCTGGGCCCTCCAGGAATTGATAGCCGTTGCTGAAACTGGCCATCCCGAAGAAGCTCAGTCTCGAATCATCTCCCAGATTCACCGAATACCCGCCTTCTACTGACCCGGAAATATTCAAAGGGTCGGGGGCCTGGTCCGGATCGACCCCGTGAGACAGGATGACTGCAAAGGGATCGTTGTCATATCTGTTGTAGAAACCAAAGAAACTGGTTCCCTCGCTGGTCACGAAATCGGTCCCGGCGGCATTCGAGTTGATTCCACTTCCCAGGGAAATGTCCACATACCCGTTACCGGTGTATTCCTTGGAATCAATATTCACATTCCCTGCGGAAAAATCGCCGTAGAAAGAAGGGGTATACGCCTTGCTCACCGCGATGTTCTCGATGATGCTCGAAGAGAAGATGTCCAGGTTGATGTTTTTTTTATTGACGTTATTGGAAGGCAGGGAAAGGCCGTTCATGGTGGTGTTCTGATAACGGTCTCCCAGGCCACGCACATACACGTCGCTTGATCCCTGTTGTTTGGAGATGCCGGAGATCTGGGCAACGGCTCCTGCCGCATCGTCAATACCTTTATTGGTAAGCGCTTCGGCCCCTATGGATTCCTTGATCTGCACCGCTTTTTTCTGCTCCAGCAAGAGGGCCACCTCAGATTCCTTGGAGACCGTAGTGGTAATGACCACCTCGTCCAGGGTAACGCTGCCGGCGCCCAGGTCGGCGTTGACCTCCGTTGCCTTGCCGGCCTCCACTACCACATCAGGGATCTCCAGGGTCTCATAGCCCAGAAAGGTGAAGACGATGGTGTATGTGCCCGGTGAGACGTTAGGTATCTCGTACAGGCCATCGAAGTCTGAGATAGTACCTTTGGTGGTGCCCTTGATCAGGACGTTGGCAAAGGCCAGAGGCTCATTGTTCATTTCCTTATCTCCTAGTTTCCCAACAATGCTTCCGGTAGTTTGTGAAAGCAGGGAATGGCCGAAAAGAAAGAACAGGACTAAATAAAGATTTCTCATCAAATAAATTTTCAATTTCACGGCGCAAAGAACGCCATGCATTGTAAAGGCTTTGTTAGCCACGCGTTAAACATTTATTGTTTTATTGTTACCTCAAGGTTACCGGAAAACACCTTTTTATTTTCTGTTCATTGCGCATTAATCCAAGCGGACAAAAGGGTTATCTTGTGGCCAAAATTTGTATATGAACTGGGAACAACTCCTTTCCCTTCGCCGATATGGGGATAAGAACAAAAGACTGAGGAAAGAACAGGATGAGACCCGACTCGGGTTTGAGGTGGACTATGACCGTATCATCTTTTCCGCTGCTTTCCGCAGCCTGCAGGACAAGACCCAGGTCATTCCCCTCTCAAAGACGGATTTTGTGCACACCAGGCTTACCCACAGCCTGGAGGTTTCGGTGGTTGGGCGAAGCCTCGGGCGTATGGCGGGGAAGGAGGTCCTCAAAATATATCCCCACCTGAAGGAAGTTCACGGATATCAGTTCAACGACTTTGGTGCTATCGTCGCAGCGGCGGCGCTCGCCCATGATATCGGTAACCCGCCCTTTGGGCACAGCGGGGAAAAGGCGATAGGGGAATTCTTCCAGTCGGGTGACGGGGCACAATTTAAAGAGCATCTCAGTGAAAAGGAATACCAGGACCTTGTAGATTTTGAAGGAAATGCCAACGGATTCAAGATCCTCACAGAATCCAGGGAAGGGGTAGACGGGGGATTGCGGCTGAGCTATGCCACCCTGGGTGCTTTTCTTAAATACCCCAAGGAATCCCTGCCCAAGAAACCCACTCCCCATATTGCCGATAAGAAATTTGCCTGTTTCCAAAAGGACATCCCTTTTTTCACCGAGGTTGTGGAGGAACTTGGATTGACCGGCAGGGAACATCCAGGCAGTTATTCCCGACATCCCCTTACTTTTCTTGTCGAGGCTGCGGATGATATATGTTATACCATCATCGATTTTGAGGATGGCATCAACCTGGGACTTATCCCGGAGGATTACGCTCTGGAATACCTGATCAAACTCGTGAAGGATCGCATTGATACGCGGAAATACCACAGCCTTGCCTACAAGGAAGACCGGTTGAGCTACCTGAGAGCCCTGGCCATCAGTACGCTCATCGAAGATGCTACCCGTGTATTCATGGAGCATGAGGCGGATATCCTAAAAGGGGATTTCAACACGGCCCTGCTGGATAAAAGTCGGTACAAGGCCCAGGTACGGGATATCCTGGACATCAGTGCAGAAAGGGTATACAGATCCCAGGAGGTCATTGAAAAGGAGATCGCGGGATACCGTATCATCTCCGACATCCTGCAGGCATACACCGGCGCCATGGTCAGGACCCAAAGGGGAAGGGCTACCAATTACGACAAATTGATCCTGACCACCCTCCCTGAAATGTTCAGGGACGTGTCTGGCTCCCTCTATTCCATCTTATTGCAGTGCAGTTGCTACGTAGCGAGCCTTTCAGACAGCCGTGCGGTACACATTCACAACAAGATCACGGGGAAGCAGCTCTAGAAGTCGTAGCTCAGGCCGATGGCCAGCAATTGCCGGAACTGTATCCTGGGGACACCCGGGGATATCACGGAACCATCCTCAGCAATGACCGGGTTGAAACGAATGTCGTCATCGTAGATGATCTGGGTACCGAAATTCGCCTTCAGAAAAGAGTTGACGGTAAAGACGAAATTGAGTTCCCAGTCAATATCGACGTTGCCGAAAGACCGGAGGTAGTCCGTATACAGACTTAAGCGGTGATCCATCGTCACGTTTTCCCAAACCGGGGTCTTCCATTCGTTTGTGACCGATATGCCGAGCTCTATGAATTTGTTCTCCCCTTCCCTGATGATCGCTCCCGTGGAATCCCTCACGGCTTTTTGAACTCCGAAAGCCCCGTCATCCGCCAGGTCCTGATCGAGGACAAAGGTGGCTTTCTGGGTAAGGGGAGACATGTACAGGTTGAAATTCTTTCCCTCCGGAATATAGGAAATACCACCACCGAGAAAGAGATAGCCGGGAGCCATGAAGCGGGAGATAGGCGTGGTCCGGTCCGGGTATTTGTACCCGTTGGAGAATTGGGTGTTGAACTTGACCTTGGCCGAGTAGTACCAACTCGTCAGGGTATCCCTCCTGTAGCCGAAACTGGAAGAGAACCTGATGGCATCCTCCGTCTTTCTCAATTTTTGGCCTTCCTGCACGTTCACCCCGTATCTGAGCACGAGATCATTGTTCCATTGCACATACCGGAATTTGTAATTGCGGACAAATTTGGCATTAGCCAGGGCGGAGAAAGCATTGTCACCTCCGGCATTCCAGTTCACAAAGGCCACCTCGCTCAGGTTGAGGCCCAGGTTGTTCTCCACATCCCAGAAAGAAGGGATTCGAAAGCGGTTGAATCTCCGTGTCCTGGCCCGGGTCTTGAAAGAGATGACCGGGTTGGTCAGGTTCACACCCCTGGGGATGTATTTGATCTTCTCCTGCAAGGCGCGGATCACTATGGTGTCTACCACCGTGGTATCGGGCTCTTCTGTCGGGGGGATGGTATCCTGGCCCGACGTGATAAAAGGTATACAGAGAACGAAAAAAAGAAATATGTGAAAACTATCGAACCTCATGCAGTAACTGAATTAAACATCGGGTAATGGATTCCTCATCGATCTGCGCCTCCGCCTGCAATTCGTCTATGGTGCCTTGTTCAATAAATCGATCGGGGATACCCAGACGTGTGATCTTTTGCGGATACCTGCCTGTATTCGCGAATTCGAGCACGGCACTGCCAAAGCCACCATTGAGGCACCCGTCTTCCACAGTAACGATTTGGTCGTACCGTGAAAAAACCTCCTGCAGTCGGTTCTGATCCAGTGGTTTCGCAAACCGCATATCAAAATGTCCTATCTCTTTGGGATTGCCGAGGGTCTTCAGCACCCGTGTAACGTGGTTCCCAATATGTCCGAGAGACAAAACCGCGATGGAAGATCCACGGGCCAGTTCCCTTGAACTGCCCATGGGAATGTCCTCGAATGGGGTACGCCATTCCACGCTCACCCCCCTGCCCCTGGGATACCTGATTGCAATGGGCTGATCTATCCCCTTTTGTACAGTAAACAAAATGTTGCGTAATTCTGCCTCATTCATAGGAGCAAAAATGCTCATATTAGGGATACAGCGCAAAAAAGCCAGGTCGTACACCCCGTGATGGGTTGCCCCGTCCTGACCTACAAGTCCGGCCCGGTCTATGCAAAAGATCACCGGGAGTTTCTGAAGGGCTACGTCGTGTATGACCTGGTCATAAGCCCTTTGCAGGAAGGTGGAATAGATGGCGCAGAAAGGGATCAGCCCTTCTGAAGCCATTCCGGCAGCCATGGTCACAGCGTGTTGTTCTGCGATACCCACATCAAATGCACGTTCCGGAAAAGCCTCCATCATGTATTTCAATGAACTTCCCGTAGGCATGGCAGGGGTGATACCCACAATACGCTCATTCTTTTCCGCGAGCTCCACCAGGGTTTTCCCGAAGACGTCCTGGTATTTTGGGGGTTGTATGGAGGAAGGGGAGGGGGTTAGCTCTCCCGTCTTGCGATCGAATCTTCCCGGGGCGTGGTAAACGATCTGGTTCTCCTCTGCCTGTTTCAGTCCTTTCCCTTTGGTGGTGATCAGGTGAAGAACACGGGGGCCTTTGATCTTCTTCATCCTGCGCAGGGTTTCCAGGACTGTGGGAAGGTCATGCCCATCGATGGGTCCTGAGTACTTGAAATTCAGGCATTCGAAGATATTCTCTTCCTTGGCTGTCCCTTTCTTGACATTGGTCAGATACCGCTTCAGGGCTCCGACACTGGGGTCGATCCCGATGGCGTTGTCATTGAGGATAATCAGTAGGTTCGCGTCGAGGACCCCACCGTGATTCAATCCTTCAAAGGCCATACCACTGGCGATGGAGGCGTCGCCTATCACGGCGATATGCTCACGCTCCAGATCCCCCTGGAGCCTTGCCGCCAGGGCCATCCCTACAATAGCAGATATGGAAGTAGAACTGTGTCCTGTGCCAAAGGCGTCAAATTCACTCTCCTCCCTTTTCGGGAACCCACTGAGCCCTCCCCATTGCCTGTTCGTGTTGAAGCGGGTCCTCCTGCCCGTCAGGATCTTATGGCCATACGCCTGGTGGCCCACATCCCATATGAGTCGGTCGTAAGGAGTGTTGAAGACATAATGCAGTGCGATGGTCAGCTCCACTACTCCCAGGCTGGCTCCCAGGTGCCCTTCTTTGGCAGAGACAATATCGATGATGAACTCCCTGAGTTCCGCAGAAAGAGGGATCAGTTCCTCTTCTGGCAACTTGCGGAGATCCTCGGGACCATGTATGGAATCCAGGAGTTTCATACAGGGGACAAAGGTACATTAATTCGGATTTGAAGAAGGTTGTACCAGAGATGAAAATTGTATTTTTGACCCCATGGATCTGATCTTGGACGACGCGTATTTTATGAGAAAGGCCCTGCAGGAGGCAGAACTTGCTTTTGAAGAGGGGGAGGTGCCCATAGGCGCTGTTATTGCCGTACAGGGCAGGATCATAGCCAGGGCACACAACCAAACCGAAAGGCTCAGGGATGTCACTGCCCACGCAGAGATGCTCGCAATTACGGCTGCCTCCAATTTCCTGGGAGGCAAGTACCTTTATGATTGTACACTGTATATCACTTTGGAACCTTGCCTCATGTGTGCCGGGGCCCTCTATTGGAGCCAGATCCCCAAAGTGGTTTACGCCGCGCGGGATCCTCAAAGGGGGTTCACTGTCTCAGGGGGAGTGCTGCACCCCAAGACCGAGGTCAGCAGCGGGGTGATGGAAGCGGAGGCAAGTGAATTGCTAAAGCGCTTTTTCATTCAACGGCGAAATCTGAATTAGGAACAAAAAAAACACCCGTATTAAAACGGGTGCTTAGCCTTCAATCAAAATAAAATATATCAGCTTACCACCTGTACTTTGGCGGCAACCATTCCTTTTCTCCCCTCAGCTTCTTCGTATTCTACTTTGTCTCCCTCGTTCAATTCTATCCCATTCAGGGCAGTGGCGTGAACGAAGATGTCTTTTCCGGTCTCGTCGTTGGTAATGAATCCGTAGCCTTTGGATTCATTAAAAAATTTTACAGTTCCAGTCATCCAATAAAAAATTAAAAAATAAATATGTGTACTACTAAAATATGGAATTTTGGTCAGATGGGATAAAGGAATCTCTATTATTTGGTTGAGGCAGAGTCTTTTCTGGACTTTTTTTCCTCGATTTCCCTCATTTTCCGAATGTTGTCCTCGGTCAGCATATAGTCTTTTACCTTCTTCCCTTTGCTCTCTTTAAGCAGGAAAAGGGGCATGGCAAGAAGGAACAGGCCAACGGTCCCGAAGCCGATGCATTTGTTGCCAAGGGCAGGCTGCTCCTCTATGACGACAAAACCATAGACGATGGCTCCGAGAGAGAGCAAAACGATGGCGGTGATGAGGTATTTGCCTTTAAAGACCATGTTACTGTTTGGTAAAGTTAATCAGTTTGCGCCTGTACGCAGTGAGCAACTTGGATTTGGAAACGAAGCCATAGTACTTACCTTCCCTGATCACCGGCAGGTTCCACGCGCTGCTGTCCTGGAACTTTTGCATGACCGCCTGCATGGAGTCCGTTTCGTAGAAGATATGTTCAGGTGCATTGTGCATCAGGGTCTCTACCAGGATCTTGTCGTAAAGGGAGGTGTCGAACATAAAATCCCGTACATCATCCAGGAGTACGATCCCCATCAGTACGTCCTCCTTATTGACCACCGGAAAGATATTTCGGGTCGATTTTGCCACAGATTGATGCAACATCTCCCCCAGGGTCATTTCCAGGTTTACGGTCTTAAAGTCCTTTTCCACCACGTCTTCGAGCTGCATGAGAGTAAGGACGGTCTGGTCCTTGTCATGTGTGATCAGGGCGCCTGCCTTGGCCAGTTCACGGGTGTAAATGGTGTGGTCCATGGCGTTTTTAGTAAGCAAAAAGGAAATGGCGGAGGTGATCATCAGCGGGACGAAGAGTTCATAGCCCCCGGTGATCTCAGCGATCAGGAAGATGGCGGTCAGGGGGGCATGCAACACCCCGGCTATGAGTCCGGCCATCCCGATCAGGGTAAAGTTGCTTTCATTGACCTCGAAACCCATCCCAATGTTGTTGATCACCTTGGCGACCACATTCCCAAGGGTACTGCCCATGACCATGGTTGGGATAAAGATACCC
Source organism: Muriicola sp. (assembly GCA_041628355.1). Classification (GTDB taxonomy): domain Bacteria; phylum Bacteroidota; class Bacteroidia; order Flavobacteriales; family Flavobacteriaceae; genus Muriicola. Next base: position 7,358 of record JBFKPJ010000008.1, on the reverse strand, counting down.
CCGGCACCCCCGGCTGCAAAGGTGGTGGTCATGGCTACCGCTTTGAAGATGGTGATGCCGAACAGGAGGGCGATGACCACCCAGATATTCGAAGTATAGGCGTCAAAAGGGGTTTTCCCCAGGGCCTGGAGGGAATTTCCCTCGAGCAAATGATTGATGAAGCCAAAACCTTCCCCGTAGAGGGGCGGGATAAAATAGAGCATGATCCCGATGGCGATCCCCCCGACCAGGAGTTTGTATTTGGGGCTTTTAAACCTTTGGAAGAACTGGAGGATACCAAAATACATCTTGGTAAAATAGATGGAGGCAAAGGCAGTTCCTACGCCCAACAGGATGTAAAAGGCGGTGTCCCGGATCTGGAACTGTTCGGTGATGTTGAAATAGAACAGGGTTTCATCCCCGAGGAAAAAATAGGAGGTCAGGACCCCGGAAATAGATGCAAAAAGCAAGGGGAGGAGGGAGATCATGGTAAGGTCCAGGCTGAAGACCTCCACCGCAAAAATGATGGCCGCAATAGGAGATTGGAATACTGAGGCAATGGCCCCGGCCGAGGCACATGCAATGAGCAGGGTACGGGTCTTGGCATTGATGTGCAGGACGCGGGCCAGGTTCGAACTGATGGCTGCACCGGAAGCCACAGCCGGCCCCAGAAGTCCTACGGAACCCCCGAATCCAACGGTTAGCGGAGCTGTGATCAACGGAGTATAGATTTTTTTTACGCTGATGATGCCCTTCTTTTTGGACATGGCCAGGAGGATGGAGGAAATAGCGTGTTCCAGTTTCTCCCTGTGCACGTATTTCACGTATAGATATACCAGCGTAAGCCCGATGATCGGGGTGATGAAATAGAGTTGTGTGCTGAAAAAATGGATGCCCCTGTCTACCAGGGCTTCTATAAAATAGGTGGTATTCTTTAGGGTGACCGCTGCCAGCCCGGCGAGAAAGCCCACCGCCACGCTCATGATATGGATGAAGGTCTTGTTGGAGATATGTTTATACCGCCATTTTAAAAATCGGGAAAACAGAATTTTGAACTGTTTCTGCATTGCGATCTATGGACATTAACGGACCAGGGGTCCTACCTGCGTGGAATCGGTCTTCCCGGAACGTCGGTTGTTCCTACCAGTGACTCTTCCTATTCCTCCCTGAGGCGCAGGTTCAATTCTTCCAGCTGGATTTCATCTATAGGTGCCGGGGCATCTATCATTACGTCCCGTCCACTGTTGTTTTTTGGGAAGGCGATGAAATCCCTGATGGTCTCCTGCCCTCCCAGGATAGCGACCAGCCGGTCCAGCCCGAAAGCGATACCCCCATGGGGAGGTGCACCGTACTGGAAGGCATCCATAAGGAATCCGAACTGCGCTTTGGCCTCCTCTTCAGAAAAGCCGAGGTGCCTGAACATGATACTCTGTACTTTTTTATCGTGTATCCTTATAGACCCACCCCCTATCTCGTTCCCGTTCAACACCAGGTCGTAGGCATTTGCCCTCACTGCATCGGGATCCGAGTCGAGCAATTCCAACTGCCCGGGTTTGGGAGAGGTAAAAGGATGGTGCATGGCGTGATAGTCCCCTGTTTCCTCATCCTTTTCCAGCAAAGGAAAATCGACCACCCAGAGGGGTGCGAATTCATCGGGGTTTCTCAATCCCAAACGCTCTGCCATCTCCATGCGCAGGGCGCTCAGCTGAGTGCGCGTCTCATGGGTCTCACCTGAAAGGATACAGATCAGGTCCCCGGTTTTGGCACGGGTCGCCTCGGCCCATTTCCTCAGGTCGTCCTGGTCGTAAAATTTGTCAACCGAAGATTTGAAACTCCCGTCTTCCTGACAGCGCACATAGACCATGCCTTTGGCACCTATTTGCGGCCTCTTGAGCCAGTCGATGATGCCGTCGATCTCCTTTCGGGTAAAGGAAGCCCCTCCCGGAACAGCGATCCCGACTACCAGTTCGGCCGAGTTGAATACCTGGAAGTCCCTGTGCTGGGCAATTTCATTAAGCTCTGCAAAACGCATATCAAACCGGATATCAGGTTTGTCATTCCCGTAGTTCCGCATAGCCTCGTCATAGGTCATACGCGGGAACTTGTCGACCTCCACATTGCGTATGGCTTTCAGCAAATGCCTGGTGAGCCCCTCAAATGCGTTCAGCACATCTTCCTGCTCCACAAAGGCCATCTCACAATCGATCTGGGTAAACTCGGGCTGCCTGTCGGCCCGGAGGTCCTCATCCCGGAAACACTTGACGATCTGGAAGTATTTATCGAGTCCCCCTACCATCAGCAATTGTTTGAAGGTCTGGGGAGACTGGGGCAGGGCGTAGAACTGTCCCGGGTTCATCCTGCTGGGCACCACAAAATCGCGGGCCCCTTCAGGGGTTGATTTTATAAGATAGGGGGTTTCCACTTCGATAAAGCCCTCGGCAGAGAGGTAATTCCTGACCTCCATGGCAACCTTGCTCCTGAAGATGAGATTCTCTTTTACGGGATTCCTCCGGATATCCAGGTAGCGGTATTTCATCCTCAGGTCTGCCCCACCGTCGGTCTCATCCTCAATCGTGAAAGGGGGTAGCAGGGCTGAATTCAGCACCTTGAGATCAGTTACAAGTATTTCGATCTCCCCGGTTGGCAGCTGGGGATTTTTAGAGGCTCTTTCGATCACGGTACCATGCACCTGGATCACATATTCCCGTCCCAGTTTCCGCGCTTCTGTAAGCAATGCAGCAGGTGTCCGTTCTTCGTCAAAGACCAGCTGGGTAATCCCATACCGGTCCCTGAGATCCACCCATACCACAAAGCCTTTATCCCGTACTTTTTGTACCCATCCGCTCAGGACCACTTCGTCCCCGATCTGCTTCGCCCGTAACTCACCGCAGGTGTGACTTCTATACATTGATAATCCGAATTTTAGATGCGGCAAATGTAAGAAGTAATGCGCTCAACCCACAATTTAAGGCTGATTTTTGGGCAATAATTAAGTGGGTCGACCCGGAATAAAATGGCAATTCGATTTTAGGGTTAAAAAATCTTCATTACCTTGGAAGGTCAAGAATCTAACTCAAAACTAAATCAACATGAAACAAAAACTACTTGGAAAAACATTCCTGTGGTTGTTTCTGGCGATACCTCTACTGGGTTTTTCGCAGGGAACAGTGAGCGGGAACATTACGGATTCCAGTTACGGAGGCCCCCTCGCGGGGGTGAACGTCGTTGTGAAAGGGACGTCTAGAGGGGCGGTATCCGACTTCGACGGAAACTACTCGATCAACGTAGACAGTTTCCCGGCCACATTGGTCTTCTCTTCATTGGGATATGAGACCAAGGAGTTGATCGTGGAGGGACCGACCACCCTCAATGTGACGATGGCAGAATCTGCCACGGGGCTTGACGAGGTCATCGTGACCGGTCTGGGAACTTCCATTAAACGGAGTAACCTGGCCAACGCTGTGGCCACAGTATCCAATGATGAACTCGTGGGAACCACGGCCCAGTCTACCTTAGACGGTGCCCTGTACGGTAAACTGACAGGGGTGAACATCACCTCTTCCTCCGGGGCCCCCGGAGGTGGATTCGCCTTGCGTCTGCGGGGGATCTCTTCCATCAACGGGAACAACCAGCCCCTCTATATCGTAGACGGGGTGTATGTGAACAACTCGGAGATCCCATCCGGTCTTCGATTTGCCTCGGGAGCCAACAGGGGGAATGAGGAGAACTCGGCCAACAGGATCGCCGACCTTGACCCCAATGACATACAGAACATCGAGGTCCTCAAAGGGGCTTCTGCAGCCGCCATCTACGGAACACGTGCAAACGCGGGGGTTGTGATCATAACTACCAAGCGTGGTAGCCAGGGCAAGACCGAAGTGAAGTTCAGCCAGGACACCGGGTTCAACACCATCATCAAAAAACTGGGGCTGAGGCCCTGGACCGCCCAGAGCGTGGAAGATACCTTTGGTGCAGCTGAAGTGACCCTTTACAACCAGGCGATTGCCAATGGGGGACTCTTTGATTACGAGGATATTATTTACGGGGAAACCGGACTCATCACGGATACCCGCATCAGTGCCAGCGGGGGAGATGAAAAGACCAAATTCTACGTCGGGGCTTCCTACAGGGATGAGGAAGGGATCATCAAGAACACAGGTTTCGATCGATTCTCCCTCCGGGCGAATGTCGACCACAAGATCTCCAACACATTCAATTTCTCAGCTTCTTCCAACTATGTGAGGAGCAGCTCCAGCAGGAGTTTTACGGGGAACGAGAACGAAGGAGGGTTGAGTTACGGATATACCCTGGCCTTTACCAGGCCCTGGATCAACCTCTTCCCCGATGAGACCGGGGCGTACCCCGATAATCCTAATTACTCCGGGAATCCCATCTTTGTCAGGGATCTCGCGAGAAACGAGGACAAGAACAACCGTTTTATACAGGGGATCAAACTGGAGGCCAATGTCCTCAATACAGGAGACGATGCGGTAAAGCTCATATTTAACGGAGGAGCCGATTTCCTGGCGAATGAGACCTTTGTGTATGTCCCTGAGACCCACCAGGCCCAGCGCGGTAACCAGAACGGGTTCATAGGTGTTGGGAAGAACAACTTCACCAATTTCAACTACCAGGGGATTGCCGTTTGGAACCACAATGCCATGGGAGGTGACCTGGGGCTTACGTCTCAGGCCGGTATATCCTACCTGGAGCAACAGGCCGACCTGATCTTTAACCAGTCCACCCAGTTGATCCCGGACCAGACCAATTTGAGTCAGGGTGCGGCCCAGGCCATTACCCAGAATACCTCGGTGGTAAAGGAATTCGGATACTTCGCCCAGGTGGAAGGAAACTACATGGATCAGCTGATCGGTACCGTGGGGTATCGTTTAGACAAGTCGACCCTGAACGGGGACCCCAACAAATACTACGGATTCCCTAAGGCATCACTCGCCGTCAACCTGCATAATTTCGATTTCTGGAATGAAGGCGCCCTGCAGAGGCTCAAGCTGAGGGCCGCCTATGGGGAGACCGGTTCTTCCGCTGCCTTTGGTTCTGCCTTTACAGGGCTCAACCAGGTGTCTATAGGGGGGGTTGGAGGATCATCGATCTCCGCACTGAAAGGGGACCCGAATGTCGAGCCTGAGACCTCTTCGGAATTCGAGGTCGGTTTTGATGCCGGACTCTTCAACAAAGTGAACCTGGAGGTCACCTACTACAACCGAAATGTAAGCGACCTGCTGCTGAGCAGGGTGCTTCCTACATCTTCCGGTTTTGGATCAGAGACCACCAACCTGGCGGACCTCAAGAACTACGGGGTTGAGGTCGGGATCACTGTAAACCCGATACAGGAAGAGAATTTCTTCTGGAGCTCCAATATCAACTGGTGGCTCAACAGGTCTGAGATCACCAGGCTCGATGTTCCTCCCTTCCCACAACCCGGTGCCGGTTTCGGTCTCGGACTGGGGACCTTTTATATAGAAGAAGGAAAGCCGGTTACACAACTGGCCGGGAACGTAAATGGTGTTCCAACACAGATAGGAAATGTAGAACCTGATTTCCAGATGGGTTTCTTCAACAACTTCACCATTATGAAACAGTTTGATGTATCCTTCCTCCTGCAGTGGAAGAAAGGCGGGAATAACATCAATCTCTCCAAATTGCTGACGGATCTGGGAGGAACCACACCGGATCTGGATACACCTGAGGCTCAGGAAAGGACAAGCCTGGGCTTTGTGGCCGAGCGTTTTGTGGAACCAGCGGGATACCTGAGATTACGGGAAGCCGCCATTTATTACAGGCTGCCTTCCAGTGCGCTGGAATTCTTCGGTGATACGGTAACCGGCATCAAACTCGGGGTTTCCGGAAGGAACATTTTTACCATCACCGATTACAGCAGCTACGATCCGGAAACTTCCACCAACGGAGGTGCCGGTCTGTCTTCAGGGATAGAGGTAACCCCTTTCCCGAGCACCAAGCAGTTCTACTTTCACCTAAATGTTAATTTCTAAAAAAATAGCGATGAAAATCATACAGAAATATAAATCAATTGGAGGTTTAGCGCTCTTGGTCTTCTTCGGTGCTTTTATCTCCGCCTGTTCCTTCGATGAGCAGGTAGATCCGAACAGACCCAGTCTGGCCGGGGTTCTGACCGATGCCTCTGAGAACCAGCTCAACAACCTGGTGGTAGGGGTAGAATCGGCCATGAGGAATTCACTGGCCATACAGACCACGGCTTCAGGAACGATGGCAAGGGAATTGTATCTCTTCGATGCAGACCCTCGGAACACAGGGGACCTGCTGGGTGCCAATGGCAGTAATCTGGACAACAACTCCTTCTATTCCACAGCTCCTTGGGGAGGAAGATATGTGGCGATCAAGAATGCAAATATCCTCTTGCAATCCCTGGACAATACCACATCCGTGACGGATACCCAGAAGGCTGGTTACCGGGGGTTTGCCAAAACGATCATCGCCTTTGAGCTCATCGAGGTGTTGAAGACCTACAACCGGGCGCGTATAGACGTGGCAGATCCGGATAATCTGGGACCCATTCTCGAATTAGATGCAGCCCTGACCGCGGTACGGGCTTTGCTAGACGAGGCTTTGTCTGACCTGAACAGTGCCGGATCCGATTTTTCATTCCCATTAGCGGGGTTTGAGGGATTTGACACCCCCAGCACCTTTGCCCAGTTCAACCGGGCTACCGCTGCGGTAGCGGCCGTATATGCAGGAGATGGTAGTGCAGCCCTGACCGCTCTGTCTTCTTCGTATTTTGACCTGGGCGGTGATCTGAACATCGGGCCCAAGCATGTATTTAGCCTGGATAGCGGGGACCAGACCAATGGACTCTTCAAGATCCCTGACAATAACGGGGACCAGATCATAGTCCATGATTCCTTTATTGCCGATGCAGAGGCAGGAGATACTCGTGTAGACAGCAAGACGCTGATCAGGGCGAACCCAACCACTCAGGACGGGTTGTCCGGGGCCTATCAGACGGGCCTATATGCCTCTAACATTTCGTCTATCGATATGTGTCGGAATGAGGAACTCATCCTGGTCTATGCCGAGGCCAATATCCTGACCAATGACCTGTTTGAGGCCGAAGATGCGATCAATGTGATCCGCAATTCGGCATCCTTGGGAAATTACGCCGGGGCTTTGACGGTAGACGCGCTGACCACAGAAATGCTGAATCAACGCAGGTACTCATTGTGGTGCGAGAACCACAGGATGTTCGACCTGAGGAGGTATAACCTCTCCAATACCCTGCCTATTGACAGGGCCGGGGATCAGATCTTCAACGTGATGCCGATCCCGTTATCGGAAAACGATTAAGGAAAAAAGGCCGCCTTTAATGGCGGCCTTTTTAATTG
>JBFKPJ010000007.1:0-38586 GCA_041628355.1 Muriicola sp. | reverse complement strand
TAATCCCGTTTTCTGCCATCTCCCTGATAACCCCTTCCTCACCGATCTTATCCAGTTTATCGAGGGCTACGGTAAAAGGGATCAATTTGTCGGAAGCGCCGATCACCTCGGCGATCCCGCTGAGGATTTTCCTGTGGTTGACTTTGATCCTGATCTGTGAAAGACCAAGTTCACTGAACACAGCGTCATATAATTGGATGAGTTCGATCTCCTGAAACAGGGAGCTCGGCCCCACTACATCGGCATCACACTGATAGAATTCCCGAAACCGTCCCTTCTGGGGACGGTCTGCCCTCCATACCGGCTGTATCTGGTATCGCTTGAAGGGGAAATCGATCTCGTTCTGGTGCATGACCACGTACCTGGCAAAAGGTACGGTCAGGTCATACCTGAGGGCCTTTTCGGATATTTTTGGTGTCAGGCCCGATACATCCCGATCTGTAAGGGTATGGTCATCCACCTTTTGGAGGTAATCCCCGGAATTCAGGATCTTAAAGATCAGTCGGTCTCCCTCATCCCCATATTTTCCCATCAGGGTCTCGAGATTCTCAAAACTGGGGGTCTCTATGGGTGCAAAGCCAAAGACCTCGAACTGCTTCCTGATCGTCTCAAAGATGTAGTTCCTTTTAGCTACTTCTCCTGGACTGAAATCTCTGGTGCCTTTGGGAATGGAAGGTTTCTGTGCCATATGATGATGTGGTTCAGCAAATATCGCCTTATTCTATGATTTTATCAAACCATTGATAAAGCTCACCCCTGGTGATGACCCCGCCTTCCTGTATGAGCTGGAACTTATCTGCATTAGGGTCTTCCGAGTAGGCCTTGGAAGCCACCAGGTAGTCCACAAAATCAGATTGCCAGTTCTTTTTGAACCATCCAAATCCCTCAGATGTGGTGAGGTCTATCTCCGGATTCCTGACCTTTATGGAGATCAGTTTCATTTCCTTATCCGTGAGATGGAACAGGTGCATATGCTGGGCCGAAATATTCTCCAGGTATTCCACCTTTTGCAATACCCCCTCCCATACCAGGTCGCTAAAAACGTCTATCTCCTCTTCGGCTACGTGGGGCCTGTTGGTCTTGATCATTTCCCACTCCGATGCCGTGATGGACTGGGTTGCCAGGAAATTGATGAATTCCGGGTGTAATTCCTCTAACTGCTCTTTTGTCAATCGGGTATATTTCATAAAAAAGGCCGCCTTTTCAGGGCGGCCCAAAATTACGGTTTTATTCCTTAGTTAAAAATATAGCGTACCCCCAGCTGAGCCCTCCATCTGGAAACGGCACTGGTGATGGCTGCAAAGGTCTCTGTCCTGCTGGTGTCAAAGGTATAGGTGGGGTTGTTGTTGGAATCCACCGTTACCCCGAGGAGCTGGTCGAAACTCGGACCTTCCACGACCCCCCAATTGGAATTCAACAGGTTACCAAAATTCAGGATATCAAGGCTGAGCTGGAACTTGTTCTTATCGGTGATATTGATGTCCTGTAAGATCTTGACATCCCAGCTGCTCCTCCAGGGAGCGAGTGCACCGTACCTTTCGGCGTATTGACCACGCCTGCCACTGAGGTAGTCATCCTGCTGGATAAAAGCCTCGAAAGCCTCTGCCTGTCCGGGTCCGCTAAATGTCATGGATCCGATCTCCGAACTCGTCGGGATATAGATCAGGTCATTGATACTGGAACCGTCATTGTTGATATCGCCTCCATAGATATAGTTGTATCTTCCGCTTTTGGCGTATTCAAAGAAGGTGGATACCGTGGTCCCGGTATTGAATTGCTTGGAAAGTACACCGATGATCCTGTGATTATCCCCATATCTTGAAAACGAAAGCACGTCCTGGTTCGCGTTCCCCACGATCGCATTGCCGGCAAAAGCGTCTCCTGTGATCTCTGCATCGACGGAATTCACCTCCTTCGCATTGAGGAAACTGTAAGCCAGCATGGTGTAGAAGCCATTGTCCCAGTTCTTTTGCCCCTTCAGGGAGGCATTCCAGATCCGGCCCTGGTCTGAATTGGTAAAGACATAGGCATTGGTGGGCCCTCCAAAGATCTGTGATTTGTCCGCGTTGGTATACACAGCCCGGTTATCGACCCCATTCAGGGTGGCAGAAGGGGAGTTGAGTCCCCAGTTCTGGACATGGGCCGCATTGACATCCTTCGTATATGAGATGTCTGCTGTTAGGATCAGGCCATTGTCAAATTTCTTGTCCAGTCCCACGTTCGTCCTCCAGACCTGTGGCCACTGGAAATCCGGGTCGACGATCTGATAAAAGAAGAAATCGACCGCCTGTGTCTGGTTCCCCAGCCACACGAAGGGAAAACGCCCGGTGAAAAGCCCGGAACCTCCCCGGACCTGGAGAGAATTGTCGTTGTTCACGTCCCAGTTGAACCCTACCCTGGGCGACACCAGGAAATTGTTGTTCGGCAGGACCTCGGAATCCAGGAATACGGGGTCCCCGGTTTCGGGATCAAAGTATTGTATAGATGGGATATAGGTGCCGGAGGCCCCCCCTTTGCGCTGGATATTCTCCCGGATCTTCTCCGCTGTGTCAAAATACAGGGGCTTGTCGAACCTCACACCATAGGTCAGCTTAAAATTCTCGGTGGCATCCCATTCGTCCTGCAGGTAAAAAGAGAGCTGACCCACATTGGTCTCTGAAAGGGCCCACCCCCCTGGATTCCCTGTCCCGTTGGCATTGTATCCCCTGTCTGCGCTGATCGCGGCGTCAAAGGCTGCCTGCAGTTGTCCGGAACTGGCAAAATTCGGAAAATCCGTGATGGTCGTGGTTGGGAAAAAGACCCCCTGGGCCCCATAGGCCCCCAGGTTAAATGAATTGTCGAACTGGAACTTCTCAAAGGAGAACCCAATGGTATAGGTATGGTCTCCTTTAAAAATATTGAGGTTGTCTGTGATCTGAAACACTTTCTGATCCAGCCTGTTGTTGATAGAGAAAGGTTCGTGCCCGGCGATGATGTAGTTGGAACTCCCTGTGGCATCCAGGATAACGATACTGGGAGCCGGTGTTGAGAAAGGGTTCCTGAAATCATCGAAATGGGTGTACCCCACCTGCAGTTTGTTGGTGGCCTCCTCTGAAAGTCTGGAGTTCAATTCGATCTGGAGGGACTTGATCTTGTTGTTGATCTCATATCCGGCATTCTCAAACTGAAGTGTCTGGGTGTTGGGTCCCCTGAAGGTGATGGCATCCCGGTTGGCAGGCTTCCCTTTGGAGGCGTCCAAAAAGTTGTATATGACTGCCAGTCGGTTGTTGTCATTGATGTTCCAGTCGAATTTGATGATCCCCTTGGTGGATTCCTGGTCAAAGTTAAATCCCTGGAACCTTCCCGGGTCGTAGAAGATATCATCCCCCTGGGCATCCCGGCCGATCACGACCTGCCGCAGCAGGTTATCCACCAGCTGGAAATCGGAAAGGGTCACCCTGCTTTCATTAATGTCGCCTGTACCTGTATTGGGCACAAATCCATCGGTACCCAATTCAGTGAGTTCATCCCTCTCAAAATTGACGAAGAAGAACAACTTATTCTTGACGATAGGTCCGCCCAGGCTGAACCCGTACTGGGTCTGCTCCAGACCGGTCTTAAAGACATCGTCCCCGTTGATCTTCCCTCCGGTAAGGTCGTCATTCCGGAAAAAGCCATAGGCAGTGCCATAGAATTCATTGGTACCGCTTTTCGTGACCGCGTTGACGGAGGCCCCGGTAAACCCGGATTGGGTGACGTCATAAGGCGCTGTGGTCACCTGGATCTGTTCGATGGCATCCAGGGAAATGGGCTGCGCGTTGGTCTGCCCACCCGGGGTGGCCGCATCGAGGCCAAAGGGGTTATTGAAAATAGCCCCGTCCAGGGAGAAGTTGTTGTACTGGTCGTTCCTGCCCCCGAAAGACAGCCCTGACGCCCCTGAGGAGGCCTGTGGATCCAACCGTATAAAATCACTTGCAGATCGCGAGATCGTTGGCAGCCTGGTGAGTTCCCTGCGTCCTACGCTCGTCTCTGCTCCTGTGCGATCACTTCCAAAGGTCCCCGTTTGATCGTATACCACCACGACCTCGTCCAGGGCCTGGCTCTCGGAAATAAGGCTGAATTCCAGGATCGTAGTCTGACCGAGGGAAAGGTATACGCCATCCTGTACCTGAGACTTGTATCCCACATAGGAAACAGTGATCTGGTAGGGACCCCCTACCCGGAGGTTGGGCAGGTTGTACCGTCCATCCTCGTTACTTACCGCTCCGTACTTGGTCCCGGTTGGGGTATGCACGGCAACGATATTCGCTCCAAACAGGGGCTGGTTATCTGCTTCGTACACCGTTCCCCTGATATCAGCCGTGGTAATCTGAGACCAGGAAACAGTCGTAAAAACGATCAGGAATAATCCCGTTAAAAGTGATTTTTTCATTTTCTTAGAGTTGGTTAATGAAGAAGTGAATATAGCAAAAAAAAGAGCCATGATTACATGGCTCTTTTATAATTTAACCCCTTAGGATCGATTTATTTCTGTTCTGCGATCACTTCGAAGCTGAAATCTACGATCACATCACGGTGCAGTCTGATCTGCGCTTCATAAGGACCGGCCCTTTTGATGGAGCCTCCCTTGATCATGATGTATTTCTTGTCTATCTCGTGTCCTTCCTTGGCAATAGCATCCGCCACATCAGCACTGGTCACTGAACCGAACAATTTGTCAGCAGCTCCCACTTTGGCCGGGATCTTCACTTCGAGTTGCTTAAGTGCTTCCGCAGTCTTGTTGGCTGCGTCTACGATCTTCTTCTCCTTGTGTGCTTTTTGCTTCAGGTTTTCCGCCAACACCTTTTTGGCAGAAGGAGTAGCCATGGTAGCCAGTCCTTTAGGAATAAGGTAGTTTCTGCCGTAACCGTTCTTTACGGTTACCACGTCATCCTTGAATCCCAGATTCTGTACGTCTTCCTTTAATATCAGTTCCATGTTCTTCTCCTTTTTATTTTAACAAATCACCTACGTACGGCATCAGGGCCAGGTGCCTCGCCCTTTTCACCGCCTGAGCAACCTTGCGCTGGTACTTCAGGGAAGTACCGGTAAGCCTCCTGGGGAGCAATTTCCCCTGCTCATTCACTAATTTCATCAGGAAATCGGGATCCTTGTAATCGATATACTTGATGCCGGATTTTTTGAATCGGCAGTATTTCTTTTGCTTATTGGTCTCGATGTTCAACGGGGTGAGATATCTGATCTCTCCGTCCTTCTTGCCTTTGGCCTGTTGTTGTAATGTTGCCATGTCCCTTACGCTTTAGCTTTGAGTTTATTCCTTCTCTTCTCTGCCCACTCGATGGCGTGCTTGTCCAGTTTTACGGTCAAAAAACGCATCACGCGCTCATCTCTCCTGAACTCCTGCTCGTAGGGAGCAATAACCTCTCCGGGAGCCGTGAATTCGAATAAGTGGTAGAAGCCACTTTTCTTGTGCTGAATGGGATATGCCAGTTTTTTCAGGCCCCAGTTCTCTTTCGATACCATCTTGGCATCATTCTTAATTAAGAAATCCTCGAATTTCTTAACTGTTTCCTCTATCTGAACATCAGACAGAACGGGATTTAAAATGAAAACAGTTTCGTAATGATTCATATTGATATATAGATTTTTAGGAGCGCAAAAGTAATAATTCTTCCTTCCATTTACAAGAAATTATATTTTTCTTCGTTATCAGTACTAGAATGACCCAAATCGAACATAAACCTATAAACCTAAATTATGCGCATCATCACCAAATTTACTTAGAAATTTGTTCACAACTTTAGTTGCAGTTGAGCTGGTTTTTTATGTAATTTGTCGATGATTTAACCCCACAAATCAACCCTTTATGAAATTAAGAAGTATAGTTGTTGATGATTCATCTATGCAGCGTATGGCAGTTGCAAAATTGGTGAATAATCATCCGAATTTAGCCCTGGTCGCGGAGTACAGCAATGCTATCGAAGCCAAAAATGGTATTAAAAACAACGAGATCGACCTGATCTTTCTGGATGTTGAGATGCCGATCATCAGTGGTTTTGACCTCCTTGAATCCCTTGAAAACAGCCCACAGGTCATCCTGATCACCGGAAAGCCTGATTATGCCCTCAAAGCTTTTGATTACGACGTTACGGATTACCTGCACAAGCCCATTACCATGGCTCGTTTCGACGCCTCTGTAAAAAGAGCGGTCACCAAATACGAGCAGATGAACCAGGTCGCGGAGGATGAAGAGCACATCTTCGTTAAGAGCAACCTCAAAAAGCGAAAGGTGATCCTAAATGACATCAAATGGATAGAAGCACTCGGTGACTACATCAAACTCGTTACCGATGAGGCCAATATCGTGATCCTCTCTACCATGAAGGCTTTTGAAAAACAACTGCCTGCTGATAAATTCCTCAGGATACATAAATCCTACATCGTCAACCTGGAGAAGATCGAAAAATTCAACAGCAAGAACGTGGAGGTCAGCGGAAGGTCCATTCCCCTGAGCCGAAACAAGAAGACTGAACTGGCTGAGGCACTCAGCAACGTCTAGGAAACTCAGAAATAGTCTACATCGTAGATTATACGCACGCTTCTGTACTGGGAAATAGCATTAAAGGAATTCTCAATTCTTTTAATGCTATTTTTTGTTTGGGTCAGGGAATGGTCACGGGGGATCTTCACCAGTACCTGCTTGATGTACTGGTTCCTTATCCTGGCCACTGGCGGAAATTCCGGACCCAGGACCTGGGTGCCAAACACGTTCCTCAAAGCCTGTCCAAACCAGGTAGCCGCCTCATTCAGGGTGTTGTACGCCCTGTGTTTAAAACTGATCCTGATGATCCTGTTTACAGGGGGATACAGGTATTCCCTCCGCTGAGACAGCTGTTCTTCGTACATGCCCGTATAGTCCCCTGCCACTACCTGCTTGAGAACGATGCTCTGCGGGTTGTAGGTCTGAATAAGTACGGTGCCCCTTTTTTCGGTGCGCCCTGCCCTGCCTGCAACCTGGGTCAGGAGTTGGTAGCTGCGTTCGTGGGCCCTGAAGTCTGGAAAGTTCAACAGGGCGTCGGCGTTCATGATCCCCACCAGGTTCACGTGGCGAAAATCCAGGCCTTTGGTCACCATCTGTGTCCCCACCAGGATATCGAAGTCCCCGGAGGCAAAACCCGTGATGATCTTCTCGTAAGCAAATTTTCCCCTGGTGGTGTCCAGGTCCATCCTGCCCGTCCTCGCTTCGGGAAATAACTCTTTGAGCTCCTTCTCTATTTGTTCCGTCCCAAATCCCCTCGTGTCCAGGGTCGCATTCCCACAAGCCATACACTGCACCATCATTTTCTCACTGTAACCACAATAATGACAGCGAAGTTCATTTCGGCCCTGATGGTAGGTCAGGCTCACATCACAGTTGGGACACTGGGGAGCATGGCCACAGGTGGTACATTCCACGATGGGGGCATATCCCCTGCGGTTCTGAAACAGGATGACCTGTTCCTTCATGGAAAGGGTTTCCTGTATGCGGGAGATCAGTATCTCTGAAAAATGGCCCTTCATCCGTTTCCGGCGGCTGGCATCCCTGATATCCACCAGTTCCACCGCCGGCATTTGAACACCCCCAAACCGATGCTCCATGGTAGTATATCCGTATTTTCCCGTACGGACATTGTAAAAGCTTTCCAGGCTGGGTGTTGCGGATCCCAGCAATACTTTGGCGCTGTGGAGGGTTGCCAGCACAATGGCTGAATCCCTGGCGTGGTATCTCGGGGCGGGATCGAATTGTTTAAAGGAATTTTCGTGTTCCTCGTCCACGATAACCAGCCCGAGGTTGTCAAAAGGCAAAAAGAGGGAAGACCTGGCCCCAATGACCACCTGTGCCTTTTCCTCATTTCGCCTTACGTTGTTCCAGACCTCCACCCGCTCGTTGAGGCTGAACCTGGAATGGAAGACAGATACCCTGCTGCCAAAACAGGCCTGCAGGCGTGAAATAAGCTGGGTGGTGAGGGCGATCTCCGGCAGGAGGTATAATACCTGCTCCCCCTTGGCCAGAAAGGTCTCCATCAATTTCATATAGACCTCCGTTTTGCCGGAGGACGTCACCCCGTGAAGGAGGGTCACATCCCGGTCCCGGAAAGAGTCCCTGATCTCCTCCAGACACTTGTTTTGAAATTCGCTCAACTCAGGCCGGATAAGGCCTTCCGAATCGCCTTCGTAGGTGACCCGGTCCGTCCTGATCATCTTTTCAAGCAGGATCCCCTTATCGATAAGCCCTTTGATCACCCCTGCAGAACTCCGGCTTTTTTTCTGCAGTTCCGAAGCGCCTAAAGGGACTTTCTCTGTCGCCCTGAGCTGAAACAGCGTAAGCAGCACCTCCCGTTGCTTTGGGGCCCTGCTTAGCTCATCCAGCAGCGCATTCAGATCTTTTTCGGATTCGTATTTTGGGTTGAGGATGACCGTACGCAAGTACTTGGGTTTGTACTGACTCTGAAGCGTTTCCCGGAGCTGGATCAGCCCCTTTTCATACATGCGATGCAGGAGGGGAAGGACCGTCTTGCGTTCCAGGATGTCACATACCTCCTGGATCTTCAGGGAGGTCTGATGTTCCAGGGCTTCCAGGACCATAAATTCCTGATCGCTCACCTGTTGATCATCCCATTCCTTCTCCTCGTTCCTGAGCACCAGGGTCTCGCTTTCCAGCAGGAATGCTCCGGGTACGGCTGTTCTGAACACTTCCCCCAGCGTACACATATAATAGGAGGCCATCCACTTCCAGTGCTCCATCTGAACGGCATTCACCAGGGCAACCTTGTCTATGACCTCGTGGATCTCCTTGGCCTCATAGGCCTCCGGAGGATCCCTGTGGATCCTGTAGACCAGGGCCGTGTAGATCTTGGATTTGCCAAAAGGCACTGCCACCCGCATCCCCTGTTCCAGGTCCACAGCAAGATCTTCCGGCAACCTGTAGGTAAAGAGCCTCTCAAGGGGGATGGGCAGTACGACGTCTACAAATTGTTCCATAGGATTTGTTCAGGGGGAAACTCGTCTCCAGGTCTGTGTCCTGAAAAGGAAGGCGATATAACCCCTTACCTTGAGTCGGTCCGGTCTCTCCGGGTCCATCCAGATCTTGACCCTGTATTCCTTTCCGGTTTCCGGGTCGAGGATCTCCCCCTCCCCGTAAGTATGTTCATCCAGCTTTTTCAGGTCCTCAAAAATTGTCATTCCCGTGATAGGCCGGTCTTTTTTCAGGCCCTTACATTTAATACAGCGTGCATTTTCCCGTCCGTCCACCAGGATCTCCACCACCCTGGCAGAAAGTCCGCCCTCCTCTTCGTAGATCTCCAGGATGGATTTGGGTTTTTCCGTTACATCGTCAATGGTCTTCCAGTACCCCTGTACCGACTGGCCCCTCAGGTTACTGAACACCAAAAAAAGGAGTAAGAGAAACAGTCCTTCTTTACGCATTTTCATTGCTTGAATTTACATTCTTCTTCAGTTTCGTAAGAGTGGCGTTTAACTCAAATCCCAAAAGGAGAATGTTGGAGTTAAGCCAGATGTACACCATGAGGATCAGCAATCCCCCCAGGGCTCCGTATAGTTCGTTATACCTGGCGAATTTTTCAATATATACTCCGAAGAGATAGGAGGTCAGCAGGAACAAAAGGGTAGTCATCAGGGCACCATAGGAGAAAAACCGGGCCTGTTTTCCCTGGGACGTACCGAAATAATACAGGATGGCCGTGGTCAGGTAGGACAACACCGCGAAAAAGAGGATCTTGCCTGCCCTGGCGCCAACCAGTTCATTGGGATTCAGTTCCACCCCTCCCGATTCCGCCGCCCATATATTAAGGTATTCCAGGGAATACTCGAAATACACGAAGGCTACAGCCCCCAGTATGAGCAAAAAGGAAAGGATGATCCCTACCATCAGGGCATAGGCATATTGCTTAAAGAAATTTCGGGTAAGGTCGATGTGATAGGAAGTCTCGAATCCACCGAAAATCGCATTTACCCCGTTGGTCATAAGAAAAATAGACAGCAAAAAAGCGGATGACAGCAACCCTCCATGTTTCTGGTCCTTGATCTGGGTGTAGATCTCCCCGAAGTACTCCCCGGTGGCAGTGGGCAGGAATGTTTCCAGGAATCTCAGGAACTGGGCATCGAAGTCCTGGTTTCCCACACTGACCAGTGGGATCACAAAAGGAACAAGGGTCACCAGGAAGATCAGAAGTGGAAATAGGGCCATGAACAGACTGAACGCTATGGAGCTCGCCCTTGTGGAGAGGGCTCCCTGTGCGATCCCAATGATATACATTTCCAGCAGGTCGTATACCGAAAGCCCCTGTATACCGGGAAGATTGATCCTCTTCAGCAGGCCCACGACCCATTTGAGGATCGGTATTTTCTCCAGTTTATCTTCGACCTCTTTGGACATCTATACCGCTTTAAGGCTCAGGTCTTTGTTGCTTACCGAGTGGGTCAGGGCACCCGAAGATATATAATCCACCCCGCATTCCGCGTATTTTCTCAGGGTCGATTCATCGATGCCTCCGGAAGATTCAGTCAGACAACGTCCGCCGATCATCTTAACAGCCTTCCTGGTGTCCTCGTAATTGAAGTTGTCCAGGAGAATGCGATAGATGCCATCCGATCGCAAAATTTCCTCCACTTCATCCAGGTTCCTGGCCTCCACGATGATCTTGAGGTCCAGATCACGCTCCCGGAGATACCCCCTGGTCTTGTCGATAGCCCGGGTGATACCGCCGGCAAAGTCGATGTGATTATCTTTCAGCATGATCATATCATAAAGGGCAAAGCGATGATTTTCGCCCCCTCCTATCTTCACGGCCCATTTCTCAAGGGCCCTGATCCCGGGGGTGGTCTTCCTCGTATCCAGGATCTTCGTGCCGGTCCCTTCGAGCAGGGCCACATAGCTCGCCGTCTTTGTGGCAATGGCACTCATGCGCTGCATGGCATTCAGGACCAGCCTTTCTGCCATGAGTATGCTTCTGGATGCACCGCTTACAAAGAATACCTCATCTCCATAACTCACCTTCTGGCCATCCCGGATCACCACATCCATCTTTAAATCAGGATCCACAAATTCGAACACACGACGGGCGAAATCCACCCCGGCGATCACGCATTCCTCCTTGACCAGCAATCTCGCCTTACCTTTCGCTTCCCCAGGGATACAGGCGAGGGAACTGTGGTCCCCATCCCCAACATCCTCCCGAATCGCATTCTCTATGATTTTTCTGATCTCCCGCCCTAAGGCCTCTTCTGATATCATACGGTTCCTTTAAGTGTCGTAAAATTAGTAAAAACTAATGCCACAGAAGAAACCGGAAGAACGGAAAACTTTACCTTTGAGATATGAAAATCAAACTGCTGGTGGTCGGAAAAACAGACCACAGGGGGCTTCAGTCCATGATACAGGAATACGAGAAAAGGCTGGGGCACTACATCCGGTTCGGACAGGAGACCATCCTGCCTCCAAAAAATACGCGGAACCGATCCGTCCCCGAACAAAAACAGAAAGAGGGGGAAGCTATTTTAGGCGGACTCACTGAAACAGATACCGTCATCCTCCTCGATGAGAACGGAAAGGGATACGGCTCTGTGGAATTTGCCGGAGAACTTCAAAAATACATGAATGCAGGGACCCGGCAGCTTGTCTTTGTCATCGGGGGACCCTACGGATTCAGTGACTCTGTCTACGAAAGGGCCCAGGCCAGGATCAGCCTGTCACCCATGACCTTTTCCCACCAGATGGTGCGACTGATCTTCGTGGAGCAGTTGTACAGGGCCTTTACCATCCTGAGGAATGAATCATACCACCATCAGTAAAGCACCCGGAACTTGATGGTGTGTTCCACCTTCTTGAGTGCCTTGATCACCTCTTTGTTGTAATCCTTGTCCAGGTCTGTGATCACGTAACCCAACTCCCGGTTCGTTGAGAGGTATTGGCCGGAGATATTCATCTCGTATTGCGCCAGGACCTCGTTGATATGGGCCATCACCCCGGGCAGGTTCCTGTGGATATGCAGGAAGCGGTGAGCGTTGTTCTGCTTGGGCAAGCGGATTTTGGGGAAGTTAAGGGCATCCACGGTATTTCCGGAATTGATATAGTCCATGATCTTGTTGGGCACAAAATCGGCAATGTTCATCTGTGCCTCCTCCGTGCTACCCCCGATATGAGGCGTGAGGATCACGTTGGGGATGCCTTGCAAGGGGGTGGTAAATGGACCGTTGCTGCGGGGTTCATCCGGAAATACGTCTACGGCAGCCCCTGCCAGTTTTCCGCTTTTAAGCGCCTTTTCCAGGGCGGGTATGTCGACCACAAATCCCCTGGAAAGGTTGATAAAATAGGCGCCGTCACGCATTTGTCCGAATTCCCGCTCCCCTATGAAATTGTGGTTGGAAATACTGTCGTCTATATGGAGGGAAACCACGTCTGAGACATTGAGCAGGTCTTCCAGGGTATTGCATTTCTTCGCATTGCCCAGGGCCAGACGGTCTTCCAGGTCGTAATAGTAGACCCGCATTCCCATGGCCTCAGCCAACACGGAAAGTTGTTTCCCGATATTGCCGTATCCCAAGATTCCCAGGTTCTTTCCCCTGACCTCCCGCGAATTCTTAGCGGTCTTGTTCCACTGTCCGTTATGGATCTCCACGCTCCTTGGAAAGATACTTCTCATCAGCATGATGATGTGCCCAATGGCCAATTCAACCACAGACCGGGTATTGCTATAGGGTGCGTTGAAGACCACAACTCCCTTTTTCTGGGCATACTGCAGGTCTATTTGAGTCGTTCCAATACAAAAGGCACCGACCACCATCAGTTTGTTCGCTGCATCCAGTACCCTTGGGGTGATCTGTGTCTTGGACCGTATACCCAGGACATGTACCCCCTTGATCTTTTCGATCAGTTCTTCTTCCGAAAGGCTGCGGTCTATGAGTTCCACGGAGAACCCATCTTCTGATAAGTTGTCGAAGGCAATAGGGTGAACGTTTTCGAGCAGCAGGATCCTGATCCTGTTTTTGGGATAGGAAAGGTTCCTCGGCAGGTCATTCACAAATAAAAATTCGTCCAGATTCGGGGCGATATGATCTGCATTGGAGGCCGCTTTTTCCCTGTGGACATTCTCCGTGTAGGCAAAGAATTTATGGGCGATCCCGGCTTCACGCATCACGTAATCGCTGTATCCGTCCCCGATCACCTGTACCTCCCCGTCCAGGTTGAGTTGCTCGAGGCAGGCGATCTTCCCGTTGTGGCTCGCAAGGACGTTCTCTTCGTCAAACCCCGTGATATTGCCCTCCTCATCAAAGGTAAAGGTATTGGCGTACACCCGTTCGGATGGGATGTTGTATTCTTCAACGATAGGGTCTATGAATTCCTTGAAACCACAGGAGATTACATAGATATCCTCAGAGTATTTTTCGAAGAATTCCTTATTGGAGGCGATGGATTTCGAGATCTTTTTCCTGAGTTCCTCCACCAGAGGGTTAAGGTGCTTTTTGTGGGCTTTTAACAACTTGATCCGGCGTTCGAGGGATTCCGTAAAGGAGATATCTCCATCGATCCCCCGGTTGGTGATATGCTGGATCTCCTTGATGATCTCTTCCCGGTCTGCCCGCCCTTGCAAAGTCATCTCTGCGAGGACATCCAGTGCCTCAACCCTTGTCAGCGTACTGTCGAAATCGAATACATACTTCCTCTGCACCTTGGTCATATCTTAGGAGTTCTAAGCGTCAAAAGTAGGAATAATTAAGTAGGCCGACACGCTTCGGTAAGAAAAGTAAAGGATCGCGAATTTTTCGGTGAATTCCCTTTAAAATCTCCTGCACAAACCTGCAAATTATAACAATTCCATAAAATGAGGCCTTCAGGCCCACGGGGTGAGAACACCCATTTTCGCGACCTGTAAAGAATCCTTTTCTGCCTGCATGAACGGGATCAGAAACTCAGGTAGATCATCCCGGTTACGATGGCCAGCCCAAAACTGAGCAAGGTCCCAATAAGGATGTATTCGGTGAGTTTGCGGCTGTTGCTTTCTTTAAGGTCATTGAACCTGAAGACGGACTTTGCCGTGATCAACAGGCCTATTCCCTCCCAGCGCCCGGCGAGTATGAAGATCAGGACGAAGAGGCGCTCGATCATACCGATGTATTTCCCGGCATTGGGCAGGGATTTGTGATCGAGAGATATCTGATCCGACATCTTTTCCAGCAAAATATTCATCAGGATGGCACTGGGAAAGGTCAGGAAGAACACAGCCGTCACAAGCCCCCAGTCCACCAGGTCCAGAAGGTAATCGATCTGTCCGATGATATTTCCGTAATAGGCACACCCAAAAAGGATCGACAGGTGTAAAACCTGATCGATAAAAAAGGGGACAGCCCTGTTTGAGAAGGCGGATTCTGAATAGAGCTTTCCCAGGTCAATGACCAAATGGGAAAGGGCAATGACCAGTGCGATGCGCCAATGGGTGTAATTTCCCAGGAGTACCAGGACCAGAACAAAATGGATACCTATATGTAAGTAGAGGTAGGGAGACCTTAACTTATTGGCCGATTTATGGATCACCCACTTCCCGGGTTGCAGGAGAAAATCGCCCAGCAGATGAGCGAGCAGGAGTTTGATAAAAAGGGCCATTTCTTCTATTCTTTGTAAAAGGTACGATAAAATTCGAGCAATTCAAGCACCAGGTCTGTCCTGGCCCTTTTTTGCCGCTGACTCACTGCGGATTGCCGGATCTCGAAGTGATCCCCCATCTCCTGCTGTGAAGCTTTGGGGTACAGGAGGGTCCAGGCGACCGTCTCGGCAGAAACCGGCGTCCACTCGTCCATAAAGCTGAGGGCCATGCGCAGCATGAGGTTCATGATCCCGTCCTTCCCTTCATATTCACTCCTGAAAGCCAGGGATTGCCTGCCCGACTTCAATTCCGAAAAGAGGCGGCCTGAATTCCGGTATGCCGACCCGTTGGACTCCGAGATCTTCTGGCCCGTAAAGGTCTCTTCCCCCAGGCCAATGGCGATCCGGACATCGAGATCCCTGACCGACATGAGGGTCGATTTAAGGAGCAATGCCAGTTCCAGGGCCTTGTCCACGGGCGTCTTCACCTGGAATTCATCTCCCCTGTAAATATCCCATACCCCGGGCTGAACGCCCGCAAGACCAAGTACCTTTTTTAAATGGGGCATCCACTCCCTGACGGGATAAAGCCCGGAATTTACGATATCCCCTGTAAGAATCGCGATCATTATATAAGTTTAAAAGCTAATATAGTAAAATATAAGTATATTTGCTAATAACTTAAACGATAAGTCGAATAGATTATTATAGAACAGGGTGTTTTCGCCTCATGGCACACTAGAACCATCGGCGCACCTGTATGCAGTAACGGCTGTAATCATTACCGAACTTTTGCAACAGGCTGTCCTCTTCCCTCCTGATCTGCCACCTGTTCATCACAGAGACGAAACCGGCCGCCAGCAGAACATTGAATGCATTCCCCAGCCATAGACCCCAGGCCAGCAAAATGAGCAGCAGTGCCAGGTACATCGGGTTCCTGGAAAAAGAATACACCCCCGAGGTCAGCAATACCCTGGTCTTGTCCGGGTTTAAGGGATTGACCGTGGTCCGGGCGATACCGAACTGGACCAGCGCAACCACGGCGACCACTCCGGCAAGGCCAAGGAGGGCCCACATGAGGTACAACCGGCCGAAAAAGTCGAAATATCCAACGGGCAGGAAAACGTAGAGGAGGTACATGCACAGGGCGGTACCCGAAAAAATGACCACAGGAGGTACTTTAATACGCATGAGGGTTTCAGATCAGCGGTGTTAAAATTACTACTTTTGGCGTGATTAGCCCGGCTACCTTTAAATACACAACAATGGAATTGGTCTTCGCTACCCACAACCTCAATAAAGTCAAGGAGATACAACAGGTCATGCCTCCCCACATCACCCTGCGGACCCTCGAGGATATCGGATGTGTGGAAGAGATCCCGGAAACATCGGATACCCTCGAAGGGAATGCCCTGCTGAAAGCACTTCATGTCGTCAATAAGTACGGGGTAGCCTGTTTTGCGGATGACACGGGACTGGAGGTAGCTGCCCTGGGCGGTGCCCCCGGGGTGTATTCTGCGCGTTATGCCGGGACTCCGAAGAACGAGGCCCGGAACATGCAAAAGTTGTTGAAAGAACTGGAAGGCAGGGCAGACAGGAAGGCACAATTCACCACCGTGATCGCCCTTTGTACAGGCAGGGAATCCCATATTTTCCAGGGGGAGGTCAAAGGGGAGATCACAAAGAGCCCCAGGGGTGGCCTGGGTTTTGGCTATGATCCCGTATTTCGCCCGGAGGGATACGAAAAGACTTTCGGGGAACTCACCCTGGAAGAAAAGAACCGGATCAGCCACAGGTCCATGGCGGTAGCTAAATTACTCGAATATCTCGAGGGCCTGGGTCACTAAAAATGAAGGGCGTTGAACAATTATGTCCTGTTTACCTTCCGAATCGAGAAATAGCAGTACCTTTGCGCCCTAATTTAGCCGCTGGTATAGCATGTGTTGCGCTGAGGACCACAACGTTATTTCGATAACCGCTCTATGCAACATCCGTATTTGCGATTGCGTAAAATAACGTTTATGAACTCATTTGAAGCGCTTGGGCTCAATAAAGCCCTTTTGC
This sequence comes from Muriicola sp., assembly GCA_041628355.1. GTDB lineage: Bacteria > Bacteroidota > Bacteroidia > Flavobacteriales > Flavobacteriaceae > Muriicola. Next base: position 21,905 of record JBFKPJ010000007.1, on the reverse strand, counting down.
AGGCTGTGGCCGACCTGGGATTTGAAACTCCTTCCGAAGTACAGCAAAAGACAATTCCTATCCTCCTGGAGGATGAAACAGACCTCGTGGCCCTGGCACAGACCGGGACGGGCAAAACCGCAGCCTTCGGTTTCCCGCTGATCCAGAAGATCCAAACCGAGAGCCGTACCACCCAGGGGATCATCCTCTCCCCTACCCGTGAACTCTGCCTGCAGATCACCAACGAGATGCAGCAGTACGCCAAGTACGTGAAAAACCTGAATATCGTAGCCATATACGGAGGTGCCAGTATCTCAGAACAGGCCAAACAGGTGAAGAGGGGTGCACAGATCATCGTGGCGACCCCGGGAAGGATGAAGGACATGATCGGCAGGGGTATGATCGATATCTCCAGGATCGAATACTGTATCCTGGATGAGGCGGATGAAATGCTCAATATGGGCTTCTACGAGGACATCCGGGATATCCTATCCACCACCCCGGAGGAGAAATCGACCTGGCTTTTCTCCGCCACCATGCCGAAGGAGGTAGCTTCCATATCAAAGAAATTCATGCACCACCCGAAGGAGGTCACGGTGGGGGGCAGGAATACGGGCGTCGATACCGTTCAGCACGAATACTACGTGGTCGGTGGCCGGGACCGTTATGAGGCCCTCAAACGCCTCGCCGACGCGAACCCCGGCATCTTCTCCGTGGTGTTTTGCCGCACCAAAAGGGACACCCAGCGGGTGGCTGAAAAACTGATCGAGGACGGATACAATGCAGGGGCCCTTCACGGCGACCTGAGCCAGAACCAGAGGGACCTGGTGATGAACGCTTTCCGGAAGAACCAGATCCAGATGCTCGTCGCCACCGATGTGGCCGCCAGGGGAATAGACGTGGATGACGTGTCTCACGTGATCAACTACCAGCTGCCGGACGAGATCGAGACCTACACCCACAGGAGCGGAAGAACCGGAAGGGCTGGTAAATCGGGGATCTCCATGGTGATCATTACCCGTAGCGAGTTGCGGAAGATCAAGACCATAGAGAACATCATCAAACAAAAGTTTGAAGCCAAGAAGATCCCTTCAGGCATGGAGATCTGCGAGATCCAGCTGTACCACCTGGCCAGCAAGATCCGCAACACCAGGATCAATGAGGCTGTTGACAACTACCTCCCTGCCATACATGATGTACTGGAAGGGATAGACCGGGAGGAATTGATCAAAAAGATCGTCTCCGTGGAATTCTCCCGATTCTACACCTATTACAGCAAGGTAAAGGACCTGAATACCTCGGAAAGTTCGGCAGGGATGGGATCGCTCGCCGATATTCCCGGTGCGGAATCCCATGCGGGAGACTCCGTGCGCTATTTTATCAATGTGGGAGAAAAGGACGGGTATGACTGGATGTCCCTCAAAGATTTCCTCAAAGAGACCCTGGGAGTGGGCAGGGAGGATATCAGCCGGGTAGATGTAAAAGACAGTTTCTCATTTTTCAATTCGGATGCCGCCCTGACCGAATTGATCCTGAATACCTTTAAGGATTTCAAGGTGGATGGCCGATATGTGAATGTGGAAGTGTCCAAAAGCCCGGAGAGCGGCGGATGGAAATCAAAGGATAAAGGAAGGAAAGGTAAAAAGGGAAGGAGAAAGGAAGATTCGGGCAGGAGATCGAAAGCCAAAAAAAGCGGTCGCAGATCCGGAAAAAAGAAGAACCAATCCAGGGATGGATTCTATTAGTTAATTGTATATTAAAAAGGGATCCGCAAAAAGGAATTTTTGGTTTATTCGTGCATACGGCATGAGATTTAGGAAGTTTATTTTATTGTTCAGCATTGGATTGGCCCCGTACCTGATGAGTGCGCAGGATGGGCCTGCCAGTGATATGCTCCAGGAATTCAGAGCCAAGGTGATCAACGCCCAGACTGATGAGCCCCTGGAGAGCGTGCACGTGGTAAACCTCAACCAGGTAATCGGTACGATCACTAACGAGGAAGGGGATTTTACCATTCGGGCCGCTGTGAATGACACCCTTTACTTTTCTTATCTCGGCTTTAAATCCCAAAAGATCCGGGTCACCAATGATATGTTCAGGTTCGGGGATACGAAGATCGCCCTTACTGAGCTCGCATATGCGCTTGAAGAAGTGATCGTCAGACCCTACCAGCTAACGGGGTATCTGGAGATCGACGTGAAGAACCTGCCCATCAACACCGCCTATCAGTACAGCATCTCCGGACTCTCCAAGAGCTATGAAGCAGGCAATAAGAACCCGAGTGCCGTCACCAAAGTGCTGGGGGCTATTCTGAATCCGGCAGACCTGTTGAGAAACCTGTTCGGGAAGCGGCCCAACCAGATGCGCAAACTGCGCCTGATCAAGGAAGACGACGAGATCAGGGACCTCCTGGCCTCGAAATTTGACCGGGAAACGCTGACCGAACTCCTCCAGCTGGAAAAAGTGGACATAGAGGATATCCTCTCCAACTGTAATTTTTCCAATTCCTTCATCACCACGGCCAATGACCTGCAGATCCTGGATGCCATGAGCAGCTGCTACGAGGAATACAAGGTGCTGAACAGGAAGAATTAGGCCCGTAGGCCCCCATAAAGCAGGGGCAAATAAATTTTATTTATCCAGTATCATTTTATAGTTTTAGGCGAAATTTAAAGCGCCTTTTACATTTGATTTGTGGATCAGCGGAATGGGACCCACATGCAACAAAGGCCTTCCTCAAACGAAATGCTTCATGAATAGAACACTGGCCTTCCTGTGCTTAGTGACCCTTTTTGGCTCCTGCAAGCCTGAACCCAAACCTGCTGAGCAAGCCTCCCTGGGCACGACGGTCGTCGCAGAAACGACTGAGAAAAAGGTCCCTTTCCGATGGGATGCCGCCAATGTCTATTTCCTTCTTACAGATCGTTTTAACAATGGAAATCCCGAAAACGACGTAAACTTCGACCGGGTCAATGAAACTGCTCCGCTCAGGGGATTCATGGGTGGCGACCTGCAGGGGATCACCCAAAAGATCGAAGAAGGCTATTTCACTGACCTGGGCATCAATGCGATCTGGTTCACCCCTGTGGTTGAACAGGTACACGGCGACACGGATGAGGGCACGGGAAACACCTATGCCTATCACGGGTACTGGGCCAAGGACTGGACCGCCCTGGATCCGAATTTCGGCACGAAGAAGGACCTGGAGAACCTGGTAAAAAAAGCCCACAGTAAGGGGATCCGAATCCTGATGGATGTGGTCCTTAACCATACAGGACCCGTTACTGAACAGGATCCGGTCTGGCCCTCAGAATGGGTGATCACGGAACCTACCTGTACCTTTCAAAGCTATGAGACCACCACTTCCTGTACCCTCGTAGACAATCTCCCTGATATCAGGACGGCTGAGGACACCCCTGTTGACCTCCCCGATGCGCTCCTGGCCAAGTGGAAGAAAGAAGGCCGCCTGAGCATGGAACTGGATGAGCTACAACTGTTTTTCGACAGGACAGGCTATCCCAGGGCGCCTAGGTTCTACATCATAAAGTGGTTGACGGACTATGTCAATGAACTCGGAATTGACGGTTTCAGGGTGGATACGGTAAAGCACGCCGATGAAAAGGCATGGGCCGAACTGTACAAGGAAGCATCCTATGCATTCGAGACCTGGAAGAAGAAACATCCGGACCAGGTGCTGGACAACACCCCCTTCTTTATGGTGGGGGAAGTATATAATTACGGCATCTCCGGGGGCAGGGAATTCGATTTCGGAGACAAGAAAGTAGATTATTTCAGTCACGGCTTTCAGAGCCTGATCAACTTTGAGCTCAAAACCGATGCCAGTAAGGACTACGAACAGATCTTTAGCAAATACAGCGATTTGCTCCACAACAAATTAAATGGAGTCAGTGTACTCAACTACCTCACTTCCCATGATGACGGCAGCCCGTTCGACAAGGACAGGATGCAGCCCTATCATGCGGCCAACGTATTGCTGCTGACCCCCGGGGCCTCTCAGGTATATTACGGGGATGAGACTTCCAGGGATCTCACCATAGAGGGAACGGAGGGCGATGCCACGCTGAGGTCTTTTATGAATTGGGATGAACTGGACAGCGTAAACACCAGGGCAGTGCTCACCCACTGGCAAAAACTCGGTAAATTCAGGAACGGGCATCCTGCTATTGGAGCCGGGAGACACAAAAGACTCGCCAAAAGACCCTACGTTTTCAGCAGGACCTATACCGATGGGGAATATCGGGATAAGGTGGTGGTCGGGCTCGAACTTCCCAAAGGCAAGAAATCCCTGTGGGTCAAAGGATTTTTCGGGGATGGCACCCAATTGTACGACACCTATTCCGGGACCCAGGTCGAGGTCAGGAACGGTCGTGTGACCCTGGACAATCCATACCCTGTGGCCCTGCTTGAAGTCGCGGAATAACCTCCCTGTCGACCAGAAAAGAACGGGGCCCGCCTGTTAATTCAACCAAAATGAGCATCAGCAGAAGGAATTTTATCATCCTGTCATTTCTGGGCATTACCGGTTTTATTTTCCTGGATGCATTTTGGATCGAGACCTATCTGGTGAACTGGTCGCGCCACGACCTTCGGAAGGCAGGAGGACCCTATATCAAGCTCATCCAGCTCACGGACCTGCACATACGGGAGATCAGGACATACCACGGCTGGATAGCCAAAAGGATCGAGAGAGAGGACCCGGATCTGCTCTTTTTCACCGGGGATTCCATCAACCGACCGAAGCAACTGGGCCTGCTGGAGGAATTCCTCAAAATGATCCCGAAGAAGATCCCCAAGGTGGTCATCATGGGGAACAAGGAATACGACGGGAAGATCAGTCATGAGGCCTACCGGGAACTTTTTGGGAAATACAACGGTCAGTTACTGGTGAACGAGACCATCCCATTTGCAAAAGGAGGTCGGAAGCTCAACATCACCGGGATAGACGATTTCCTCAACGGATCTCCGGATTTCGCGAAGGCTGTCGCAGGGGCAGACCCATCTGTGGAAACCATTGTGCTGAACCACTGTCCGGAATACAGGGATACCATCGATCAGCTCAATAAAAAACTGAACATCCCGATCAGGCTCATCCTCTGCGGCCATACCCACGGCGGACAGATACAGTTCTTCGGGAAGGAATTCTACAAACCCGGAGGAAGCGGAAGATACCTCGACGGGTGGTACAGGAGTGAAGGATCCCTCATGTACGTATCCAGGGGAGTGGGGACCAGCTACCTCCCGGTACGCTTCGGGGCCCGCGCAGAGGCCCCAATCTTCTATCTTTAATCTATTGTCTGGAATGCAGTGCTATCCTGTTTCCTTCAATATCCAGGAAAAGGGCCATATACCCCGCTCCCTCACTGATGAGTTTCTTTGGCTGTAACACCTTGCCTCCGGCTTTTTCAATACGGTCTACCTGTACGGCCACGTCCCGGCAGGAAAAGTAAAGCAGCGGACCGTCTGTAGTGCTGGGGTGATAGAATTCCTTGTGTTTTACAAGGGCTCCCCACGCCCCGGGCTTTCCCTCAGCAAAGGGAAAAATTCCCATCACCAGTTCATTGAGGTCTTGCACCTGTATCTTCAGGTCAAATACGGCCTCGTAAAATTTTTTTGCACGGTCCATATCCACCACCGGGATCTCGAACCAACCTACCATGTTAGCTTCCATCACTTAAAATTTGTTTCGAGTTTGGTTTTCAGGGTAGACAGCCCCTCTTCAAAATCCTTGCCCACGGCTTTGTCCATATTCATGAACAGCATCATGATGTTCATGGGAAATGCATTCTTTCCTTTGAAACCCCAGGTAACTTTCGTATCGCTTCCGGTAGCATCTTCGGTGACCAGGTAACAATCCGACCGGGATTTCCAGGGCTTAAAAAAACGGAGCTCCCCGTCTATGCGTTTCCCGTGCTCGATACCGGTGATCTCCTGTTCCCCCTCTCCTACATCTTTATTGCCTTTCCAGTAACTGATCGCTCCCACTTCCCCATCTGTACCCGTGAATTTCTTTTCCATTTCCGGGTCTTTTTTTGCCCATGGGGACCATTCGTCCATCTTCTTGAGGTACCTCAGGTATTCAAATACCTCACTCCTGGGCCTGGAGATGACAATGGAGCGGTTCACATCGTAGGATTTGGGGGCGATGAGGGCCAGGAAGAGAATGACAGCCACCAGGACCAGCAGGATATATAGTGCTGTATACATATGATTATCAATTAGTTGGTTACATCAGGAAGATACGAAATCTTTCTATCGGTCCTGATGGTATCTGGCAATAATTTTATCGAGGTTCCTGACCGATTTCCTGATCCACTCCTGCCTTATCTCTTCCCTTTCCCTATCCCCCAGATGCCAGTCCACCCCGGAATCGTAAAGGGAACTTGTCACCCGCTGCAGGATAATAGCCGCAGCTACCGAGACATTCAGGCTTTCCGTGAATCCTACCATGGGGATGTGTATCCTTTCATCGGCCTCCTCCAGGGCCTTTTCACTGAGGCCTTCCTTTTCCGCCCCGAACAGGAAGGCCATTTTTCCGTTTAACGTAAGTTCCTCAAGGGAATTGGACTCCTTTCCCGGGACGGTAGCAATGATGCGGTATCCCTTTCCCCTCAGGTTATCGAGGCAGTCCTCCGTGGTCTGATACCGGTGGATATCGGTCCATTTCTGAGCCCCCAGGGCGATCTTCTTGTCCAGCCTCTTCCCAAACCTGCGTTCTATCACGTGAACATCCTGTACCCCAAAGACATCGGCACTTCGGATCACCGCACTCGCATTATGGAGGTGATACACATCCTCCAGCGCCACCGTAACATATCGGGTACGCCATTGTAATACCTCTTCGAATCGCTTTAAGCGGTCCGCAGAAATGAATGTCTCCAGATATGAGATCAGGCCGGGATCCTCCATAAATCGAATATAAGAAAAACGTATCTTTAGGAGAAAGCTGTGGGATGAAGAAAAAGATCACCGTTCTTACAGGGGCCGGCATGAGCGCAGACAGCGGACTCAAAACCTTCCGGGATGCCGATGGCTTATGGGAAGGGCATGACGTCATGGAAGTGGCTTCCCCCCAGGGATTCAGGGCCAATCCGGAACTCGTCCTCCAATTCTACAACGAAAGACGCCGGCAATTGCTGCAGGCTCGCCCCAATACCGGGCATAAGGCACTGGTAGAACTGGAAAAGGCATTCGACACCTACATCGTCACCCAGAATGTGGACGACCTGCACGAAAGGGCCGGGAGTAACCATGTCCTCCATCTGCACGGGGAATTGCTCAAGGTCAGGAGTACGGAGCCCCCTTACTCCGTATACCCCTGGGAAAAAGACCTGCACCTGGGGGATCTATGTGAATCGGGCAACCAGCTCAGGCCGCATATCGTATGGTTCGGGGAAGAAGTACCCCTCCTGCCTGAGGCAGCTTCCCATACCGCCGCGGCAGATATCCTGATCATCGTAGGGACCTCCCTGCAGGTTTACCCGGCCGCATCCCTGCTTTATTACGCCCGGGAAGACACCCCTATTTACCTGGTGGACCCCAGGCCTGCCCTGACCCCTTCCCGCGGCCTCAACCTCCACCTCATCCCCCGCAAGGCCTCTGAGGGCGTGCCCGAACTGGTTTCCCAACTGCTGGATCAGACCCTTTGACCCGAAACCTCTAAACACCGGTGGTTTCTGCTGCCCTAAACTCAAAAGGAATGGTTATCTTTGCGCTTTCTCACGAAATATGAGTTCAGAGTCACATCTTTCTACGGAGATCAAGGCCATTTCCCCTGTGGACGGCCGTTATAAAAAGAAGGTTAATTCCCTGGTTTCCTACTTTTCGGAAGAAGCCCTGATGAAATACAGGGTGAGGGTGGAGATCGAATATTTCATAGCCCTGGCACGGCTTCCCCTGCCGCAGCTGAAATCGATCCCCCCTTCAAAATTCGGACCCCTGCGGACGATCTACCTGGAGTTTTCCACAGAAAATGCCCTGGAGATCAAAAAGATAGAACAGACCACCAACCACGATGTGAAAGCCGTGGAATATTTCGTAAAATCGAGATTTGACGACCTGGGGTTGACCGAATTCAAGGAATTCATCCACTTTGGTCTTACCTCTCAGGACATCAACAATACAGCCATCCCCCTGTCCCTCAAAGAAGCGATACAGGAGGTGTATCTGCCAGGGATCAACGAACTCCTCAACACCCTGGAGAACATGGCCAGGGAGTGGAAAGCGGTACCCATGCTGGCCAGGACCCATGGGCAACCGGCATCCCCTACCCGGCTCGGGAAGGAATTCGACGTATTCGTAACGCGGCTGAAGGAACAGTTGAACCTGCTGTCCGGTTTGCCCCATGCCAGCAAATTTGGCGGGGCCACTGGGAATTTTAACGCCCATCATATCGCCTATCCTGACATCGACTGGAAGTCATTCGGAACGTCCTTTGTACAGGAGGAACTCGGCCTGCATCATTCCTTTCCCACGACCCAGATAGAGCACTATGACCATATGGCGGCCCTGTTTGACAACCTGAAGAGGATCAACACCGTGCTGATAGACCTGAACAGGGACATCTGGACCTATATCTCCATGGATTACTTCAAACAGAAGATCAAGGAAGGAGAAGTGGGCTCCTCCGCCATGCCGCACAAGGTGAATCCCATCGATTTTGAAAATGCGGAGGGCAACCTGGGACTTGCCAATGCCCTTTTTGAGCACCTATCCTCCAAACTACCGGTTTCCAGGCTGCAGCGCGACCTTACGGACAGTACGGTCCTGAGGAATATAGGGGTGCCCTTTGCCCATACGCTGATCGCACTCCAATCAACCCTCAAGGGCCTCGGAAAACTCCTGTTGAACGGCCAGAAGATACAATCCGACCTGGATGACAACTGGGCAGTGGTCGCCGAAGCAATACAGACCATCCTGAGGCGGGAGGGATATCCAAACCCCTATGAAGCCTTGAAGGAACTCACCAGGACGAACGAAGGGATCACCAGGGATACCATCTCCAGGTTCATAGACACACTCGAGGTCTCTGCGAATGTCAAATCCGAACTGAAGGCCATCAGCCCTGAGAATTACACCGGGATCTGATATCCCATAAAAAAACCCGCCCGGAAGGGCAGGTTCTATGAAGTTTCTTAAGGGCTTGCTTATCCTTTGAGGAATTGCCCGATCTCACCCAGGCCCTCACCCTTGTAATCACTTTTCTGAATGGCCTGCATGAGTTGCATGAGATAGGCAGGATTCATGTCTTTCCCCAAAACGCGGATCAGGGCGAATCCCTTTTCATTGCTGTTCCCGTAAATAACTACCTCGTCTATGGCATCGGCCTCGCCCAGGTATTTTACAGATCCCTTTCCGTAAGAAGAGTTGAGCTTCATCAATTCCTTGAATTTGGAATTCTTTAAGATGGCATTCACCTTGGTCTTTTCCACCTCGTATTCGGCTGAGTTCTCACTGGTCTTTCGAAAAGCCAGAATATTGAGCTTGCGCAGGGATTCCACAGCGGTGCGCTGTTCCTCGGTAAGGTCCACCTCATCGAGATTGAGGATACTGGCCGGGAGGTCCAGGGAGATAAAATTGGGATTTTCCGCATTGTCCACATAGTATTCCTGCAGGCTTTGGGTGGAAGAACACCCCCATAAAAGGGCCAAAACTAGAAAGGACAGGGTGGCAGTTAATTTTTTCATGGTCTTGTATTCGTTTTTTGAGAACGGGTCTCAGCCCTGCTCTGAAGAACAAGGCTGCGACCTTTTCCCTTCGTGTTTAGGATTTCTTTTTTTCGATTTGATTCAATTCCTTAGGCAGGTTCATCTTCTTGGTCAGGGCACCGATCTTAGTCAGGTCGATATCGCCTGTCAGCGTGAGAAGCACGGTCTCGATCTTGCGGTCATTGATCTCGACATCGGCATTCTTGATCCCGGTGACGAACATCAGCAGTTCACTGACATGATCCGCATCCTTTCCCTTTCGGATGTAGAATTTCACGTTGGCATCCTTGTCCTTTACCCTCATGAGCTCTTCCAGGGAAGCGTTCTTCAGGTACCGGTCTACCGTGGATTTCATATCCGCGGAGATACCTTTGTTCTCTGTAATAAATACTTTCAGCCCGCTGAGGCTCTTAGCGATCTCCATAGCCTCCCTGGCCTCGGGTTCATCGACGTTCACATCCATCTTGACCAAAAGGTCGAACATGTTCTTGTTGACGATGACCGAACTCACTTCATCCATATCCTCGAACTTGTCGAAGATAGACTGGGAAATTCCCGTGAATGGCAACAGGGCCAGGGCGATAATTGCGATATACTTTTTCATGATGTTGTTCTTTAATTGTTTTTGATGATTTTTTGTTTTGTTTCTTCAAATTCCTGTAAATAGGCCACTTTTTCCTTGCCACGTTCCAGGTTGGCAGCCAGTAGACCAAGGGCCTTCTTGGTCTGGAGATAGGCGTATTCCGCTTCCTTCCTTTCCTGGTATTGCTTTCCGAAATAGATGCCGGCTACTAAAACGACCATCGCTGCAACGGATATCCACTGATACAAGTTTCTTCTGGGTTTTAATGGAACCTGCCGGATGGATCGTTCTTTCCTGGCATTTGAGAAATAGGTGAACATGGGGCGATAGGGCTCCAGGTGTTCCGCCACCTGATCTCCGGAAAAGTATTCCCGCAGATCCCGCTCTTCGGCCTCCGTGGTCCGGGCCTCAAAGTATTTCTCCAGTAATTGTTCTATTCTATTGAATTCCATAGCTGTGTTTTTCAATTAATTGATCTCTTACGGCCTTCCGCGCCCTGGACAAGGCCACCCGAACTGCGGTAGGCTTCATGTCCAGCATCTCTGATATCTCGTCGTAATCGTATTCTTCAATGTCTCTCAACTGCAGGACCATCTTCTGCTGTTCCGGCAGATGCTCCATGATCCTTCCCACCCATTCCACACTGTCGTGTACTTCAACCTCCTTCTGCAGGGAGGTCCTGTCGTCCGCATAATTGCTGTGAACCAGCTTCAGGTTGCTGCTTTGCTTGGATTTTAAACGGTCCAGGCAAAAATTCTTGGTCATCGTCATGGCGAAGGCCTCTACGTTCCGATACCTGCCTATTCCTTTCTTCTTATCCCACAATTTCATCAGCACTTCCTGTGTGGCGTCCTCTGCTTCTTCGGTCGACACCAGCAGCCTCTTGGCCAGCCTGAACAGCTTATCCTTAAAAGGCATGACCAGGTTTACGAATTCAGATTGTGTCATTAATTTTAGCTCGGTTGTTGTGTAAGGCATCTGCATGCTGTGTTACATAAGGGAGACGACCGATGACGAATTTTGTTACAATTCTTTTTTTCTTAGCCTCTATCTCATTAATTTAGCAGCAACTAACCTTCCCTACACATGATAGTCTGATGGACTCCAAGGTACTAAAAAGACCTGGGGTAGCTCCGGATTGTGAATTGCTATTTATCTAAAAAAAGAAGAATGAAAAAGAATTTAGTTTTATTGCTGGGTGTGTTACTGGTGCTGACGGGATGCAGCAAGAACGACGATAACCTGACACCCACGTCAAAGGACGTAACCGTTCAGGATTTTATGTGGAAATCCATGAACATCTGGTATTTCTGGCAGGCCGATGTGGACAACCTCTCCGATACGAAGTTCAGCACCAATCAGGAATACACCGAATTTTTAAAATCGGAGGCAGATCCAGGGGCCTTCTTTGAAAATCAATTGAGGTTCATCGAAGACCGTTTCAGCGTATTCAGCGACGATTATACCGACTTTACGAATGCCCTTTCCGGCATCACAAAGTCCAATGGTCTCAGTTTTGGTCTGATCGCTTTACAGAATGACGATGTTGTGGGCTATGTTCGGTACGTCACCCCGGGCTCCAACGCCTCAACCAAGGAAATCTTCAGGGGTGAGTTTTTCACCGGGGTGGATGGGCAAACCCTCAACCTGAACAACTATATCGACCTGCTCTTCGGGGAGAACGACACCTATACCCTCAATATGGCCGACCTGGCCAATGACACCTTCACCCCCAATGGGAAGGAGGTCACCCTCACCAAGATCGAAGGCTTTCAGGAAAATCCCATCTTTATCGTGAAGACCTTTGATATCAGCGGGCAAAAGATCGGGTATATTTACTACAACCGCTTCCTGGACGAGTACGATGAAGAACTGAATAACGCCTTTGGACAATTGAAGGCCCAGGGCATAACGGACCTTGTTCTGGATCTTCGCTACAATCCCGGGGGTTCAGTGAATACCACGCGTCTGTTGGCCAGTATGATCTACGGCACCAATACCAGTGACCTCTTTATTAAAACGCGATACAATTCGAAGGTGGAAGCCTCCGTGAATGCGTCCAACCTGGAAAGATACTTTGCAGACCGGACCAATGCCGGAAGCCTCATTAATACTTTGAATCTTAATCGAATATTTGTTTTAACAACTGACAGGTCAGCGTCCGCAAGTGAACTGATCATCAATGGGCTGGACCCCTACATGGATGTTGTTCAGGTAGGTGCGACAACAAGAGGGAAAAATGAATTCTCGACCACTTTGGTGGACGATCCGGGAAATTCATACATATACAGTCCTGCAAGGGAATCCTTTATCAACTCGGAAAATACATGGGTCATTCAACCCCTCATTGGAAGGAGTGAAAATTCTGTGGGCTTTTCGGATTACACCTCCGGATTCGTTCCGGAGATCGAATTGGAGGAGGACCTCGCTAACCTCGGTATCCTGGGAGATCCCAACGAGCCTCTCCTGGCACGTGCCCTGGAAGAGATCACAGGGGTTTCAGGTAAACGGGATTACACGGTAAAAAGACCTGCCAGACCCTTTAGCGACACAGACGATTTTACACCTACCAGGGACCGTATGATTCTGGATGACATCAAATTGGATGTTCCCATCAATCCCATTATTAAATAAAGTACGAAGGCCGGTCTTACCGGTCTTTTTTTTACAAGTTCAGGGAAAACCCCGCCCTGATGTTCCTGCCTCGGGTATTGAAACCCAGGATCTCCGTATAGGCCTCATTCAGAAGGTTGTCTGCCTGCATGAAAAAAGTCAGCTTCCCCGGAATGGCCTCATACCTGAGATTGAGGCCAACCAGGCTGAAGGGATCCAGCCTAACATCAGTAAAGGTCGTGAAGTCGGTATCCGCCCTGGCCCCGGTATACGCATAGTTGGCAGCGATAGAAAAGGACTCGGAAAAGCGATACCCCAGGTTCAGGAATGCTTTGTGCTTAGGAATCCGTATCCCCGGATCTCCCTTTCGTTCCGTAAAAGTGTAATTGGCTTCCAGGGACAGATCTTCCATGGGTTGCCAATCCACCTCCAGTTCCAGTCCGTTGGCCCTTGTAGTGTTCACGGCATTTTGATACTGGAAGATTTCATTGTTGAAGAAGACAAAATCCGCTTCCCATCGGGAAAAGAAAACGGCGCTCATCCTCATTTTTTGGTCCGATGCGTATTCACTACCCAATTCAAGGGTCTGGTTCGATTCAGGTCCCAACTCGGGATTTGCCCCGAACTGTCCGAAAAGTTGGGTAAGTGAGGGCGTGATGTAAGCAGTGGCAAAGCTACCGAGGAATTTGAGGTACCCGTCATCCCTTTTGATGGTGAAGCTGGGATTGAGGTTGTAGACCCATTCGGATCCGTACTCCGAATGGAGGTTCAGCCTTCCTCCGGCGTTTATCTGAAGTCCTTCGTTCCCAAGATAGACCAGATTCAAATAGGGATCCAGAAAACTGAATTGCCTGGAATCCTCAAATTCCATCCGCTCCAGGTTATAATTGATTCCGGTGAGCAATAGGATCTTTCCGAACCGGATCCGGTTAAAGAGGTCACCGATCAGGTTTTCCCCTTCAAAGGTCCCCGGAAAGGCACTGAAATTTTCAGAAGCGTAGGTAGCATAGGCCAAATTGAGCGTGGTGGTCCCTTCCTCGTAAGCCAGCACAGTATTGAGGCCTACACGGTCCTGCTGACTTTTAAATCGGTAAGGCGCGTCTGACAGGCCAAAGGATTCGTCGTAGGCCACGTTAAATTTGGCCCGACTCGCATAGAATTGCGAACGGACCTGATCGCTGAAGCGATAGCCCATTTTCAGGTCTGCGTTCAGGGCCGAAAAGGGGTCGGATTCCCCGGTTTCCGTCCTGATGGATGAGATGCCGTCCGTATACCTGTGGCCGATCCCCAAAGAATAATCCCACCGGTCCAGCGTGCCTCCCACCCTGGCGGAGTTTTCGAACGCGTTCAGTCGGTACTGCTGGTCATCCGATATCTGGTTAGTGCCTGTGGATGAGCGGAAACTGCCTGAGATCTCCTTTTGAGGAGCTCCCTTTGTTGTGATGTTGATCACCGCTGTAGCCGCATTTGCCCCATAGAGGGTACTGCTGGCCCCTTTGATGATCTCAATGGAGGCGATCTGGTCCAGCGGCAGGAGGCGAAGGTCGAATTCCTGTGAGAAAGAAGAGGGGTCGGACACCCTCAAGCCGTCTATAAGGACGATCAACTGCCGGCCACGGCCGCCACGGACAAAGGCACCGAGTACTTCCCCTGCCCTCCCCCGGCTGCCCGAGATCTCTATCCCGCTTTTGGTGTTGATCAGCTCAGGAAGGGTTCGCCCCTGGTTGAGACTGAGTTCCTCAGGTCCGATCCGGATCACTGTTTTACCGGAATTTTCACGCCGGATGGGAAAGCGGGTATCGCTCACCACTACTTCCTCCAACTCCTGGACCTTAAGGCTGTCCACGCCTGTATCCTGGGCCCAGGATACCATACCGATACACAAAAGCACACTGGCCTTCCCAATTTTTTTGATCATTTATATTCCTTTTGTCGGAATAGCGTATGAGGTTGCATACGAAAACTTTTATCCCGAAAGTTAATATTCGATTCTGAACCTGGCAGGTCTCCTGACTTGCGTATTGACATCGACCTTCCCGTCCTCGGACAGTGGTAATGAAGAGATGTCAACCATAGGTACTCCCGGGGGATTTCCTACTGAGCTTACAGTTGCGGGAACAGCTCCGGATTTTCACCGGATTCCCTTTTAATGCCGCCACGATGACCGGGCCGGCAACCAAAATTCGGGCCGAAGATAATCAAATTCCATCTCCTTTCTGACTTAGGGCAAATAAGTTTACTTTTGAAAACCGTAATCCGGCCGTATGAGAATTTTCATCTGCTTATTGCTTCTTTGCCTGATGGGCTGCAGGGAAAAGGGAAATCTTCCTGCAGAGCCCATCAATGATTCCGATAACACAGGCTCTTCATACCGTGTCCTTCATGCACGCGGATTTGAGATCGAAAGGACCCCGGAAGGCATAACGGTGATCCGGGTGCTACAACCCTGGCCAGAGGCCGACAAGCCCTTCGCATACGCCCTCGTCCCAAAAGGCTCTTCCCTGACAGCAAAGCTAGATGCTGGTCGGTTCGATGCCGTGATCCCGGTCCCCGTGGAAAGGGTCGTGGTCACCTCCACCACCCATATCCCAGCACTTGAAGCACTGGGCGTGGGGGACCGTCTGGTAGGATTTCCCGGTACGGACTACATCTCCTCAGAGGTTACCAGACACAGGATAAATGCAGGGCATGTGGCCAACCTGGGGAACAATGAAATGATGAACACAGAAATGACCCTCAGTCTCCGCCCAGACCTGGTGGTGGGCTTTGGGATCGCTTCCAAGAACAAGGCCTATGAGACCCTGATCCGTGCCGGGATACCCGTGGTCTACAATGGGGACTGGACAGAACAGACCCCCCTTGGCAAGGCCGAGTGGATCAAATTCTTTGCTCCCTTCTTCCAGCAGGAGGAAAAAGCGAATGCCCTCTTTGATTCCATTGCAAGCTCCTATATGAGCGCCCGGGAACTGGCGCGCAAGGCCCAATCCGTACCTGCGGTCATGAGCGGTGCCCTATATAAGGATGTGTGGTACGCCCCCGGCGGCCATAGCTGGGCTGCAGAATTCATCAGGGATGCCAATGGCAGCTACCTTTGGGAGGACACCCGTGATACGGGCAGCCTCTCCCTGAGCCTGGAGAGTGTCCTGAGCAGGGCCACAGAAGCAGATTTCTGGATCTCCCCGTCTCAATTCACCTCTTATGAGGAACTCGAAAACACGAACCGGCATTATACCGAATTCCGGCCTTACCGGGACCGGAAGATTTATACATACGCCCTGAGCAAAGGGGAGACAGGCGGGCTCACCTTCTTTGAACTCGGCCCCAACAGGCCCGATTTGATCCTCAGGGACCTGATCCATATCTTTCACCCGGAGATACTGCCCGATCATACCCCTTTCTTTTTTAAGCCCCTGCGATAGTTGAAGTCAAAGATCCCATATCAGTTCTCTTTTTTGGTCCTCGTACTCCTCTTATGTTTCGGGGTCAACATCAGCCTGGGCTCGGTGGAGATCCCTTTCTCCGCTACCCTGGGGGAACTTTTTGGTTACAGGAGTGCGGATGAATCCTGGAAGTACATCATATGGGAGTACCGCCTCCCAAAGGCATTTACAGCCATCCTGGTAGGGGGAGGGCTGTCGCTCAGCGGATTGCTGATGCAGACCCTGTTCCGGAATCCCCTGGCAGGCCCATTTGTGCTTGGGATCAGCTCGGGGGCCAGCCTGGGTGCTGCCCTGCTTATCATGGGAGGAGGGCTCTTTTCTGTGGGCTATGCCCTGGTGAACGACCTGGCACTTACCCTGGCTTCGAGCCTGGGCAGTGTCCTGGTCCTGCTCACGGTGGTGGCCGTTTCCAGGAAGGTAAAGGATACCATGGCCCTTCTGATCATCGGGCTCATGTTTGCCAGTATCACGGCAGCAGTGGTTACCGTACTGTCCTACTTTGCCAAAGCCGAGGAATTGCAACAATACATTTTCTGGACCTTTGGTACCGTGGGAAACCTGAGCAGTGCCCAGGTGCTTATCCTGGCGATTATCAGCGTTCTGGGGCTGTTGTTGAGCATCAGCTCTATAAAATCCCTGAACGCCCTCCTGCTCGGGGAGAATTACGCCCGAAGCCTCGGGGTCAGGATCGGCAGGTCCCGAAACCTGATCATCATCGCCACCGGCCTCCTGGCCGGTTCGATCACGGCCTTTGCGGGTCCCATCGCCTTTATCGGCCTGGCGGTACCCCACCTCACCCGCCAGCTCTTCAATTCCACAGACCACAGGATATTGGTGCCCGGGGTGGTCCTCTACGGGGCTATCCTCCTGCTCCTCTGTGATACCATCGCCCAGCTTCCCTCCTCCTCCTATATTCTGCCTATCAATGCGATCACTTCCATCGTTGGGGCACCGGTGGTCATCTGGCTGCTCCTGAGAAGGCGCAATATGATCTTTTAGGAATGTGAACTGGTAAAAAATTGTTTTTTGCAGAATACCTACCTTCGCATCGGAGTATAATTTCGAGGACATCCCATAATATGCAGCACGTGCTGGAAATATCGAATTTGAGCATCGGATACTCCGGCAAGAACGGGAAGGACATCCTGATCGCCCGGAATCTGAACTTTTCTCTCGCCCAGGGCGAATTCGTTTCGGTGGTCGGGGCCAACGGGATCGGGAAGTCGACCCTCCTCAGGACGCTGGCCGGGGTGCAGCGCAGATTATCCGGCGATGTGCTCATCAAGGGCAAATCCATAAACTCCCTGACCCCTCAGGAACTGGCCGCCTCCCTGAGCATCGTCCTAACAGAGCCCCTCCCGACGCGAAACCTGACCGTCAGGGAACTGATCAGTCTGGGAAGGCAGCCTTATACGAACTGGCTGGGAACACTGACCCCTGAAGATTCTAAGGTCGTGGCCGATTCCATCCGAAAGACCGGACTGGAAGACCTGGAGGACAGGAAGTGCTACGAGCTTAGCGACGGACAGCTGCAGAAAGTACTGATCGCCAGGGCGCTGGCCCAGGATACTCCTGTTATGATGCTGGATGAACCCACTACCCACCTCGACCTCTATCATAAGGTGCAGATCCTGAAGACCATGAAAGGGATCGCCAAGGAATTTGGGAAGACGGTCATCTATACGACCCATGAGATCGACCTGGCCATCCAGCTCTGTGACCAGATGCTCATCCTGGACCGTTCCGGATACCATTTCGGACCGCCATGCCAGCACATTGAGGAGCGTAGTTTCCAGCGACTTTTTCCGGCAGACCTCATCGGTTTTGATTCCAGAACAGGGACTTTCAAAATCAAAAACTAGACGATCCCTCCTGTCGTTTTTAGGTAAGATGGCCTATCTTTACATGAAATTGAACTGGAGATGAGCACGGAGATCACGCTGGCTGTAGCCGCATTACTGGCAGGTTTGCTGGGGTACTTTTTGGGAAATTATATCGAACGGTTGAAGCGGAGATCGGTCCAGGGCGCGCTTGAGGAAAGGGAACGGCAACTGGCCAGGAGCAGGGAGGAGATCGAGGTTCGCCTGAAAGAGGAAAAACAGACGGTGGAGGACCTGCGGACAGAGAACAACAGGCTCAACCAACTGGTGACCCGCAATGAGGCCGATCTGGAAAACCTGAGGCAGAAGCTGGAGGACCAGAAAGAGGAGGTGGCCGACCTGCAGGAGAAATTCACCAAGGAATTCGAGAACCTGGCCAACAAGATCCTGGATGAAAAAAGCCTGAAATTCACGGAACAGAACCAGAAGAACATCAAGCACATCCTCATCCCTCTCCAGGAAAAGATCCAGCTTTTCGAAAAGAAAGTGGAGGAAAGCCAGAAGGAAAACATCAGCATTCATTCTGCTTTGAGGGAACAGCTCCTGAACCTGCAGAACCAGAACCTCAAGATCACCAAGGAAGCTGAGAACCTGACCAAGGCTCTCAAGGGCGACAGCAAGATGCAGGGCAACTGGGGAGAATTGGTTCTGGAAAGGGTCCTTGAAAAATCGGGTTTGGAAAAAGACCGGGAATACACGGTACAGCAGAGTTTCAAGAAGGAAGATGGAAGCAGGGTATTACCCGATGTAGTGATCAACCTTCCCGATGGCAAGAAAATGATCATTGACTCCAAGGTTTCCCTGACCGATTACGAGCGTTTTGTCAATGCCGAGGAGGAATTCCAGGAAAGTCACCTTAAAAGTCATATCCAATCGCTGCAAAAACACGTAGACCAGCTCTCTTCCAAGAAGTACGAAGACCTGTACGATATGGAAAGCCCCGATTTTGTGCTCATGTTCGTCCCCATTGAGACGGCCTTCTCCGTGGCGATCAACCAGGATCCCGCCCTGTACAATAAGGCCTTTGAAAAGAACATCGTCATCGTGACCCCCTCTACCCTCCTGGCCACGCTGCGTACCATAGACACCATGTGGAACAACGAAAAGCAACAGCGTAATGCCATCGAGATCGCCAGGCAGGCCGGTGCCCTTTACGACAAGTTCGAAGGGTTCGTGACGGACCTGACCAGGGTGGGTAAAAAGATGGACGAGGCCAAGAACGAATACCGCGGGGCGATGAACAAACTCGTGGAAGGAAGGGGAAATATCATCACCAGCATCGAAAAGCTCAAGAAAATGGGCGCCAAGGCAAAGAAGTCACTCCCCGATAAGATCCTGAAAAGGGCAGAGGATGACGATCTCCAGGAAGAAGAACCCACGACCCCTTTCAATCTCAATTGATTCTTTAAAGGCCCGATGCAGCACCTGCATCCAGGAACCAGCTGAGTTTGCCCTCTAGCGGCTTAACCAGGGCCGCGGGATACTGGGTATAGCCTTTGGCCTCCTTGAGGATGCCCGATACCTTATCGGCCTTGCCTTTCCCCGTTACCAGGAAGGCTACTTCCCTGCTGTGATTGATGAGTTTTCCGGTGATCGTGACCCGTTTTTGCCCACTCTCCGGATGGGTGGCCACCTCGCAATTTTGGTCCGAATCCCAGAGGTGGATCTCATGGGGAAAGATAGAAGCCGTATGCCCGTCCTCCCCCATCCCGAGGATGACCATATCGAACACAGGCTTATCTGAAACAGAAGGAAGTTCCCTCTCCAGGAGGATTCCATACCTAAGGGCCTCCACGCTGGGTTCATTCTCCCCCATGATACGATGGATGTTTCCCTCGGGAATACGGATATTCCGGAGCAGGTAGTCGCAGGTCATTTTGTAATTGCTCTGCTCATCATCCGGCGGGACACAACGCTCATCCCCCCAGTAGAGATGTACCTTTTCCCAGTCGATCGCGTAATGGTCCGTGCTGGAGAGTTCCTCGAAGAGGATCCTGGGTGTGCTGCCTCCGGAGAGGGCCATGTGATACTGATCCCGCCCTTTTATTTCCTTTTCCAAATAGGCCGCAAAGTGTTTAGCCACAGAAATTTTGGTGTCGTATACGTGTACGTTCATCTTCCTTATTTTATGACACAGAATCCCGGATCATCGGCCAGGTTAGACCCCGGGTTGCGCCAGGTGTTCTCCCCTTCCAGCAGGTCGTCTGCATTCTGAGGACCCCAGACCCCGGCCGAATACCCGTAGATCATAGCGTCCTTGTTAGTTTTCCAGAACTTCAGGATAGGGTCCACGAACTCCCAGGCGGCCTCCACCTCATCGGCCCGGGCATAGAGGGTGGCATCGCCCTGCATGGCATCCAGGAGAAGCCTTTCGTAGGCAGCCATCAAATTGTTTTCGATAAGGCTGTCATAGTAGAAATCGAGATTGGCCCTTTCTACCTTGAATCCCTGTCCGGGGACTTTTACGCCGAATTTGATCAGGATCCCCTCATCCGGCTGTATTCTGATGATGAGCTTGTTGTCCTTGTTAAACATCCCCGACTCTGTGAAGATCTTGTGATGGGGTGCCTTAAAATGGATGACCACTTCTGTGACCTTGGTAGGCATCCGCTTTGCCGTCCTGACATAGAAAGGCACATCCTTCCATCGCCAGTTATCCACAAAGAATTTGATGGCCACAAAGGTCTCCGTGGTAGAATCCGGGTCTACCCCGTCCTCTTCCCGGTATCCCTTGACCTTCTTGCCGTCGATTTCCGCGGAGAGGTACTGACCGCGGATGATGTTCTCCTTCAGGCTTTTTTCGTCCCTGAGGATGCGGAGCGACTTCAGTGCTTTCACTTTTTCATTCCTGATGGATTCGGCTTCCGCGCTGATAGGAGGCTCCATCACTATCAGGGAGACGATCTGCAGCAAGTGGTTCTGGAACATGTCCCTCAGGGCACCCGCGCCGTCGTAATACCCGCCTCTTTTCTCCACCCCTACGCTCTCCGCATTGGTGATCTCGATGTGCTGTATGTAGTTCCGGTTCCAGAGGGGTTCAAAAATACTGTTCGCAAACCGGGTGACCAGCAGATTCTGTACGGTCTCCTTGCCCAGGTAGTGATCTATCCTGAAGATCTGGTCCTCGCTGAAGAATTGATGAAGGCCGTGGTTCAATTCCCTGGCAGAAGCCAGGTCGTATCCAAAGGGCTTTTCAACGATCAGTCTTTTCCACCCGGCTTCCTGATGGGTGAGCTCCTGTTCAGAGAGGTTCTTGGCGATCACCTCGTATATGTTGGGAGGGGTGGAAAGGTAGAAAATAAAGTTGTGGCCGGTCTGGTATTTTTCATTGAGGGATCCTATCCGGCGGGAGAGCTCCACATAGGAAGATTCATAACTGGCCCCCAGATCGTGGTAGAAAAGCTTTTCGGCAAATTGTCGCGCGGCGTCCTGACCTTTTTCCTTTATGTCCTCCTCCAGGTAGCTGCTCTCAAAAATGACCTTTTCCCGGAATTCCTCGTCTGTGTATTCAGAACGACTCACGCCCAGTACCAGGAAATTCTTCGGCAGATAGCCTCCGCAATGAAGATGGAACAAGGCGGGAATGAGTTTCCGGGCCGTAAGGTCGCCCGAAGCCCCGAAAATGATCAGCATTTGGCTTTCTGTTCTATCCATTTCCTTCTGGTATAATTCTGGGAAGGTCTGT